>CAYFVC010000001.1:0-2459 GCA_964346665.1 uncultured archaeon
TCTCCCCCTATGAATCCCGCAGCGATAAGCTGGCCTTTTTCCGTGAGTCCTTTCTTGTTCGCGATGTAACGAAGAATTCCACCAACGAATAACGGGAACGACAATTCGATCGGAGCGTAGAGACCTATTCCAAAAGCAATTGGGATGATTCCCTGTTTGAAGTAGACAGAAATGAGCGTGAGTATCCCTCCCAATATCGCTCCCCATACGAGATACTGGGAAATACCTCCTGCGGAAACGATCGCGGACAGAGCAACTGCTTGAGGCGCTGGTAGATCCACGGACCCTATCTTATACATCTGGTCCAGGGCAAGCAGAATTATCCCGATCACGATACCCGAGGAGAAAACGCTTATTATCTGGGATTTTATCTGGTCCATGGGTCTCGTCTTGACCAAGAATCCCGCCTTGAGATCCTGCATGAAATCCCCTGCCATCCCAGCGGATATGCAAAGTATCGCCGCTAAAGTTACAGCCACGATCGGGTCGAGCTGAACGAAAAGCAGAACGATGATAAGGATCGCCATCGCGAAGACTTCCATCGGATCTATGTTTATTTCCCCGGTTATTCTCGCAGCGATGTAGCTCACGAGGAACGCCCCGAATATAGATATTATCGCTATGAACACATTCAGTTTGAGGGCGAAACTGAGAAGCGCTACAAAAACGATCAGAAGAACGAACCACCATTTCCTTGTTTTCTTTCCGCCCCCCATGTTCTTCAGCATTGGTTTGAAAGCGGGCAATCCCTTGACAAAGAAGTAAACCACACTAGCCCCTATGATAACCCCAATACCAAAGGGCTTAGTGACGGTCATTATGGCTGCGAATTTATCCGGAAAAAAACCGTAACCTACAAGAGAGGGAGCGATCGCTAGATACGAAAACACCGCTCCTGCGAACCATATCCCGGTGAATTTCAGTCCTATTAGGTATCCGCCTGCAAATGGAACGAGACTTATGCTAGAACCGAATGAAAAATATTTGGAACCTGCAGCTTTAAGCGAAGTCAGGTTGAAAAATGAGGGGAACATTCGGAAGTAGTCCCTTACGATTGTGAACAAACCAGCGAGACCGAACATTCCGAAAATAAGTTTCGCTTTCCTCCCTCCCTCATCCCCTGCCTCGAGGACCTTCGCTGTTGCCGTCCCGTCTGGGTAGGGGAGTTTCAGCCTCTCTATCATTTCCGTTCTTAAGGGAACGGTAAACAAAACCCCAAGCAACCCGCCCACAATCGCTATGAACGTCACATCGAATATCGAAATATCCAAACCTAACAACCAGATCGCGGGAACCGTGAAAATAATCCCCGCTGCAAGCAGACCTCCCGTGGAAGCCGCTGTGGCCGCCACATTTACTTCGTTCTTGTTCGTCCCCCCGAAAATCTTGAGCAAGGCGAAGGACATGATCGTTGCCGTGATGATCGGCCAATAAACCCCGCCAACCTTCAACCCCGCGTATGCTGAATACATACATACGACAATCGAAAGAATTATCCCGATCAGAACCGCTCTCCAAGTGAACGCCTGATAACCCATTAAATCTCAATAGAAAGAAAGTTTATAAATTTTGCATTTTGTTTACGTGAGTTGTCGTATATTATTTTTTGGTTCTCAACCTTTTCTGGGTTTTCTCGCTCGTGAGTTCCCTAAGCGCGTCCTTCGCAATCCACCTCGCTGCTTTCGAACCAGTCTTTTCGATTTCCTTCGCTGTTTTTACTGCTTTCCTATTAAGGTTTAAATTTCTCTTGCCTATCTGCCTTAATGCCCAGTTTACCGCTTTCTTAACGAAGTTCCTCTCATCAGTTGCTTCCCTTTTTATTATGGGGAAGTATTTCTCGAACTCGGAATCCTCCGCTTTCTTATCGTGAACGGATTTCGCGGCCATTAGGACGAAACCCGATCGCTTCACGAATTCCTCGTTTCGAGAAGTCCACTCATTTATCTTCTTCTCAACGAACGGTGTCTGGTCGAACAAATGAGCACAGCACTGGTCGCATATGTCCCAGGAATCGAAGTCTCTAACCCATTTCTCCATGAGGTCTTCAGTGACTTTTTCAGGTTCGCATACAAAACAGGCAAGCATCCTGGCCTCATGAATCCCGGAAGACCAGAGCCTTTTCGCCAGCTCATGGTTTTTCCCTATCTTTTTCGCGATCCTCCTGATGTCGTAAACGGAGATGCCGAGCATTTCCCCTCCGCGTATTCCGAACCTCTGCATACCCTCGATATTCTTCTCGTTCTTCATTGATTTGAGAAGTTTTATGACTTCCTCGTATTTCATTTCTCCCCTTTCTTCTCCATTTTCATAAAGAATTCGCACACAGGACATCCCAGCTCTCGCTGCTTGCAGTGGGGACAGGCCAGCTTTCCGTAAACTATGGGGTTTCCGAAGAACGTGGCGATCAATGGCCAGACTGCAATTCCAATAATCAGGAAGTTTACATTAGGCAGGCTCTG
>CAYFVC010000002.1:0-13292 GCA_964346665.1 uncultured archaeon
AACCTTTAGCCCTGTAGTGTAGCGGCCAAGCATGTCGGGCCTTGGAACACTATTCCAAAGCTTTGAGCGGATCGAAAATTCCGCTGTGAAAGAGGAAACCCGGCGACGGCGGTTCGAATCCGCCCGGGGCTATTGCCCGTGATAGAATTCGAAAGTTCCCCTCGTGTCCCTCCCCAGACCGCTCACGCTGACCGTCATGTTTAACGGACTCGGGTTCGGGGGTGAATTGTTCCAGTTCGAGCAGTTAATTACGTATCCGATCTCTATTGAATAAACCCTTCCGTGTTCCTCAAGGAGTGAGGCTTTCAGCTCTTCCATCTTGTTCTCGAAACTGTCCTTCGTTTCGTTACAAATATACGTTTTCTTTATCGTTTCGTTCACCGTCTCCAACATGTTGTTCAGGAGCTCGATATCCCTTCTCTGAAAAGGTTCGGAGATTTCGATGGATGAATATTGGAAGAGGGCTTGTTGAATCACGAAAATAAGGCCTATAAGAAATACAATCGCGACCAAAAACAACTGACCTTTTTTCGAACCCATAAAAATAATTTGAATGAATGGAATAAAAAAGAAAAGGAATGAATGACGCATACCGCGTATGCGTCAAACGAAATTTTTTGAAGTTGGAGGGGTGAAACCAACTCTTATCTTTGAAGGATTGGTATTCCGAGTTCCTTGTTCACGTCTCTCTCTCCTTCTTCCCTTGCGACAGGCCCTAGGATATAAGGGGATTTAACGCCTGTCACGATCGTTATTACCTTCATTTTACCCTGGTAATTTGGGTCTATCCTTGCGCCCCATATGACCTGGGCTTCGGGGTCGAGCTGTTTCGATACGTATTCCCCTATCATGTTTACCTCGTTTAGGTTCAGGTCATCTCCTCCTGTCACGTGTATAAGCGCTCCGGTTCCTCCCTGGTAGTCAACCTCAAGCAACGGGTTGCTCATCGCCTTTATTATGCACTCTTCTGCCCGGGTTTTCGTATCCGATTCTCCGAACCCCACGGTCGCTACGCCTCCCGAGTGCATTATCGCCTTCACGTCTGCGTAGTCTAGGTTCACGAGCGAGGGTTGCGAAATCGTTTCGGTTATCCCCTTTATCATGTTCGCGACCAGATCGTCCGCGACCGCGAATGCCTGCTGTAGGGGAAGGTTGCCTGCTATGCTGAGGAGTCGGTCGTTCTCTATCACTATCACCGTGTCGCAGACCTGTCTCATCTGGTATAGTCCATCTTCTGCTTTGCCCATTCTAGCGCCTTCCACTTTGAACGGCATGGTCACTCCTGCTATAACTATCGCCCCCATTTCCTTCGCCATCTTCGCTATCACTGGAGTCCCTCCGGTTCCTGTTCCGCCTCCGAGGCCCGTCACTAAATACAGCATGTCTATTCCTTCAAGGAGTTTTTTCATCTCCCTCTCGTTCTCCTCTACTGCCTTCCTTCCTAGCGTGGGGAATCCTCCTGCCCCTAAACCTTTTGTTAGTTCCCTTCCTACCAGAACCTTTTCATCCGCCCTGGAGATAGTCAAATGTTTCGCATCCGTGTTGACCGCGATTGTTCTCGCTCCCTTCACTCCGATATCCGATAGTCTCGTAACACAGTTATTACCTGCACCCCCTATGCCCATAACCAGTATTTTCGCTTTTAGGAGATCCAGGTCAAATTCGTCTTTTATCTTTTTCTCAAACTCTCCTCCGTTTTCACATTCCGTTTTCTGTTCCGGTTCAGAACGTGGTATCTGTTCCGGTTTCGAAACTTCCGAATCCTCCTTTTTCGTATCCTCTTCAAATACGTTTTCAAACGCCTTCTGTATCAGCGAATCCATATTTCCACCCCTCCAATTTTTACTTCGAATTCCTATACTGGAAAGAATGTTTTCGAATAGTTGTTTTCCAGTATCGAAATGTTTTTATTTACTCTTTCCAAATATTTTTTACAAAAGTAGTTTATACTCAAAAGTAAACTTAAGAACCAGATTCGCTTTAAACCCAATTCATCCCCAATGAATTGGACTTTGTGCAACTTTCCCCAAAGTTGCTCTGTATCCTTTTTCTACACCGTTTAAAATTCTAACATTTATTATTTCCGTTTTGGATATATAAAGTTTTCCTGTTTCCTTTCGCCAAACGGAGAGTTTTCCGGTCTTTTCAGCCCTGGAATCGAACAGTGTTTTTCCCCCAAAATATCGCCTCCATATATCGAAAAACACCCATCGAAAGCTTTATAAATAGGTAAATTAATTACTTATTAGAGATAACAAGTTAGAAGATAAAAGATTAAGGGTGTTCGAGGTGAACGTTGAAAAAATAAAGCCCGCTGAAAGAAGGAAGAAGAATTATATAGATGATGTTTTTGTAGATCCTGCAATATCCATGAATGCTATGAAAAGTTATGTTAACGAAAGTCCTGCTTATAATGCTATAGAATGGCTAAAAAAACTAGTCGGATGGTTTAAGGGTTCTAACGAAGAAGCAGGAGAATATCTTGGTAAAACAGTTATTGATGACAAAGAAGTTGGTCTGGCAGACAGCGATTATATTGGAAACCTATTGGGAAAGAAAGCTAGGAAGGTCAATCTGGGAGCATCTGATAAGTTAACAGGCAATATAGTCTTGAACCCTTACTCATATTTATATGGTTACCCTATCGAGGAAGTACTCGGTCACGAGTTGGAACACCTAAAGAATCCGCATGCCGGTGAATGGAAAGCGGATATGGCAGGAAGAGAATACGCTTTAAAAAGATTAGGAGTGTTCAATTAAAGGTGAATTAGATGAAAAAGTATCTCACATCTGACGGAAGGAGCGGAGGAGTTGACGGTAAATACCAGACTGCAAAAATAGACTACAAACTCTTGAAAGATACGCAAAATGCTTATTTGATGAACGAAGCAGAGCAAAACGGTCAAAAAGACAAACCCGGAAGATTGGGATATTTGGCACGCGCAGCATGTGATGCAATAGGACAGACAGTTTTTGAAGATGTACTACCTTACTTGCCTGACACCGGACCTCTTAATCGTTTATTTAATTTGTATAAAACCGCAATATACAAAGTATTCAGAGCGCGTAAGCATGATCATGCCCAAGAAGCGTTGGAAAATAATATACCAATAGCAAAAGAGTTCTTTCAAAATATATGGTCAGTTGGAAACTTCGGACGTGGATTAGTTAAGATAAAATCACTTTACACAGTAAAACCTATTGGAATTGACAAAGAAAACCCAATATATTTAGAACTCACAGATGACGAAGCCGTCACTTTACTCCCACTGTTAAAGAACTTGGGAAAAGCAGCATTACAAAATGAATCGGCAGCGAAATCTATAGAAGCTCAATATGTAAGAGGAAGGTTGAAAAAAGGTGAAAATGAAGAATCCACTCTTGCTGGTGTTTATTCAGAAATAACTGACAGGAACTTAAAAGAGAAGGGCATAGTCGATCCAACAACTTTTCAAGCTATACTTATGCCCGGTGATTTGTGGCTGACTGGTATGAAGGGTCAAAGGAACGTTATATATTCATCTCCTTTGGAAGGCATAGAAATAGTCAAGTATGGTAAGGCAAAGCCCAAAGACCATTTATTTTATCGTGGAGAGCAGGACTTAAAATTCACTTTGACCGGTCTTGCGTATAAATTTATTAACATACATGACTTCAGCCCAATAGCCGCACAGAGTATAGTAGAGGACCAGATGGAACACGCAATAAAGTCAACACACAGGCGTATGGGCACGACGAGAGCCGACGGTATAGAGAACCCAATTGTAGGAATGATATAAGTTTAGTAAAACCTTAATCCCATAAATTTAAACGTATGGGGACAATAGATAATTATGGTGGATATCTTTCAGATATTGGTTGATATATTCAAGATAAACCAGAATTACGTAAACCAATACGCTGTCCAGGGTCCGCTATACCAGATTTTCTATCTTTTCTTTTTTCCTTCTCTTTTCATCATAGTCTTGATATTCATCCTTTCGAGAATAGTAATGCCCGAACATAAAGGTTTGAGGTTGTTAATAGCTTTGGCCGTTTACGCATTCATAATACTTCAAGGGTGGTATAATTGGTTTATTTTTCTCAGTCCCTATTGGTTAATAATTTTGATAATATTAGGCTTTATCTGGCTGATAATAGGCAGAAGATCAGGAGAAGTGAAAGGCAAAACGATCGGGGGAAAAGCGGGCGCAGGCGGCGGACTTTTCGGTGATATTAAAAAGAGGCTGAAAGGACAGATTACAGGCGAGTTCAAAGACAGAGAACGGATGATAATGTCAATGCTAGATCAGATAGAAAAAGCTGAGAAAATAGCTGGGGGGAATCCTGAAGACATGGACAACATCCTTGGAGGTGGTGGTGGAGCCATGATAATGATGGCCAGGATAAACCAGCTGATATTGGATCTCAGACGGGACGGAGCTGTTATGGGATTCCCAGAAGGCAGGATCAAAAAATTGATAGATAAATATAATGATGTTGCACATAAACTAGGAGCGAAGACGATAGCAACGAAGTGATGTTTATGAATGGTTTCCTTTCTCTAGATATTCTCCTTCCATTCTTCCTAGTGCTTGCGATCATTTACGGGGCGCTGGAGGTTTCGAAGGTATTCGACAACCGCGCGGTCAAGGGGATAATAGCGGTTGTGTTCGCCTTCTTTGCGATAATGAATGCGCAAGTCGTTTCCTTCATAAACACTATCCTCCCTTATGCAGCGGGATTCTTCGTGATTCTGTTCCTTATATGGATAGTGCTCAAGCCCTTCAGGGGGAAGGGAGTCGGAGGAGGGGACGCGACTGTATTGATCGTTATCCTCGTTCTCGTTTTGATCCTGCTTGCAAGGTTAGGTTCTACTGGATATATACCAGGGTATACGTTCCTCTCAGACCCGAACTTTCTCTGGCTGATCGGGATAATAGTCGTGCTTGTGATAATCTGGAAGGCTTATAAAATGGGGAAAACAGAAAGATAAGGTTCTATCAAAGAAGTTCTTGGACGTACGGTTTCCAGTCTTCACAACCCATTAATTTTTTCAAATTCTCTTTGTACCCTTTTTCATTTTCCAATTTTTTAAGTGCACTAAGATAATCAGCACCTGAAAGTAGCCCAACGTTTATTCCCATTTTCTCATCCTTTTTTTGAGGTATTGCCCCGTGGGTTATAAGGAGATTATTTGCTGCTTCTAAATTCTTTGATACAGCGTAAACTTTATCACCTATTCTCATGGGAATAAATCCGTATTTACCAAGTTCTCCAGTTTCTATTATCTTTTCCCAGTTTTCCACGAGAATTCCTTCTCCTAACAAATATTTTGTGAATAACTGTGTATATGTTTTAAGTTGTTCAATGAATTTTTTGAAATCCTCTTCAGCTACACTTTTTTGAGCCAATTGAGTTTGCATTACAACACCAATTAAACCTTATCTTAATTTTATTACTTTATAGTAGTTTTTACTATTTATAAAGATTTCCATTTCTTAAATTATTGAAAGGGGAGAACGTACCCGTAATAAGGAAGATACGCTTTTATAAAAGTTATGCATAATAAATTAATATGGCGGACGGAGCATTCCAAATATTAGTTCAGAACATGATGAGGCTGGGATTCTTCCAGTTCTTGTTCCCGTTCTTGCTTGCACTAGCGATTGTCTACGGACTTCTTTCATGGGCCTTGAGAGAACAACTGCCGAGATCAGTTAGGGGGATCATAGCGTTGATCATCGCGTTCTTCGTGATGCTTTACTCCAGCTGGAACGTGATGATAGTGAACTTCTTCGCCAACCTTTCAGGAATGTGGTTAGTGGCTGCTACAGGTATATTGTTCATAGTGATACTGCTCGCGCTGACCGGGCAGAAACCGCAAGATCTTCTACAAGGAAAGACCGCAAAGTGGGTCACGGTTCTAGTGATCGTTTTCATAGGCATACTGATATTCTTTGGAGCAGGTGCAGGTTGGCTTCTTAGCATACCAGGATTTGTAGCGAACACTGACTTCTGGACAATACTGTTCTTCATAGTAATACTAGCGATAGTGATATTCTGGCTAGGGCAGGAAGAAGGTGGAGGAGCAGCACCAGCCGCTGGAGAGAAGAAAGAGGGCGGCTAAACATCTTTCTTTTACTTATTTTTAACAGCTTCAGCCATAACAATATTTTTTATTCTGCAGGATAATTTAATTCTATGGTAGGAAGAGTGAGACCTGAAGCCTGGAAAAAAATCGCCAGAGAGAGAATTCAAATACTTTTTGAACTCGCTAAAAAGGAATTTGATAAACACCCAGAACGTTCGAAAAGATACGTGGAACTCGCGAGAAAAATAGGGATGAGGTATAACGTGAGGCTAACGAAGGAAATGAAGATGAGTTTTTGCAAGAAATGTTTTTCCTATCTAAAGCCAGGGATAAACTGCAGGGTTCGGGTGAGAAAGGACAAACAGTCTGTGATCCTCACGTGTTTGAAGTGCGGACACATTTCGAGGCACCCTTATATACGTGAGAAAAGAATTAATAAAAAGGGCGGAAGGTAATGAAACTGGTGATATTTTTAGGGGCTCTAGTAATATTCATTTCCTGCTTTTTCATATTTTTCACGTTTGATTCCATGCTACGATCGAAACTCATATGCTCCTTCGGGGAGAAATACACCTGCAATGTTTCGGAACTAAACATGACAATCGTTTTCGGAATACTGATAGTGGGGATGTTCCTTTTCGTGGATGCCCTGGTCGTTTACATAATGGTAAAGACATGGGTTCCCGATTTGTTTTTCTATGGTTGAAGGAATTCATTCCACACCCAAGAACTTTCTGAATATCCACGTGAAGGGAAGCGTCACAAGTATGTACCACCCAAGCCAGTTTAGGTAGGTCCAACCAAAAAGAGGGATTGTGAACGGGAGTTTTGTCACCATAATCATCGTTGTGCTGTTCATGTCCTCATTTGGGGAAACCAGCCAGTTAGTGTTTTCTATATAGGCTATTGTCCCGTTCAGATAACCTTTCTCATCGGAAAAATCGCCATTGTCGTTAGTATCTACTACTATCCTTATGTCCCCTTCCTCCAATCTCTCGGACTTCAGGGAGTGATTGAAGCCGGCATAGGAAAAATGACCCATGCTGGACGTCTCTCCAGTTTGCATCGTTTCAACAGAAACCCCGCTGTAGGCAGTGTTTATAAAACCGAGAAGTATCAGTATTATACCCATGGTTATGAACATGGGTTTCATGTTGTATTTCATCTGTTTCTGGCTCAGTTTCATCATCTCGCTCATGTACTCGTTCGCTTTTTTCATGTCCTTCTCTTTCTGTGCTTCCTTCGATTTATCCCTGTAAAACTTCATGTCCTTTTTCAACTGGCGGATCTCCTCGGGCTTTGTGAAAACCCTGTATATCACGCTTATTATGAAAGATATCAGTAAAGCCCAAATAAAAATCTCCATGTATGGCAGAAACATATCAAACATCTAATGTTTTATAAGGTCGCTAAGCTCCTCCACAGCATCCATCATCCGCTTCTTCCTGAATTTTATTATTTTGAGAACAGAGTCGCAAATCGAGGAATAAACCGTCCCGTAATATCTGTTGATGTGCTGGTGTTCGCTTGTTTTCGAGTCTATCTTGTCCCTTGTATCGTCCTTCTCGAGTATCACTATGTTGTCTGGCTTGAATGAATGGAAGAACTCATCCGGTATCACCCTTACATAACCGTATTCCGTATCCAAAGTTAGGTATCCGTTCACCACCATATCACTTTTCTGTTCCTTAATGTCCGTTATCATGACCTTTTCTATGTTTTTGTAGAATTCCGATAGCACATGCCTTGCCATCTTGAAGTCCGTTGTGCCTTTCATTTCCTCAGGCAGGTTTCCTATGTTGTCGAAGTCCACAACCTTGAACTCCTGTTTTTTTCCTGCCCTCTGCAGGGCGAGGTCTACTATGGTTTTCCTGTCTATATCCGCCAACCCCGTGACTAAAATCAATCTCATAATAACCATTAAAGCTCAAGTATTATAAATATTATTCCCCCTTCTTTAAAATAGTTTTCAGTTTCAAGAGGAGGCTGTCGTCCCCTGGATCTTTGTTTCTCAAAAGAGCGAGGTAAACCGTTATGAAATCAAGGATGTACATCGTGGAGATCATCCTTGAAAGCTTGTAAGGATACAAAGACCACACCTCTGTCACGGATTTTGCGGACTTCTTGAGCAATTTCTTCGTGAACTCTATCCTCTTACGTATCTGTTCACTTTCGTTCTCATCCCTTATGATTATAACCGAGAAATTTTTCGTTAAATACCCTCCCCCTTCCCAACCAAGAATCGAATTGTGATTCAGTTCCGGGAAGATTTCCGAGAACGAGGGGACTTTTGAGTTCTCGTTGAACTGTGTTCTCGCTCTGTAAGTGACCGGTTCGTACATACCGAATCCCTGGACCACAGGGACGGAATCCACGAGTTTCAGAGCGATTCTTTTTGCAGGATTATCACTCGTTCGCGTTTTCATCCCTATCTCTTCCCTCGTTTCCATGAGATTTTTGATAACGAGGTCCAGTTTTTGCCTTTTAATAAACCCGATCTTTTCCAGCATGACTATTATCGGAAAAAGGAGATAACCAAGCGAAAACCTGGGTTTGATCCCTTTCGGGATCTTCACGTAATCTAGCGAGTGTTTAACACATTGTCTTTCGAGCTCGCCACCTGAGGTTATTCCGATCGTTTTGCAACCCCTCTTCACAGCCTCCGTGAAAACACTCAAAGTCTCCTCTGTATTTCCGGAATAACTCACCGAAAAAATAAGATCCTTTTTTCCCACATATTTCGGGAGTTCGTATCCCTTGAAAACCCTTATGTCTTTGTCAGGGAATATCCCCGCAAGCATATCACCCGCTATCCCTGATCCTCCCATCCCACACACACAAACCCTCTCGGGTTTTTTGATCCTGAGTTTCCGGGAGAACTTATTGCCGATCTCTATCGCTTCCTCGCACTGCTCAGGGAATTTATCGACAACTTTCGAAACTTTAGATATATCTATTCTTTCCATTTCCTTGGGATCGTCCAGAATCATGCTTATCTCCTTATGTTCTTGAAACCCGTGTACTTCGAAAGAACTTTCGGTATTCGAACACTTCCGTCCTTCTGCTGGTAGTTCTCTAGGATGGCAACAATCGTTCGCTGGGTTGCGATAGCAGTCGAATTTATCGTGTGGAGGGTTTCTCGCTTCCCTCCCTTCCTTTCGACTTTTATCCCGAGTTTTCTTGGTTGGTAATCCGTACAGTTCGAACACGAAGCCAACTCGCGAAACCTCCCCTGTGCAGGCATCCACACCTCGAGGTCATACTTAAGGGAAGCGTTGTCATTCATCTCCCCAGAACATATAGACATTACCCTGTAAGGGATTTCGAGTTTCTGGTAGAGTATTTCGACATTCTTGATCAGTTTGTGGAACCATTCCTCGGAATCTTCTGGATTGGAGAAAACGAACTGCTCCACCTTGTCGAATTGATGAACGCGAAATATCCCTTTCGTATCCTTTCCATGGGAACCCGCTTCCCTTCGGAAGTTCGTGGAGAAACCCACATATTTTCTTGGGAGGGAATTCTCCTTGAATGTCTCTCCCATGTGATACGCCGCTAACGTCTGTTCCGCCGTTGCTATAAGGAAGAGATCTTCCTTTTCTATTTTGTAGAGCTGATTCTCGAAGTCCGAAAGTTCGGCGGCACCGGACATCGCTGGTTTCTGGAGCATGAAGGGTGTCCATACCGGAACGAACCCTTGCTTCATGAGGAAGTCCAGCGAGAAATTTATGAGAGCGAGGTTTAGCGAAACTAATTCGTTTTTCAGGTAATAAAATCGGGAACCGGAAAGTTTTGCAGCCCTCGCGATATCAGCGAGATCAAGCTTTTCGAGCAAATCCACGTGGCCTTTCGGCTTGAACTTAAGGGGTTGAAAGTCCAACATTCCTCTCGTATCCCTTCGAAAGGATTCCATATCCTTGAGCAGGACGGAGGGTTTGCCCCAGGCACGGATGAATTTGTTTTCCACTTCTGTGTTCCCTACGTTCACATCCTTGTGGAGTACGTTGCCTATTTTATAGCGATAGATATCTCTTTTCGAAAGGTTTTCACCCGCCTTTTTATCGTTGCTTTCGATATTCCTGTTTATCCTTCTCATCTCACCAATTTTCTTTTTCGTTCTCTTTCTTGACTTTTTCAGCTCTGCTATCTGTCTCGAAACCACGTTCCTCCTGTGCTTGAGTTCTTCGACCTTTTTCAAAACGTTCCTCCATTTCCTGTCGTATTCTATTACCTTGTCCACGAGTTTCGGATCCTTGAACCGTTTCTTTTCGGAATCGCGAATTATGTCTGGATTCTCCCTGAAAATACGGACGTCTAGCATACAAATCACTCCTCTTCTTCATAAATGATCAGGGAAAAGAGATCGTATTTCTTCAACCTCTTCCTCCCCTTAAGGAAGCCAAGCTCTATGAGTATCGCTATGCCCACGATGTTCCCACCGAGTCTTTCTATCAGTTTTATGGCGGCCTCCATCGTCCCTCCTGTCGCCAGCAAATCATCAACCAGGAGAACGTTCTCCCCTTTTTCGATTGAATCCTCATGCACTTCGAACGCGTCCTTCGAATACTCTGTCTTGAATTCCTCCCTGATTTTCTTCCATGGGAGCTTCCCGGGCTTCCTAAGTGGAACGAACCCCGCATTCAGTTCATGCGCCATAACGGAGCCAAATATGAACCCCCTGCTCTCGGCGGAAACCACCTTGTCTATTTTCTTACCCTTGAAATGCTTGAGCATCTCCTTGATCGTGTAACGGAAGCAATCGGAATCCTGGAGTAGGGTTGTGATATCCTTGAACATCACCCCGTCCTTGGGAAAATGAGGAACGGTTCGAATCCTTGATTTCAGATC
The DNA here is from genome assembly GCA_964346665.1 of uncultured archaeon. GTDB lineage: Archaea > Aenigmatarchaeota > Aenigmatarchaeia > QMZP01 > QMZT01 > JAZGEG01. The sequence goes on from CAYFVC010000002.1 coordinate 10,922, forward strand.
GATTTTTTCGGCCATAACAAATTTTTATTGCATGGAGTTAAAAATATTTTCTTGGAGGATGTTTATCCATGTCTGTGAAAATCCATTTGGGTCCTGCGGGCATCCCGATCTCATCGAAGGGCTCTTCAACCCCAGAGGGGATAGAAAGGGTCGCGGAGCTTGGGCTTGACGCTATGGAAGTGGAATTCGTGCGAGGGGTGCATATGAAGAACCCGCTCGCTAGACATACAGGGAAGGTCGCAAAAGAAAAAAACATAATCCTTTCGGTTCACGCCCCGTATTACATAAATCTCTGCAACCCTGAGAAAGTGAAGGATTCGAAGAAGCGGATTCTCGATTCATGCGAAAGAGCGCATTACATGGGCGCCTGGATCGTGGTTTTTCATCCGGGATATTACAGCGGACTTCCTAAAGACAAAGCTTTCGAATTGATTTTGAAATCCTGCAAGGAGATGGACGAGGTTCTCGAAAAAGAAGGGTGGGATGTAAGGTTGGGGTTGGAGACAACGGGGAAGGTCTCGCAGTTCGGAACGCTTGAGGAAAATATAGGGATTCATAAGAAAATTAAAAACTGCGTCCCTGTTGTTGACTGGGCGCACATATTCGCTAGGAATGTCGGGAGGATCGATTTCGAGAAAGTGATCAAAAAAATGGAATCAATCCACCTTCCAATGTATCACACCCATTTCTCGAACATAGAATACACCGTGAAAGGCGAAAGGAATCATTTGACTATCAATCATAAAAAGCCTGATTTCATGGAACTTGCGAAGGAATTGTTGAAAAGCAAAATCAAGGAGATCACGCTGATTTCTGAAAGTCCTATCCTTGAGAAGGATTCGTTTAAGATGAGGGATATGCTAGCGAACTTAGGGTATAAGGGAGGAGGAAAATGATACGTATATATACGGACGGCGCATCTCGAGGGAACCCGGGACCGGGAGCGATAGCGTTCATAATACTTGATCAGAAAGGGAAAATCCTTAAACAGCGAAGGGAGTTCATAGGGGTTTGCACGAACAACATCGCTGAATACCGAGCGCTTATCTCCGCTCTCACGGAGGCGAAGAAACTCGGAAACGAAGTTTCCTGCTTTTCGGACAGCAAGGTCATGGTAAGCCAGCTAAAAGGCGAATATAAGGTGAAGAAAAAACATCTGAAAGAACTCTTTGAGAAGGTGAAAAAAATCGAAAGGGAGTTCAAGCGTGTGGAATACTCCAACGTGAGGAGAACGGATTCGAACATCAAGAAAGTTGACAGGATGGTAAACGAGGTTTTGAATCAGGTCGCTTAAAATTTCGGTTGACGTAGACTCTGTCTACGTCTCTCGCTTTTCCACTAATTCCGCGTTTTCTATTACGTAAACCCCTCTCACGCCATCCCATTCCTTTCGAGCCTTAAGGATTTTTATTTTCTTTTTGAATATTGGTCCGTCCAGAACGAATGTCTCGTACTCCCCGCCTTCTCCTCCCTTGTGAATCCCGTATTTTCTGCTCACTTTTTCGAGATCTTTCAAAACCTGCAAATCGAGCTTCCTCCCAAGCCAACTCTCATCCAGTCCTTCAGCGGCAACAGCAGTGATTATGTTCTCAAATCCGGAAGCTATCATTTCCTGAATATATTCCTTCATGCTCCTCTTCCAGGAAGGGGAGAAGGATTCCAGGCCGAGCTGTCTGCAGATCTTATCGATCCTAACCCTCTGATAGCGAGATTCGAGCGCGCCTGATACCACCCCTTCTATCTCTGGTTTTAAGGATTCCAAAACCTCTTTCAAATCCTCGAGCTCCTTCTCTTTCTCCCCTTTCGTTTCCTTCGTTATCAAGGGTATTCCAATGGCCTCTGCCTGGAGTTTTGTCCATCTAATGTTGGGGTGATGGAACATGTAGGATTCGTCATTCTTCGGGATCACGGTCACGAGGAATTTCACTTTGAAACCCATGTTGATAGCTTTGTATATCGCGAAAGCCGAATCCTTCGCTCCTGAAAAGAGGACAGCTACGTTCTTCATAATATCACGATTTTTATTCATTTTGTTCAAGCAAGTTTAAAAAGGTTTAGCTTTTTAGAATAGGTTTTTCAGTTTTCCTAGGAATGTGCCGTCAAGAAGGTATATTCTAGCGGAAGGAAGTTTTGAAGCCCTCACAAGCGTGCCTATCCCCGTGTGGTAGGTTTCATGCACCTTTTCAATGTCGGAGACAGGCCTGTTCATGGGGATCCCACCCGAAAGCCTGTTGAACCTCGGGAGGACGATCAACTCAGGCAAACACTTGGGAAGTTTGTATTTCTTTCTTATCTTCTCCCTGTCGAGCTTAGCTCGTAACCACACGGGTTCTGCAAATCTATACCCTAATTTGTCACGAAATTCGACTTG
>CAYFVC010000003.1:0-8655 GCA_964346665.1 uncultured archaeon
TCGATCTCTCCGTGAATCTCGGTAGGCAATCCAACAGGAGAGGTCTTTGTTTTCAATTTCAAATCCTCAACCAGATTTCTGTTTTCGTTCACCATCTTCCTAATGGAATCAAGGTCCAACGGGGCCTTCGGTTTCTCAGATACCATTGTTTTAAGGGATTCGATTGTTTTCCTGTTCTCATCGATGGCTTTTCGCAGGTCAGTAACATCTATCGGTGGGGAAGGGGCAGCTAACTTTCTAGTCCCCATTTCCTTCCTTACCTTTTCTATCTCATTCCTTAGCTCTTCCATCTCCTTTGTTTCGATTGGCTTTTCTTTTGGAATCGAAGGACCCATTATTTTCGAGCGTAGGAACTTCACCTCGTCTATGGTCTGCTTCCATTTCTTGAGAACGTCAACATTCTTCGCGATTTCCTCCAGCTCCACTATCTTCTGCTCAACCTCTGGAGGCACAGGAGAAGTGGAGGTAAGCCTCATCTTCTCTATCTCGGTTTTCAAATTAATTATATCGAGTTGTGTCAAATTCTGGAGATCTTCCATCGTTGACAATTTGTCCATCAAATCCTTCCATTTCTTGTCCTGACCTTTATCTTCTGTCATCCCTTCCCACAATAAAATATTAAACAGGCATAATATAAATTTTAGAAAATTCAAAGCTCCACCGAAGGAGAAACCCTAGGGCAAACATCATTTATAACTTTCATCTCTATCAAGGGCCACGTATCGTTTATGTTGACCACATCCGCATCAAGAATCCAGTCGTATCCCGGTTTCAGAGGGTTCGCTTTTGTTCTTTGAGTTTCGGATGTTATGTTAACATCCGGGGAAATTACGAGTTTCAAGCCTGTAGGGGTTTGCATTGTGAGCTCGAAAGAGAAATTGTAAAGATTTTGTGAACCTGTGTTCGTGATTTTCGCGCTAACGGTCCCGTTCGTTTCGTTGAAGTTCCACGTAACCCCCGAATTCCCATAATCACTATCGAAAACATAACCGGTCTGCCTGCATATGAGATCCTGCTCCACATCCTGTTTCGCCCCTTCAGAAGCCTCTGTCGCGAGTTTTATAGCCCATGGCCCTATGACCGCTGCCATAAGGAGTATGATGGCTATCAGCAATACGCTTGAAATGATAGGTGAAATCCCTTTCATTCATTCGCCCCTTATTATCAGAAAATCCTCGCCTGATTCGAGGATGAACTTGATAGAGTACGTTATTCCGTAATCAGATTCCATGTAGGCCGTAACCTCTCCGTAAGGTAGATGCTGACCGGATCTAGCCAGTGTTGTATACCCATCCCCTGTGCTCGAGGTCTGGTTGTCGTCTAGCGTTATCTCAAGGTATTCCATGGGGAGGGCTTCGCCCAGATCCTTCTGGTAGACCGATATCAACACGTCAGACATGTTGTAACTGGTTTTATTTCCAGAGGAACCAACCTTTAGGAAGCAGGCCTTCAAATATTCGTTCTCGAGGATGAATGCCCCGTGTCCTTGGCAAGAACCTTCGTAGGCTTTCGTGTCAAGATTCGAACCTATCATGAGGTTTCCGAATGCCTGGAATGTCCTTGGAGAGATTATGGGAGCATTGCATTCGTGGGTCCAGTATATAGTATCGTTATCAGCGGTTATGTAAATTTCGCCTTCCTGTATGTTAAGGTCTATCGCCCTTTTCGAACCTTCCCCTTCGGAAGAAACGGTCTGTATGGTCTCGTCTAGTTTCACGAATGACGCCTTCATTTTGTCGAGCGTGGTCGCACATTGAATCTTCTGTATCACAGGGACAGCTGTCCAGTACACAATGGCGGTCGCGGCTATCAGGAAAGCGGTGAACAATACGCCTGAAATCAAGCTTATGCCCTTCATGCCTTTATCTCCCCGGTTATTTTGTTTCCCCCCTTCCTCATTTCCAAAATCAAATACAGATTTACCTTGTACTTCTCTAATAATAGATTCTTTTCCGTAGTATTAAAGTTTAAACCGAGTTCGAATTCGGACTGGGGTGAAGTGAAAAGTAAGGAGCCCGTTTCTCCGTTATCAACGTAAACTTCTTCCACGTCTCCGGATACGTTTAGGGTTACGGTTGCCGAATATCCCAAGAAATTCCCAACGGTTATGTTCAGATCATCGCTTACGTTCTCGGTGACCAGCCAGATTGCGTGCAGGGAAGAACCTCTCCCTTTCGTTAGGTTTATCGCGAAATCCGTGAAGTTGACAAGCTTGCTTACGTGGGACGAGTCGTTCAACCCGAAATTCAAAACCCTTGGGTATTCGTTTTCTATGTTTTCAAAGAGGTCTTCTAAATCATCTATTGCAGACACGCTAGTTTGGGATGGGGAAATAAAAACGGAAATTCCTGTGTAAAACATTGTAATGAACAAGAATGTCCCCAAAAGGAAAAACTGCCCTTTCATCATTTTGCCTCCTTACCTATAGATGTAAAGCCTCACCTCGAACGGCTCGTATTCATCATCCCCCGAAATCACGTAGGTTGAAACGGCTATGTTGTTCGAATCGGGATATTCCCCTACGCAGTTCCCGCCGTAATCGCATATCTTTATCGAATGACTGTGACCTGGGATTTCAATTTTCGAATTCAGTGTTTCGTAATCCCCGCTCACAACATAAGATCTCAGTTCATCCCTGTTGTCAAGCTCTTTCAAAATCTCGTAACCTATTGAACTCGGGTCTGTTTCACCCGTTATTAAATACACGTTTCCTACGATGAGGAGGAAACTCACGAGTATGATAGCTGCGAAAACGCTTTCCACAGTCCTCCAAAATCCCTTCATACACTTCACCTCATGAGACAGTATGACGACACAGGCTTTGCCTATGTCATTCGAAATTTTTACCATACTGCGATCGTTATGTTCGCAATTTCGGAAGTCTCAAATATTTTCCTTTCGATCTCTTTCGAATTAACATTTACGGGACCCGATGGTATCGATCTCCCGTATTCTATATCCCCTCCAGTTCTCTCCACCTTTATTTTGAAATCCTCGTTCAAGCCCAGCAAGTATCTGAACCCGTCGTAGCTCATGTTCGCCATCTCATATACCTTCGAAAGGGAAAGCATGGTTTTCTTCTCAAAGGCCCAAGGTGTTGTCAGATTGGACGAAGATATGGAGAACGTTCCTGAACAGTTCAAAGTTGCGTTCACGTTCGCTATTTGAATCTTGAAGTAATTGAAGCCGTTCGTGAGATTTGCCTGCCAGTACAGGTCGTCCCCCGAAATCCTGCAGGGGAGCGCTTCGCTCCCTGAGAAAACCTTGGTGGAATCCTTCTCCCCAGAATACCAAACTGATTTGGCCTTGAGGACCCCGTCATTCACGCTTCCGGGTGAATTGTATTTGACAGGGGATTCGTAAACGTCCACCGAAAGGAAATCCACTATCTTGTTCCTTTCGATTTCCACTGCTATCTCGAACTGATTTTCGCTCTCCTCAAATAGCGCGAAATAATAGGAAAAGCTCCAGGCAACAAAAACGATGAATACGAATACACCCACAATCCAGTCCACGTCCATAGTTTATAGATAGGAAAGGCTGAATAAATATGTCAATATAACGCCGTTATATACGCAATATCACCCGATTTCAACCATAAACATTTAAATACTAGTTCCATTTATTAAACAAAAACACACATATAGGAAGGAAATTTAATTTGGAGGTGTCTCGATGGCTAAGAGGAAAGCGAAAAAGAAGTACTACCTTATGAAGAGAGGCAGCAAGGTTTCAGTGTTCACAGGAAGATCGCCAAGGCAGGCTGCTTTGAAGGCGGCTGCTAGGGGAATTACGGACATCAGACTACGAGAAAGGGGAAGGAGAAACAAGGACAAGACGTACACAATCCATGTCTTCAGAGGAGACGTGAAGACTGTGGATGCCCCTGAGAGGAGACCCGCTTGGCTTCCAGCAAGGATCAAGAAAGCATTTGTCAGAAAAGTCGGGATCGAGAAAGTAAACAGAATTTAGGTTTCTTTTTCAGGCCTCTTCCTTTTTTAGGCCTTAACGTTTATTTTTGTGTAGCTTTTAGAACATTCACCAGCAAATCCCATCGAAATCCTTTACCTTGTTTCTGTCGAGAATTCTCCTCCCCTCAAGTATGACTTTCTTTCGCATGCTTTCGAAGTCCTTCTCGCTGAGGTTTCCGAATTCCTTCCATTCGGTCACGACGAGGCAGGCATCACTCCCTTCTATCGCTTCTTTCGCGTTTTCAGAGTAATGGACATCAGGGAAAAGCTTACGCACGTTCTCCTTGGCTTTTGGATCATACGCCTTCACTTTCGCCCCCTTCTCCAGAAGTTTCGAGATTATTGGGATGGAAGAAGCCTCCCGGATGTCATCGGAATCCGGCTTGAAAGCAAGACCAAGGATACAAACAGTTTTGTCTTTCAGATCCCCTATCTTTTTTTCGAGCTGATCCACAATCCTGACTTTCTGGCGAAGGTTGAGATCGTGAACCTCCTGGAGCAGACGCGGTTCGTAGCCCAGGTCTTTCGCTTTCCTGATGAGCGCATCCACATCCTTGGGGAAACACGACCCACCGTAACCGCATCCCGCCCTAAGGAACTTCTCGGAAATCCTGCTGTCTAGGCCCACTCCTTTCATCACTTCATTCACGTCTATTCCTAGTTTTTTGCAAATGTTGCCGATTTCGTTCGAAAATGATATTTTTGTCGCAAGCAGAGCGTTGCTCGCGTACTTGATCATTTCGGCAGTTTTAAGATTTGTCCTGAGTATCGGAGCGTTGAAATTTTCGTAAAGCTTTTCTACCATATCCCCGGATTTCTTGTCTATTGATCCTATCACGACCCTGTCAGGTTTCAGAAAATCCTCCATCGCTTTCCCTTCCTTGAGGAATTCCGGATTCATGCAAACCCCGATTTCGCCCGCCTTCTTTCCGGAAAATTTCTCCAGATTTTTCAAAACCACATTTTCAGTCGTCCCGGAAACAACCGTTGACTTCACAACAACAACATGATATTCGTTTTTCCCTTTCAAAACCTCACCTATTTGTTTCGAGACTTCCTCTATGTACTTCAAATCGATGGATCCGTCCTCCCTTGAAGGTGTTCCTACAGAGATGAAACTCACCTCCGTTCCCTCGATCGCTTCTCTAAGGTCAGTGGTTACCCTGAATTTACCTTCTTTCAAAACCTTTTTCAAATAATCATCAAGAAGTGGCTCGTATATGGGAGAAATTCCTTTGTTTATCTGTTCCACCTTCTCCTTGTCGATGTCAACGCACACAACCTCATTCCCTTTGACCGCGAATCCAACGCCTGTTGATAAACCAACGTAGCCCGTTCCTATTATCGATATATTCATGATACCACTTTGTTATTCCTTTAATTTGGGGTTTATAAATTTATAGTTTTGCCAGTATTTTACCCTATTTTCACCAGCAGCTGAAGCGCTATTAGAAACGGAATAAACTAGAGTTTCAACCGAAAAGTCCCCTGTATTCAGGGACAACGTCTTCCGAGAATTTCACGACCCCCTCGAAAGTTTTCGGGTGTTTAATCATTTCCTCTATGACGTTGAAGGGAATCGTCGCGATATGAACCCCGAGCTCCGCGACCTCCCTGACCTGCCGGTAATTTCGCAGAGAAGCTGCTATGACCTTCGCTTGGATGTCGTATTTCCTGAAAACCTCGAGGATCTTCCTGACCAGATCAACCCCGCTCACCACTCCGTTATCATCCATTAACTTCCCTTTCTTTCTGATACCCTCCGCGGGGAAATAATCCCCCTTTTCGAATTTCATTCCTAAGTTTTTCCTTATCCAGTCATCAATCCTTCCCGCGAATGGACTTACGTACTTCGCCCCTGACTTAGCGGCGAGTAATGCCTGTTCCGGAGTCATGACAAGCGTGGCGTTCACAGGGATACCCTTCTTAGAGAGCATGCTTATGGCCTTCAATCCCTCGTAGTGCTCTTCATCATCCTTGGTTGAAGTGCTTATAGGAATCTTTATCGCCACGTTTTCCGCAACAGAGTTGAACTTCCTATAAAGATGTTCCGCCTCCTTCACCATACCAGTTGCGTCAAGGCTTACTACCTCCAGACTGACGGATCCGTTTCTTCCAATAGTCTTACATATAGTGTTTATGTAAGACTCGATGTTGACCTTCTCGCCCTTTCCCTTCAGCTTGTCAACCGCCTTTTTAATCAGGGAAGGATTCGTGGTCACACCTGAACAAACCCCGTATTCCTCCGCCTTTTTTATCTCCTCCAGATCAGCGGAATCCACAAATATCTCCATAAACTCACCTTTTTTACATATGTAAACATGACTTGCCGTGACACAGGTTTCACCTGTGTCAACCTGTATATTACGATTATTTCTCAACTCTATTTAAAACTTTATTCGAGCGCTCACGAATAACCCTGAGCTCCTCCTTTGGATTCTTACTGCCGAATATAGCAGACCCAGCGACCAGGATTTTCGCTCCCGCCTCCGCGACCTCCGAACAATTCTCCCTGTTTATCCCTCCATCAACCTCTATCTCGAAATCCAGATTCCTTTCTTTTGCGAGCGCTTTCAGTTCCCTTATTTTCGGGACAACCTCTGGCATGAACTTTTGACCTCCGAAACCCGGTTCGACACTCATGACAAGAACCAGATCGACCTTATCCAAAACGCTTTCGATTTCTTTCACGCTCGTTTTCGGCTTAATCGAAATCCCTACCTTACAGTTGTTTTTCCTTATGAGTCCCAAAAGCCCCTCCAAATCCTCGCACGCCTCTGCGTGTATCGTTATCAAGTCCGCTCCGGATCTAGCGAAATCTTCCACGTATTTTCCCGGGTTCTCGATCATGAGGTGAACATCCAAGAACTGTTTCGTTATCTTCCGCAGAGCTTTCACGATTAGGGGCCCAATTGTTATGTTCGGGACGAAATGCCCATCCATCACGTCAACGTGTATCCACTCCGCTTCCCTAACCAGATCTATCCCCTTCTCTAGGCAAGAGAAATCAGCCGAAAGTATTGAAGGCGCGATTTTAATCATCTTTTAGATTTGACTTCGCAATTTAAATTTTTTATATCAGCTTTCGAAAGTATTAGCATGAAAATCGCGATTGGTTCTGATCACGCAGGTTACGAACTGAAAGAGAAGATAAAGGAGTTCCTGAAAGAGAATAAATACGAGTTCGAGGACTTCGGAACGGATTCAAGCGATTCAGTGGATTACCCAGACTTCGCTAAAAGGGTTTCAGAAGCCGTAATAGGGGGTTTCAACTTCGGGATTCTGATATGCGGGAGCGGGATAGGAATGAGCATGGCCGCCAATAAATTCCCGGGGGTACGAGCGGCATTCTGCATGAATCCCGAACTAGCGAAAGCCAGCAGAGAACACAACAACGCGAACGTCCTGACCTTGGGGGCTAGATTTATCGGAGAAGACCTAGCGAAGAAAATAGTCAAAACATTCCTCGAAACGGAATTCACGGATGAGGAACGCCACATAAAAAGGGTGAAGAAAATAGGCGAACTGGAATCTGTTTTCCGTGCAAGGTAAACTTTTTATAATATGAGCAAATATTACTTTGTATGAAGGAAAGGATCACGCTCACGATTGACAAAAAAATTATCGAAAAGATTGACAGGTTAGTCGATGGGATAAACATAAGAAATCGTTCGCACGCGATTGAACTCATTCTTTCCAAACACATGAATTTCAGGGAGTTAAAAACGGCTCTCGTCCTATGCGGAGGGGAGGGGACGAGGCTGAGGCCGATAACATACGAGATGCCGAAAGCACTAGTCCCGGTTCACGGAAAACCGCTGATAGAACATATCTTCGACCTCCTGAAGAAATACAGCGTGAGTGATGTCGTACTCTCGGTTGGCCACATGAAGGAGAAGATCATAAGCGAGAAAGACAACTGGTCAAGGCTTGGCATGAACCTCTCATTCGTGGAGGAACAAAAACCTCTGGGGACGGGTGGACCTCTAAGGCTCGCAAAGGACAAGCTAACCAAAACGTTCATAGTTTCAAACGGTGACGAACTCAAGAACATAAACGTAATGGACATGTACGAATCCCACAAGAGAAACCGTGCGCTAGCGACAATCGCTCTCACAACTGTTAGCGATCCGAGCCAGTACGGTGTCGCTCGCCTGGAAGGTAGCAGGATAATAGAATTCGTTGAGAAGCCCAAGAAAGGCAAGGCCCCCTCAAACCTCATAAACGCCGGTTTCTACATAATAGAACCCGAAGTTGCGGAGATGATCCCGAAGGGGAAGGTCTCACTCGAAAAACAGATATTCCCTAAGTTGGCGAAAATGGGAAGGCTTTTCGGTTTCCACTTCAGCGGGCAGTGGTTCGATACAGGAAACCTCAAAAGATACGAGCACGCCCTCAAGGAGTGGAGAGGGATAAAATCTGATTAAATATAAATTTTTAAACCAATATCACAATATATACGAATACCAACTAACGTATGACGCACACGAAGTGTACATCTCTCGAAAGGGACGATAGCCATGGCGCTCAGATCAGCGAAGTGTTACAGAAAGCTGGAGAAACCTTACACCAGGGTATCTATGAAGAAGCCCAAGAGGAGTTATGTTAAGGGCGTTCCAGCCTCCAAGATCCACAGGTTCGAGACCGGAAAACCAAAACCCCAGTTCACCACAAAGATGTTCCT
>CAYFVC010000004.1:0-4831 GCA_964346665.1 uncultured archaeon
ATCGTCCTGAGAAATTGCCAGACCGTTACCAAAAGCTCCAAGCGTCCTTATCCTTGCATTAACTGTTCTCTGGGTTCCTACCTGCTGTGCCATTACCGGAGTTATCGCTATCACGCCTATAAAAAGCAAAGCGATTACCAATGCCAGTAACTTTTTCATCCAATCAACCTCCTTTTACATCGAATTCTATTATATAATTAAACGTTTCACCTACTAAAATATTACGTGAAACAATTTGAAACAATTAATGGTGGCAGGAAGGGTTGAAACCCGCTGGTGGTTTCAACTATTTTTTGAAAAACAGTCTATTTGTCCTTCCGATTCTCTCCTTCTCGAGCAAATCCTTACCTTCAAGCTTTTTAACAACCCTTGTCATTTTCGCCCTGGAGAAGCCCAGTTCCCTCTCGATTTTGTTCTGCATGCAGACTTTTCGCTCGGAAAGGATGGACAAAACCTTCCTCTCGTCCTCGGAAAATCCCTTCAGGAACTCGCTTTCCACCTTCTTTCTGTAGTGCGTAACCAGGTAAACGGCTAAGACTATAATGGCCAAACCCATTACGATCATAATCGCTAGGGAATAATCACTGTGCGTGTTGTAAAACTTGAACGATATCATTATATCCTCGGGATTGCTGAAATTCCATTTAAGATAGATCCTCTCTCCATCGGTTAGAATCTCGTAACCTACAGGATAAACAACATCCCTGTAGACCGCAAAACCCTTGGGAAGGAATGCGATTACATTCACGTTATGGGAGCTCGGCGGCTGCAAGCTGGCGAATAGACTGTAGATGTTTTCTTTTGCGAATACCAGATCCTTTGCTATAAAATTTATTTGAAGTATTTGCGTTCCTTTAGGGACAACGAACCTAACGTTATGCTCGTTCCCTGATTTTTCAAGCACGTAGTCTATGTTTTCCTCCCCGCTTTTTATTCTGAGATCCAAGAAATCTCCCACGATTATGTAATTCAGCGTGCTCTGGTTCAAGGGTCCTTCAAAAGTTATGTTAATGTATTCCCTAACAGAGGTGTCGCTCTGGATATCGAAAACTATGCTGTAATCCTGTATTTGCAATGCATGAGCCACCGGGAACAGGAAAAGGGCCAAAAACAAGCCCAAAAGGACGGATTTCATGCTTTAAATTGATATCCTAAACTTAAATTTTTAAAATTAGGCAAATGCCTCCAGGTAGGCAGAGATAAAGAGAAGGATTATTATCACAGGCCATGCAAATATGAAACGCTTAAAGGACTTCTTGATCTTATTTTCAATTTCTTTAAGATCGTTTTTCAATATCATCTCCTTCGCATTCTCCGCTATTAGCAAGCCCAGAGAAGCACATATAAGGTAAACAGGTATTTCTATAAATACATGAGGATAGAGAACCTCGAAAAACAACCCCAGATGATTCCTGAACAGACAAAGATAAAACCCTATAACAGACCCTATCGCAAAAATCCCAACCATAGGGAATCCGAACAAAACATAGTAACACGTTCTAAAAACAGAATTCAATCTTTTAAAAGTCGGATCGAATCTGCCCAGAAATTTATACAAAAACTCCCAAGGTTTCCCCAGTCTTTCGTACGATTTACTTTCCATTCTCCTGTAAACCCTGATTTCCCCCAGAGCGAGAAGCGATCCTCCGTAAACAAGAAGAAACGAAACCAGAACAGTTCTTATAAATATCCATATCATTTCCTCCCAACCCATCGCTTTCCTGTAAACACCGAAATCGATCCCGAAAAACAGAACGTAACATATCAGAAAACCAAAAACTAGCCCGATCAAAAATATAAAAAACAACCTGGTCAGGTTCTTACGAAACTTCATCTTTAAATTATCGCTTTCCCTGTTTTAAATCTATAATCACTTCTTTGCTTCCTCTTTTGGTTTTTCCTCAGGTTTCTTCTCCTCTTTTGGAGGCTCTTCTTTCTTCTCTAGCTCCTTCTTTTCTTCTGGCTTGGTTTTTTCCTTTTCCTCCTCTTTCGGTTTTTCCGGTTCTTTCTTTTCAGGCTCCTTTGCCTTTTCTTCCTTGGGAGCTTCTTCTTTCTTCTCCTCCGGCTTCTTCTCTTCCTTAGGTTTCTCTTCAGGCTTCTTCTCCTCTTTCTTTCCGAAAATCTGTTCCAGTTTTTTCGTTCCGTATTTCACGATCTTCGTGTTCACTTGGACGATTTCGGGGGAAATGGTATTGCCGCGAACGGATTTCCTCCTCCTTTCACCCTTGAGTTTTGGATGGAAACCCGATCCTCCTGTTAACAAAACGCGTTTTCGAGCTGTTCCTTGTATATCCTGTCTCATTGGGAACCCCTGTTTATCAGAACCTCCTGTTATCTCCAATTCGTATCCTGTCAAGCCCAGAAAATCTCCCTTTACCTTATCTCCAATCTTCCGGTTCAGCAGACCGGATTCTTTCTGAGAAACCTCTTTCTGGTACGTTTTCTTGGTTTTAGGGTCAGAAACCACCAACTTGAACATCTTCTCACCTCCTCAGTCCGGCACAAGCCTTTCCGAGTTAACCTTTAATTGTAGGGTAATCTTTAAATAATTTTATTAAACTATCCCACCAATTAACCTTATGACCACCATCCTCACCCCGTTTATCCTCGCAACGCAGGCCTTTGTCGAAGCCTACGGCCTCGCGGGAACATTTGTGATAGCGATATTAGAATCCTTCATTTTCCCTGTGCCCACCGCCTTCTTCGTGACGCCAACGACCGCTTTAGGAGTGGACCCCTTCTGGACTGCTGTGGTCGCGACTATCGGCTCGCTCATAGGGGCCGTGATTGGTTATGTTCTCGGATACTACTTAGGGAAGCCAGTGTTCATAAAGCTCTTCAAACAGAAGAATTTGGATAAGGTAGAAAAGTGGTACGGTAAGTGGGGGGAATGGATCGTCCTGATCGCGGCGGCAGGCCCGATCCCTTTCAAAATCGTTACGTGGTGTTCAGGGATTTTCGAACTCAATTTCAAGAAGTTCATGATCTTTTCCGCAATCGGAAGGACTTTCCAATTCTTCGTGGCAGCGTACGTAGGGAACCTAGTTGGCCCCTGGGTCTTGGGGCTTTTTATTTAGAATTGCTACAAAATTCTTACAAAACACCATATCTAAGGGCAGTTTCAATCTTTTATACTTCGGATTTTTACGAATCACTCCCCTGGTTCCCATAGTAATATTATCTGGTTTTGACAACACAAAACTCCTAAAAAACAACATACTTAGGATAGACTCCAGCCCTTTGTATTCCTCCAAAGACTTTATCGGATTTTGATATATAACTTCATTAGTTTCCACAAGGGTGATTTTTGACACTTCACTAAGATCATATTTTTTATTTACAAAATTTCCATCGCTTCCTTCAATGCAGAGCTCTACGTATTTTTCCGGAATCCTAACATCCCACAACGTACCTACTGATACTTTAAAATCCTTTTTACCTAAATCCTTTTTGTCTACCCAGACCGGACTTCCGCGATATTTATGAAGTTTTAGATAGGATTCCTTTCTATCCAAAGTTTCAAAATTTCTAACGTATTTTACATACTTAATGAAATTGCTTTCGTAACCATTTTCACCTTTACGCATACGTTTCATATTAGGATATTAGGGCGAAATTTTAAAAATCAAAAACGGTCTTCGATTTCCCAAAGTTCCGCGCCTTTCACGAGAATGACCTTCTCTCTCCCCTTGAACCCTTTAACTATCTCCACATCCTTCCTAAACATTCTCTTCAATTCCTTCGCTATCTCTAGATTCGCCTTCCCTTCCTTGGGAGGGGACATGACCTCAAGAATCAGTTGATCGCCCTTTTTGGTTAAGCAGAACCTTTTCGAATTCGGCTTAACCCTGATCTCGATCAAAACTCCGTTTTCGGTTTGCTTGATCATATATAATTTTTAAAACCAAATCTAATAAGAAAGCTATGAACCTAGAAACTTACGATCTGTTTTCAAGGCAGCTCCCGTTCCTAGGGACGAAGAGGCAGGAGATGTTATCGAAAAAGAAAGTGGTTGTTTTGGGAGCGGGAGGTCTCGGTTCTTATGTTTCTCAAATGCTGATTAGAATAGGGGTGGGGTTCGTTAGGATTATTGATCGGGATATCGTGGATGAATCAAATCTAGCGAGGGTTTCGATTTACACCAGAAATGATATAGGCAAACCAAAAGCCTCTGTTGTCAAGGAAAGACTTGCGAACCTGAACAAGGATTCAAGGGTAGATGGGATAATGGAGAATCTTACGAATTCCAATGCAAATAAGCTCCTCGCGGGTTTTGATGTTGTTGTCGACTGCACGGATAACATGGATTCCCGTTATGCGATAAACAAATTCTGCATGAAGAATGAAATCCCTTGGGTTTACGGTTCCGTTCTCAAAGACGAGGGATTCTCCTCCACATTCACCCCTTCAGGGAAACCGTGCTTCTCTTGCTTGTATCCTAAACCACCTAAAAACCTCGAAACCTCGGAAGAGGTTGGAGTGATATCCCCTGTGATCGGGATGATCGCATCCTGGGAGGTGATGGAGGTCATAAAGATTATAACAGGGATTTCAAAACCAAATTACGGGAAATTATTGAGGATAACCCTTAAAAAACCGAAATTTGAATTTCTGAATATGAAATTCAGAAGCAATTGCAAGGTGTGCGGATGAGGGAAGTCATAATCATAAAATACGGGGAACTATGGCTGAAATCCGATTTCGTCAGGAATCGATTTATCAAAAGGTTAGCCGAGAATATAAGGAAAATGCTGAAAGCGAAAGGGGTCACTTTCAAGCTCATTCGCCTTCGTGACATGCTGATCCTGGAAACGAAAAACAAGAAAGCGAT
>CAYFVC010000005.1:0-3536 GCA_964346665.1 uncultured archaeon
TATCGGTCTGGAATGGCAGGAAATTAGAAAATTCCGTGGTGTTCTTTGAATCAGGCACGCTAACATCCGAATAAAGTTCTTCCAGTCCGCCAGTTCCATTCGTGTAGTAAATTGTAACGTTCGAACCCGACCCCAAGTCCTTCCATTCGATCTTTATTTCGCTGATTACATACTGGCTGTCAAGGGTGAGGTTTACCCACTTCCCGCTACCCACCGCTGTCCAGGAGGTTTCATCATCCTCATCGTTTACGTGGTGACAGTCTCCGGAGGGATCGCAAGTCTCGTTCGCATCCGAGGCGATATTACCGACCCCAGCCCCTGTCCCTACGCATTCGCTTTCGTTTTTCACAAAGTCCGCACCGAAATCATCACAACCTCCCCACGGAATACCGGAATCAGGATTAGTACGAACAAAATTTATCTTGCTGGTATTTCCGATAATCTTGGTGGTCATGTTCAATTCCCCGCTTATATTCACAACATTCGGTTCGGCCAAGACTATGGGTTTCAGAACACTGAAGGGAACCGCATATTCATCACTCATTCCATACGCAGCTGTCACATTCACAAATGTATCGGTGAGACCTTCCGTGAGACTTGTGCATTTCCATTCCAATGTTATGGTCGTGCCATTTGTGATGTTATACGAGTTCGGGTCTGACCATGTTTCCCCGGACGTTATATTCATGACGCTCTGGTTCGTGATGTTCAGGGTCACATTCGCATTAAGCAAATCCCCGTCCTTAGCGGTAATGTTCACTGTCAGGTTGAAGGTCTGGTTATGCATGATCCTGTAATTCGGGGAGACGAATTTAATTTTGCTGTTTCCTGAACTCACGTTGAAATCGGTGGTGTTTGATCTGACCCTGGACGCGTTTACAAAAACTGTCACGTTGTATTCCCCTGACCTTGGCGGGCTGTAATCATAATCGTATACGTATTCATTATCCGATAATGTTTGATCCAAAGTAAGGTTCACGATCTCGTAGGTTTTGATCTGCACACCACTGGTTATATTCATATAGGTTATGTTTGCCCAAACCTTGTCCACGCTGCTCCCGTCCGTTGAGATGTTCGCGATTATCGTGACATCCTCTCCGAAATCAACCGTTTGCGAGCTCACGTTTGCAATTATGGAAAGGTCAACCACCTCCAATTCCATGGTTTGATAGTTTTCAGAACTTGCATAGTAATACAGATCAGACTGGTCCGTTATGTTACAGGTTAGATTATAGGTTTGATCGGGATTCTCCGTTTGATCGGTGTAATACCATACGGCCCATCCGCTCGAATTCGTAATCTCAAAACCAATGTAATCAGTCTCGTTGTAGAATGAAACAGTATATCCTTCAATCCCTGCGGAAGAATTTGAATCAACTACTCTACAATGAATCAGGGTGGAAGTTCCATTATATATGAGAGAATCCGACAAATAACCATCAACCACCGATGCGAAACCCCACAGATAGAACCAGCGTGAAGGTTCGGTTTTGTTCACCCACCCGTAAGTTTCATTCGCGTAAATAGTGGCATATATTCTTCCTGCCCTTGGGAATTCACTGACATCCGATAAATTCATTGTGTAATTGGTCCAGTTACCCGTGTATGGTCCTGTAATTGTGTAGTTCGTAAAATTCCCGGTTCCGTTGTGTTCCAACCAAGCCATGTCTATGCTGCTTGTTAAATTCCAGTGCGCTGATGCGTTTATGACATCACTTCTGGACAAGTTTGAACCATCCTGAATAACAGAACCGGTCGAATTTGTCAGGTTCCAGTAATCAGCCTTTATGTACTTTTCATAACTCACATTCACGTAAACATAATCAACATACAAGCGTCTAAGTTCACTTGAATTCGCACGGATATTGACTCCTAATTCCACGGAGGCATCGGGAAAGTGTGGAGTAGCATCATAGCAATGCAAATCCTCCAAAGTTTCACATGTCTCGTTTAATAAAACAAACGTGCCGTTGTAAACGTATATACTACAGTTAACATTCATACTGGAACTCACCCTCCACTCCGCGCAAACTGTCACATTTTTTATTATTGAACCAAGAGGGACCTGGGTTGAATTTTGAATGGAAAATATGTACGCTTCCTTACTGTTATTTGTTGCAAGATATGGTTGGTATGCATATATATCATCAGAGGCGTCTATTTGTGAGCAATAACAAGTTACTGCTGAACCTTTATCTTTACAATTTACAATGTTGGTGCAATCTTTTGTGATTACAGGAGAATGTGCAAGAATGCTGAACAAAGAGATAAAGATGAGGGTTAAAAATATAATTTCACTAAAAATTTTTGTTTTCTGGCTCATACCCCTAGCCCTCATTATTTTATAATTATTACACCTTGTAAATAAATCAAAACCAATCATTCGAAAGTCTGAAACTTATTTAAATATACATATATGATATTAGATACTATGCCAAGGCCAAGCCAGAGATCGCGATCTCTAAGGAAGTTGAAGATAAAAACCCCAGGCGGGAGACGAAGGATACATTACGAAAAGAGGAAGCATTCGAAGGCGAGATGCAGAATCTGTAAGAAACCTTTGTCCGGCATTCCGAGAGGAAGGGATTCGGAAATCGCGAAACTTCCGAAAACCAAGAAAAGACCCGAACGACCTTTCGGAGGGAATTTATGTTCTTCTTGCCTTCGCAAGGAGATGAAGAGAAGGCTCTTTGAGTCTTTCTCATAGGCGACTATGGGAGGTGGAATTTATGTACGAAACGGGAAGGATCTGTATGAAAACCGCCGGCAGAGAGGCCGGAAGGTTTTGCGTTGTTGTGGGGAAAGAGAAGGAAAAGGAATTCGTTATCGTGACTGGTCCAAAAATCGTAACTAAGGTGAGGAGAAGGAAGTGCAATATCCATCACCTAGAACCCACTCCGGTGAAGATCAGCATAAAGGAAAACGCCACGGACAACGAAGTGATGAAAGCTTTTGAAAAGAATGATATTTACAAAAAATTGAACCTCCAGAAACCGACTTCCGAGGACATAAAGCTCGCGGAGGAGGCGAAGGAGAGACACAAGGCTAAACCCAAGGAAGAAAAACCAAAAGAAGAAAAAAAGCCGGAGAAGAAACCTGAAAAGAAAGAAAAACCAAAAAAGAAGAAGGAAGAAAAACCCAAGAAAGAGAAAAAACCAAAACCAAAGAAGGAAAAGAAAACGAAGAAAAAAGAGGCGAAGCCAAAGAAGAAGCACAAGAAGAAATCGAAAAAGAAGTAAAAATTCATCAACATTTCAGCCTTTCCACATACCATTTGCTGACATACATCCCTGATTAGAAACAGGAATTTCTGTAAGTAAACTTTTATAAAGGTTACTTACAAATGGATTTCTTTATTGGAGGAGAAATTTATGTACAAGACCGTAAACGTGGACTACGAGACTTACAAGAAGACTGACAAGGGATGGAAAAAGGGATGGAGAATCTCACTTGAAGGAATGGAGCTCATTGGTCCGTCTGAATTCGTAAACGGTAGAAAACAAAAAAATTACATCTTTATAGAAGATTATTCTATT
>CAYFVC010000006.1:0-1829 GCA_964346665.1 uncultured archaeon
TGAGGAACTGAAAAAGGATTTTGAAGCGGTGTTCATAGGAACAGGAGCCGGCCTACCAAGATGGCTGAGAGTCCCAGGGGAAAACCTAAACAACATCTATTCCTCTAACGAATTCCTGACGAGGGTTAACCTCATGAAAGCTTACAAATTTCCTGAATACGACACGCCAATAAAGGTTGGCAAAAAAGTGGTAACGATAGGGGCCGGTAACGTCTCGATTGACTGCGCAAGGACCGCCCTCAGGCTGGGAGCGAAGGAATCAGTAATAGCTTATAGAAGGACGGAAAAGGAGGCTCCTGCAAGAATCGAAGAGATAAAACACGCGAATGAGGAGGGCGTGAAATTCAGATTCTTGACACAGCCCGTAAGTTTTATAGGGAACAAGGATGGTGAAGTAAAGAAAATGGAATGTATAAAGATGAGGCTCGGGGAGCCGGACAAAACCGGAAGGAGAAGGCCCGTTCCCATCAAAAACTCTAACTTCTTCTTGAGCGTTGACACGGTTATAATAGCAATAGGCGAGATGCCGAACCCGTTGCTCGCGAAAGCAACGAAAGGTTTGAAAACAAGCGAGCAAGGGACGATTGTTGTAGACGAAAACCAGATGACTTCCATTCCAGGAGTTTTCGCAGGCGGGGACATTACAACAGGGGCAGCGACCGTCATCCTTGCAATGGGTGCGGGAAAGAAGGCAGCGGAAGCTATTGACAGATACGTGAGGAAGTAATAAAAAGGTATAAAATACGCCTTTTCTAATTAAAACTATGGTCTACAAAATTCAGGAAAAACTCGAATGGAGCGATCTCGCCACTTTCATCCCGAACAAACGTTTGCCTGTATACAACTGGTTTTATTACAAGGAAGGGTTTGCTCGCGACCTCGTTTTCAAATTAATCGAGATGTTCGGAATAAAAAAAGGCGTAATTCTCGATCCCTTCTGCGGAGTCGGAACTGCAAACCTCGCCTGCAAGGAGAAGGGTTTGGACTCGATCGGTTTCGAACTCTCACCGCTCGCGCTTTTCGCAGCCAAGGTCAAAACAAATGATTACGACATTCAGGAACTCAAAGACATTCTGAAAACAATAAAGAAAGTCAAGTTCAGGAAACTGGACAGGTCATGGATACCCAGCAACATACAGAGGTATTTCAACACCCACACCCTTGACGACATCCTGTTATTTAGGAACATGGTTGAAGGCATAGAAGACAACCCAACAAAAAATTTCTTCAGGCTCGGTCTAATTTCTTCGGCTACGCGTTGTTCCTACATGTACAAGGACGGAGCCGTCGTGAAACTAAGGAAACACCCGATACCTCCCTTCAGGAAGTTCTACCACCACAGGATGAAGAGGATGATAAGGGATTTGGAAAAATTCAAGAGAAAAAAATGCGAAACCTTCGTTGGTCGCGGAGACGCTAGGAAACTCAAGCTCAAGGACGAATCAATCGATTACGTCATAACCTCCCCTCCCTACCTGAACAAGATCGAGTATACAAAAATCTACAGGGTAGAGGAATTTCTATTTTTCGAAAAACCGAAGAAGCGAGGAGTTCGTTCGTATATAGGGATGCGAGAAGGGAATGACATAGTGAAAGCATATTTCTCAGATATGCGAAACGTCCTCTCGGAAATGTATAGAGTCTGCAAGCCCGGAGCGAAGCTCGCGATTGTCGTGGGGAACGGTTGTTTCCCAGATCGCGTGGTGGAGAGCGATATCCTGCTATCAGAGTTCGCGGAAAAGATCGGGTTCACCGTGAAAAAAATCTACGTTTTGAACAAGAGATGGTGCATGAGGAATCGAATTGAGAAGGTCGGGAGACTTAGGGAG
>CAYFVC010000007.1:0-18449 GCA_964346665.1 uncultured archaeon
CCGGCACGCTTGAATTACCGTATTTACCGGTTCGGAACCTCCATATCTCCTTCCCTGTTTCGCAGTCAATCGTGTACAAATAATTGTCCATGGAACCAAAATACAGAACATTATCGTGTATAAGAGGAGGGGAACAAGTCATTATCTCTTCGCCGGTCTTGAACCTCCATATTTCATTTCCACTTTTTGCATCTAGGCAATACATGTTGGCATCGAAACTTGCTATAAAAACTTTGCTGTCTTTTGCAACTACTGAACTCGCTATGTCCGCGCCTGTTCGAAATTTCCAGATTTCCTTGCCTGTTTTTGCATCAATTGCGTAAACAAACCCGTCCCTTGATCCGAAATAAACTTTTCCGTCGCGAACAAGAGGCGTTGAGAAGACTTCGCCTCCTGCCCTGAACCTCCAGATCTCCTTGCCCTTCAAGGAAATAGCATAAAGGTAGTAATCGTAACTGCCTACGTAAAGGACATTTTCTTGGATAACGGGGGAGGAAAAATTTATCCTGTCTCCGGTCTTGAATCTCCAAAACTCCTTTCCCGTCTCCAGATTCACAGCGTAAACATAACCATCCATCGCTGCGAAGTAAATCGTGTTCTCGTATATCAGGGGGCTGTTTATAATGCTCCCCCCTTCCCCGAGTTTCCAATGCCTGTCGAACTTCCTCGTTTTCCTGACCTCGAATTCCTCGAGCTCGAGATCGAAGTCTTTCCCTATTTCGAACCCTCCGAAATCGAATTCCATGATTAGAAATTGTTTGGGAAATTAATAAAATAAGAAAGAGGTGTTTATCCGGCCAGCGCTGCTTCTATTTCCTGCTTGAATGCTTCGTAAGGTTGCGCTCCCACGAATTTCTTCCCGTTTATGAAGAAAGTTGGGGTTCCTCTCACGCCAGCTGTTCTTCCATCGCTTGTGTCCTTGTCCACTTCGCTGCCGTACTTCTCTGAATCCAGGCACGAGTTGAAAGTTGCCGTGTTCAATCCGAGTTCGCTTGCGTAGCCTTTCAGGCTTTCGTCGTCAAGGGCTCCCTGGTTCTGATAAAGCAGATCGTGGTACTCCCAGAACTTGCCCTGCTCTTCAGCGCACTCAGCTGCTATTTGGGCGTTTCTCGAAGTCGAGTGTACTACGAAATCCCTGTAAACGAATTTCACTTTCCCTGTGTCTATGTAATCGGTTTTTATCTGCGGGAGCGTGTCTCTTGCGAACCTTCCGCAGAAAGGACATTGAAACTCTGAGAATTCTATTATCGTAACCTTCGCGTTTTCATTCCCCTTCACCGGGTCGTCATCCGCTGAAACCTGGACTATTTCGGGTTGCTCTTGCTGGGTTGGTTGTGTGGGAGGGGTTTGCTCTTGTTGCTGTGTTTCTGAACCCGTGTTCGCGATTAAAAGATTGCTCGCTATTGTGTTGGCTGCGTTAACTATCGAAAATGAAAGTATTATGGTCGCTACTATTATCGCGATTGAAAGGGCGTATAAACCTTCCTGGATTGTCTTGTCTTTTCCGAACATGTTATCACACCGTTATATAAGGATAAATATTAAACGAAGAGTTTAAATATTTATCTATGGATTTCGTCTGCTCAGAATGCGGGAAGAGATACGAAAGGGATGAGAGGATTTACAAATGTGAATGCGGAGGGGTTCTGAAACTGGAAGGGAAGGATGTAAGCTTTCCTCTGGATAAAATAAAACAAAGAGAACCCTCCATTTGGAGGTACAGGGAAGCTATTCCGATCGATTCTGATAAGGATATCGTTACTCTAGGAGAGGGGTTCACGCCGCTCGTTCCCGTTAAAATCAACGATATCGAGGTTCTTGCGAAACTTGATTTCCTTTTCCCGACAGGTTCGTTCAAGGACAGGGGATCTTCGGTGATGATAAGCCATGTGAAGGGGACGGGAATCCGAAATATAATAGAGGATTCCTCGGGGAATGCCGGCGCGTCCGTTTCTGCTTATTCCGCGAAGGCGGGTATTTCCTGCGAAATATTCTGTCCGGCTTACGCCTCGGAGGGGAAGCTTGCACAGATCAGGTTGTACGGAGCGAAACTTACGAAAGTTAAGGGGACGAGGGAAGACGCGGAGAAAGCAGTTCTGAAAAAAGCGGAAGAGGTTTATTACGCCTCCCATCACATAAATCCCTATTTCTTAGAGGGGACGAAAACCCTCGCTTTCGAAATCGCTGAGCAGTTGGGTTGGAAATCCCCGGATAGCGTGATCTGCCCCTGCGGAAACGGGGGAATTTACTTGGGACTTTTCATAGGTTTCAAGGAAATGATCGAACAAGGTGTTGTGAATTCCATGCCGAGGTTGTTTGGTGTTCAGTCTTTCGCTTGTCCGCCTCTTTACGAAGCGTATAAACACTCGAAAGATACACCAGACCCGTTTACACAAACCGAGAAAACGATAGCGGAGGGCGTGTGTTTAGCGAAACCAAGCAAGGGGAAGGCAATACTTCGCGCGCTTAAGGAATCGAAAGGGGCGATGGGGATCGTGAGTGATGAGGAAGTGATCGAGGGTTTGAAGATCCTTTCCTCCCAAGGGATATTTGTCGAGCCCACATCAGCGATAGTCGTGAAAGCACTGGAGAAATTCGTGAAAAACGGGTTTGTAAAAAAGGATGAGGAAACCGTTCTGGTATTGTCCGGGAGCGGTTTGAAAGCGATAGATCACATTTCCGAAATTGTTTAGATTTCCTTGATGGTTATGCACTGTACGGGACAGGCGTCAGCGGCCTCTTTGTTGCATCCCAATTCTTTCACTTCGTTCTTTTTGGGGTGGCTCTTGTCCTCTTTCATCTCCCAGTTGTCAGGGCATATGGCAGCGCAGGAACCGCAACCGATACACGCATCCCTGTCCACTATTATCTTAAAAGACATCAGTCAAACACCTCCTATTGATGTTTCGACAATCCTTTCCATTCGCTGTCAACGTGATCCTGTATTTTTTTGATTATATTTTTGTTGTTTGGCTTAAATAGGTGAGCGAACCTCCCCTGGGTTTTGAGGTATTCCTCCACGGGTCTCCTCTTTAACACGGATTTCGTTATCTTGAGCTTGCCGTTATGGACCTCGTAAAGTATCCACATACCTGTTTGAACCGCGAGTTTCGCAATCTCAATCGTTTTCGATGGATCGAACTTCCAACCGAGAGGGCAGGGGCATTCCACGTGTATAAAGGAGGGGAGATTATCTTTTTCGAGGGCCTTCTTAACCTTTTCCTTCAGATCATTTAGAAATCCGACAGAGGCTGTTGCCGCGTAAGGGGTTCTGTGGGCGGCCACGATGTCCACTATGGGTTTTTTCCATCTCTCCTTGCCTATCGACACCCTCCCAGGAGGGCTCGTTGTTGTCCAGGCAGCGAAAGGGGTGGCTGAACTCCTCTGTATACCTGTATTCATGTAGGCGTTGTTGTCCAGGCAGATGAAGCATATTTTGTCGCCTCTCTCCAGCGTCCCGGATAAAGCCTGCAACCCTATGTCGAGCGTTCCTCCATCGCCTGCGATCGCTATCACGTTTCCCTTCTTCCCGAGCTTTTCAAAGGCGAGTGATACTCCACTGGCTATCGCAGCCGAGTTCTCGAAAGCCCCGTGTATGTAGTTCACCCCCCATGAAGTGTGGGGATACTGGGAGCTAACGATTTCCAAACATGAGGTTGCGTTGACAACCACTGTTTTCTTGCCGGCAGCCTCGAGTATGTTTCGAACAGCGATCGTCTCCGGACAACCGCAACAGCTTGTCGCTCCTTGGTAAAATCCGCATGTCACACCCATGTAAGTCCCCTCTTTTCCTCCTTTATATCATCGAATATCCTCATGATGTCCTCTATCTTAACGTCCTTCCCTCCAAGTCCTCCAACGAAAGTGCTCACGGAACGTTTCCTTGTAAGTCCCCGTATTTCGTAACATAAAGCGCCTCCCAGGCCAGGGGAAACGTTTTTCTCGAGAACGCCTATAGATTTCACGTCTCTTAAAACCCTCTTTATCTCACCCATCGGTAGCGGGCGGAAACTTTTTATCTTCACCAGTCCCATGTTTTTGATTTTCTTGTCCTTTATCACCTGTCTTATCGTGCCGGAAAGCGAGCCCATGGTTATGATGGCGTAGTCAGCGGATTCCATGTTGTAGGT
Source organism: uncultured archaeon (assembly GCA_964346665.1). GTDB lineage: Archaea > Aenigmatarchaeota > Aenigmatarchaeia > QMZP01 > QMZT01 > JAZGEG01. Next base: position 4,131 of record CAYFVC010000007.1, read on the forward strand.
TTCAACCAGCCCGCTTCCGTAACCCCTTCCGAACATTTCTTTGAATTCGTAGTTCACCTTCCTTATAACGTCTTTGGAATTTCTTATTGTCTCATGCTGCGCTCGCTTGAACTCGTAGAAGTGTTCTGGCCCTGCCCATGCCCCCTGCGTAACGGGTTTATCGAAGTCCATCTTTCTTCCGGGGTAATCGGGAAGGAACTTCTTAACGAGTTTTTTGTCAGGGATGTCAACGGGCTCGTAAACGTGAGAAAGTATGAAACCGTCTATGCAGATCATTACAGGAAGCGAGACTTTTTCGTTCTCCGCTATTTTGTACGCCTGTATAACGGTGTCGAAAGCCTCCTGCGAACTCTCGCAATAGAGTTGTATCCAGCCTGAATCCCTTTCAGCGAATGTGTCCGACCAGTCACACCATATGTTAAGAGGGGAGGATAACGATCTGTTCGCAACGGCCATAACCACCGGCAATCGCATTCCTGATACATTGTAAAGAACCTCGTGCATGAGAGCGATGCCCTGACTAGCAGAGGCCGTGAATGTTCGGACTCCTGCAGCCTGTGCTCCCAAACATATAGATAAGGCGGAGTGTTCGGACTCCGCTCGCGAGAATTTCGTTTTGAACTCCCCGTCCGCCACCATCTCCGATATCCTTTCGATTATGTGGGTTTGTGGCGTAATTGGGTAGGCGGCGACAACGCCTGGCTCGCAAAGCTTAACCGCTTCGGCTATCGCATGGCTTCCCTCTATAACTTTTTTCACCATCAGTCCTCCATCTCCTTCTCTATAGCTTTGAAAGGGCATACGTTAACGCATATCATACAGCCCTTGCAGTAATCGTAATCCATATTCGCCTTTTTTCTTTCGATTTTTATGCAGCCCTCAGGACAATACATCACGCATATCCCGCATCCCGTACACTTTTTCGTTACAACCGGTCTGAACGTTCTCCACCCTGATTTCTTTAAGCTGGTTGTCGGTCTTGAAGTTATCCCGGCCTTGCTAACACTTTTCCCCATCAAATCACCGTCTCCCTATAAGCTCTCTCCACCGCCAGGACATTTTTATCTTTCATCTCTCCCTCGAACCTCTCGTTTATCGATTCGACCAAGCTTCTGAGAGAAATGAGGTTCGTTGCCTTTGCAAACGCCCCTAACATTACGGTGTTGACTATCGGTCTTCCGAGAACTTCCATAGCGATCTTGTTTGCATCTAAATTATAAACCTCGAAATCGTTGAACCTTCTTTTTCTATCGGAATTCATCAATATGATACCCTTTTTCGACAAACCTTCTGTGATGTCAACTATCTTCCTAAGCGAGTCGTCTAGAACGATTACGTGGTCCGGATTGTAAACCTCTGTCCGCAAATTTATGAACTCGTTCGAGATCCTGCAGTAGGATTCGACAGGAGAACCCCTTCTTTCTGGCCCGAATTTAGGAAAAGCTTGGCTGAACTTCCCGTCCTTGAAGGCGGAAACCGCTAACAACTCCGCTGCTGTGACAGCTCCCTGCCCTCCTCTCCCGTGTAACCTGATCTCAATAATGTCGTTCATCAGAAAACCCCTTAAAGAAATTAACGGGTAACAAACCTTTATAAATATTAACTTAACGTCATACGTCAATTGTGGGAGAAAATTAATTTCTTTATCGTGTCTTTAGTTTTTCTGAATTACGAAACTTTTTCCATAAACATGTTAACTCTATATGAATCTACAGGGTTTTTGGTTTTTCCATCGTATTTGAAATAAGATCCTACTATCACACCGTCTGCAATTTCTAAAAAATCAATCACGTTATCTGGATTAACACCGCTTGCAACAATAACGGGAAAATCGCCTACATAATCTTTAACATTTTTGACTATCTCAATAGCTGGTGATTTCCTTGTCTCCTTTGTTATAACAACAGCATCAGCTCCATTGTCGATCGCCTGCTGAGCCGAGTCTTCAAAACTTTTCTCTTTCCCAAGAGGTTTATAGTGTTTTGGATGGATGCCGGCAAAAAGAGCGGTATTCGAGCCTTTTCTGTTCGCTTTCAAATCTTGTACGTCGACTTCTATTCTATCAAAATCAACTTCGGTGTATTTGAAATCCGGCCTTACTCTATCAATAAAAACATCCAGCCACACATAATCGAGATTTAGATTTTTTCCTATTCTGAAAGCTGCCCTGTAGTCGTTGTGAAGAACGTTCACGCCAACAGGCATTTCCGCTTCCTCTTTAATATGTCGTATAACTTCCTCCATCCTTTTTGCTGTTTTTTTAGATACGAAAGGGTTTTTGGAAACCTCGTTCCAGTTTTCTACCATCAGTCCATCGACACCTTTGATAGGTACGTGAGTCTCCAAAGCATAAAAATCATTCAGGGCTTCATTTCTAACGTATTCCATTCCTTTGTAACATGGACCTTCCAAATGTTCCAAGTGAATCATCCCGATTACAGGTTTCTCCACCTCGAAAATTTTACCTAAAGGAATTGACATTCAGGTCACGTTTAAAATACAGAGAAAAACTTTTTATCCTTTTAAAATTAACTGTTTCAGATAAACTATATGCCGAGAAAGATAGGCCTCGTTGAGGTGTTCATAAAAGAACCTAAATACAACAAAGACTTTTTGGTAGACTTATGGAAAAGAACAAAGGGCATGTATCAAATCAGCGAAACATATCCAGCATTCGAAATCCTTGACCCCTTTGAAATCGAGAACCCCGTACATTGTGATGAGTTCAGTTTACGTTGCATAAGACCGTTATATTGCCAAAAAGAAGGGGTCGTGTCATCTTATGGGTATTACGTATATTTTGATCATGACGGCGAACCTCTTCCAGAAACCAGAGAAACTGAAGATATGTGGGAAAGAAAGTGTATGTTTGAGAGTCGTATGTTTGGGATGGAAGAAGAAGCTAAAGAATTACTAGTCGCCAAAAGGGAAACAGCAGTTGATTTTGGTCCAAAGATAAAATCGCTAGCGAAAATGCGTAAAGACAAAAATATGGACATCCTCGTTACCGTGAGTCAGGGGGTTTTATACGTTGATTTATTAGCAAAGAATTACGGTGCAAAAAAGCTACTGGAAAAAAGATTGACCCAACCGAAAGATTTTCCATACGTTCCAGGAGTGAATATCATTCACTGCAAGAAAGGTTTACCGTACGAACCAATAGATTACGTTTTATTTAAGAATAAAATATTAGTAATAGGCAATCCTGAAAAAAATACGGATGGAAGAATCGATGAGCTTGCTGAAAAAATTATATGCATGAGAAAATTAAAAAAACCTCAATACGTCATCAAATACGAAAATTTCTAAATCTTCCTTATCCTTTTAATAAGAATTCTACCTTACCGCGCTTATCTTTCTCAGGTGTTTGACTACTTCCTTTACGGATTTTATCGTGTAGTCTATCTCTTCTTTGGTTGTGAACTTCGATAAAGTTAACCTTATCGAGCCCATTATGCAGTCTTCATCCACGTCTATCGCCTTCAGAACATGGGAGGGTCCTTCCTCCTTGCTCGAACAGGCAGAACCGGTTGAAATGCAAATACCTTTCGTGTCAAGATACGTCAGCAAGGATTCGCCTTCCACACCCTTGAATGAAACGTTCACATTATTGGGTAGCCTTTTGTTCCCCTTCGGTCCGTTCAAAACAGAATCCGGGATGGAGAGCAATCCGGAAATCAGCCTGTCCCTCAGGAATCTCATTCTCTTTATGTCATTATCTTCCATAGTTTCGACTGCTTTCGCCAGGCCGACCGCACCCGGGATGTTCTCCGTTCCCGCGCGCAGCTTGAATTCGTGGGGTCCGCCTGTTGACTGCGGTTTTATTTTCGTTCCCTTCCTGATATAGAGAGCGCCCATGCCCTTCGGCCCGTGAATCTTGTGGGAGGAGATCGAAAGTAAATCGATCCTCATCTTCCTAACGTCTATGGGGACCTTTGTGAAGGACTGGACGACATCTGTGTGGAAGAGCGTTCGTTTCTTCCTGCATATTTCCCCGATCTTCTTGATATCCTGTATCGTCCCTATCTCGCTGTTTCCATGTATTATCGAAACGAGGATGGTTTCCTTTTTGATCGATTTTTTGAGTTTATCGAGATCTACAAACCCCTCTTTATCAACGTCAAGGTACGTCACCTCAAACCCCTCCCCTATAAGGGAGTTACAGGTGTTGAGAACGGCTGGGTGTTCGATCTTCGTGGTTATTATGTGTTTGCCTAAATGTTTGTTAGCGTAAGCAGCACCGCGCAACGCAAGGTTGTCTGATTCTGTCCCGCCCGAGGTGAATATTATTTCCGAGGGTTCGGCATTTATCTTCTTCGCAATCGTCCCTCTCGAGTGTTCAAGGGCTTTCTTCGCTTCCCTCCCGGATCTGTGGAGCGAGGAGGCGTTGCCGAATTTCTCTGAGAAGTAAGGAAGCATTGCCTTCGTTACTTTAGGATCAACCTTTGTCGTCGATGCGTTGTCCAGATATACATGCATGAGATCGCCCCAATAAGGATATAAATTATTCAATTTTATTGTTCTTAAAGGTTTAAAAATATAACGGCGTTATATTTCGTTCGAAAAACGAAAATCTTTATATATAACACTGTTATATAGATTAATTCAAGGTGTAGCGCCCATGTATACGAAAAAAGTAATCGAATACTTCACCCACCCGAAAAACGTGGGGGAAATAAAGAATGCAGACGCGAAGGTTGTTGAGGGTTCTCTTGCCTGTGGGGACATGATTAATTTGTATTTGAAGATCGACCCAAAAACCCATGTGATCAAGGACATAAAGTTCAAGTCGTACGGCTGCGCAGCGAACATCGCAACGACAAGCATAATGACCGAGATGGTGAAGGGGAAAACTATCGAGGAGGCGAAAAAATTCGAATTCAAGGACATAACGAAATCATTGGGAGGGTTACCTCCGATGAAGATACACTGTTCTATTCTAGCGATAGACGCCCTCAAATCCGCGATAAGGAACTACGAGGAAAAGCACGGTCTGGCGAAACCCGAGGATTTGAACGAGAGCATACTGCGATCGAGACTTCGACATGTAATGGATCCGGGAATCGGGAGGGATATCGTGACGCTCGGGATAGTTCAGGACGTGAAATTCGAAAAAGGTGTTGTCAAGCTTATGCTTAGGATATCGAAGGACCACGAATTCTACGACAACATAATGCACGAGATACAGGAGAGGATAGGTTACATACCTGGTGTGAAGAAAATCGAGAAGAAATTCATTGACTGATTATCCATATTTTTCCTTGAAAACCGAATTTTTCAGATCCCTTCTGGAAGATCCCGGACTCTCGCTCGGATAACCCAAGGTTATTATCCCAACCGTTCTCACGTGTTCAGAAACCCCAAGGATTTCTTTTGCTCTCTCTTCGCTGAATGCCCCTACCCAGCACGTCCCCAAACCCAAGGAATGCGCGGTCAACATAAGATTCTGTATGCAAGCCCCGCTTTCCTGGAGGGAATAAAGCTCTTCGCCCCTTCTCCCGTAATGCGAAATCTTTCGAAAGTTAACGCAGACCACGATGTTGACAGGGGCTTCGCTGACCTGATCCTGACCCAAAGCGGCCCTCGAAAGCTTCTCCTTTGTTTCCTGATCCTTGACAACGATGTACTCCACTGACTGTAAATTCCCTGCGGATGGTGCCCAGCGACCTGCTTCCAAAATTTTCTCTATTTTTTCATCTTCCACGGGCTTGTCCTGATACGATCGGATGCTCCTTCGATTTCGAATGGCTTCATCCAGTTCCATAACATCACACTATCTTGAGCAAATCATCAATCCTTTCGAGCTCGTAATCCGCCCCGGGTTTTTTGACCTTTTTCTGGCTCCCGTATTTCGCGAAGGCTGTCTTCATCCCTAGGGCTTTCGCCCCTTGTATATCCCGCTCAGGCAAATCCCCAACGAAGAGTACGTTTTCGGGTTTGATCCCTATCTCCTTTATCGCTTTGAGGAAGGGAATCTTCGAGGGTTTCTTCTCCCCCGTGTCATGAAGCGTGATCACCACATCAAAGAAATCCACTATGTTCATCTCGACGAGACGTATCCACGCGTTCACGGAAGGAGCATCCGAAACTATCCCTAACCTCATTCCCATTCCCTTGAGTTTTATCAGGGTTTTCACGGTTCCAGGGTAGGGCTTCACGTACGCTATCTGCGCTTTTCGGTAGGCAACCACCCCGTTTGCAAGGATCTTGTAGTCAACCCTCCGGATGGTTTTCCTGAGGAATTCCTGGAAAATTCGATTGTATTCGATCCCCTTCTCCCCGTAAAGATCGAAAAGAGTTCGCATCGCCTTTTCCCTGCCCATTTTCAGGCCGGCGTTTATCATCGCATCGATCGCGGCCTCGCAGGACTTCCTCTTCATCAACATGAAGTCTATGAGCGTGTTGTCCAGATCAAAAAGAATCGCTTCTATCATGATTCAAGAATTAGAATCGGGTATTAAATATGTTTATTCAATGTCTTCTTCCCCTATCGGGCGCTCCCTCTCGAACGGTTTTGATGGGTATCTGGGAGGTGGGGTGTCCGAGATGTCTTCCGGTTTCAATTTAAATAAACTTTTTAATTTAGAGAAATCTTCCTCAAGGGTTGCATAGTCAGGTATACCGCGTCCCAGGACCGGTTTTTTCTTTTTAAAATAGATTCCGAAATTATAATTTTTACCTATAACCTTGTCCGTGACCTTGCGTTCTTTCACCAGCATTATTTCGGTTACCCATCTATAAGCCTTCGGCATGTTAATCAAGAATAAAATAAACAGTTAAACTTTTAAGTTTTCAGAACGGGCGCATGTCCCTTCTCAATTTGAAAATGCTCGGGAGCGAGCCTGTATGCGTGAGGATCTGGTCGTAGATGTTTTCTATGTCATCCTCCGACAGCCTCGCTACCTGATCCGCCTCGATGAGGACGCTCGGCAGGCCGTATCCGGAATGGTGGGAGGAGATCGAAAGTATGACGGAAGCGAATTTCTCCGCCAGATTCGCTTCTCCTAAGAAGTCGATCCTTATGGGTCTGTCAAACTTCGCGGTTTTCATGTAAAAGGAGAATATTTTGCTAGCGAATTTTTCGAAGTCTTTCATGACCGGATGTTCCTTTGCTTTCTCGGAATACGGGAAAACATCCGTCCTTTCCCCTTCATGGAGGATCCAAAAAAGGAGGTTCGTGTCCCTTGTCTTTTCCAGAATTCCTGTCAACTCAGGGACACTCTGGTGTTTCACTTTCGAGAGAATTCTTTCGTTCACGATGTCGCAGAACTTCGTCCCTCTGGAATCCTCAATAACGCCCGCTAGCATAACGTTTCTGGACAAACAGGTTTCGAACAGTTTTTTGTACAAGGAAACCATCTCCTCGTAACTTCCGTGGACTTTCGAGGTTTTTGCTGGTCTATCCTGATAGTGGGGAATAATCGAGCCGTCCAATAAAAGCAAATCAGGCTTGAATTTCTCAATGGTCTCAATCGCTATTCGTATCTCCACTCGCTGTCTAACGATCGATGTGGTGTGCACCCAGTCGAGATCTGACAACGCTTCAAGAACGAAGAATTCAGGAGTTGGCATCTTGTTCGGGTAGTAATCAACCTTGTATATCTTTCCATTTTTGTAGCAGAAGCAAACGCCAACCCCCCTAGCCAGGACGAAATCGAACCCGTGCAGCGAACGCTTCACGATCCCTCCATCCACAGCTGAAATCCTCATATCATCCGGATCGAATTTTTCAACAGGTTTCGAAAGTTTAACATCGGATTTCACGGTCTTGAGAAAATCCGCGAGTTTCTTTCGTTTGCCCTCGATTTCAGAAATCCTCCCCGCAACCTCCTGTATTTTAGGAATGAGCTGGTTCATAGAAACCCTTTGGTTTTTAATTTTAAAAAGATTGATAAATATAGGTGTTCAGGATGGGAAAGATCAGGATAGAATCGGGTTTCGAAACCGAAATGGCTGACCTTGTTGTCGAGGAACCACAGGATTTCGGGTTCAGCAAGAAATCGGACTGGATCGTGGGATTTGGAGGGAGCATATCGGCAGGGGTCACGCTGAAAGAAGGGAGGGTTTTTTTCGGTTGTGCTGATCACCACCTATATTGTGTTGATGCGAAGACCGGGAAGGAAGTCTGGAGATTTCGTGCGAATGACGTGAACGACACGTCAAGACCTTTCATACACGAAGGGGTTGTATATGCAGGGTTTTTTGATGGATACACGTACGCCTTGAATGAAAAGAACGGGAGTCTTGTGTGGAAGTTCAAAACTGGAGACAGGATAACGGGAAGCGCTTCTGTTTTAGGGAATCTTCTGGTTTTCGGTTCCTGGGATGGGTACATTTATGCTGTAGGGAAGAAAACGGGTAAAGAGGTTTGGAAATTCAAGACAGGGGATCGGGTGAGCGGGACTCCTGCTGTTGATGGGAAAAGGATCTGCATAGGCTCGATGGACGGGAATCTTTATTGTTTAGATTCAAGAGGCAAAGAAATGTGGAGGTTCAAGGCAGGTGGTTCGATATTCAACTACCACCCGAGCCCTGTCAAAGACGGTATCATATACTTCGGATGCTGGGATGGTTATGTTTATGCTGTGAACACAAAAGACGGTAAGGAAATGTGGAGGTTCAAAATGGGCAAGTCAACGGAGGCCACACCCCTGCTGTATGAAGACAGGCTTTACATCGGCTCATGGGACAATAACTTCTATTGTATTGATTTGAAAGGGAAAGAGAAATGGCGGTTTCGAGCTAAAGACATTCTCGGGGATTTCAAGCCTGTTGTTCATGAAGGTATTATCTATTTCGGTTCAATAGACACGAATTTCTACGCCCTTGACATAGAAACAGGGAAACTTATTTGGTCTTTCAAAACAGGAGGAACGATATGGTCGAGTCCTGTTTATTACAAGGGTTTGGTTATTTTCGGTTCCTGGGATTGTTATTTGTACGCTTTGGACCGGAAGACAGGGAAAGAGGCTTGGCGTTTCCAGACTTCGAACAAAAACCCCTCCTTTCACGTATATAATATTGAGTATGGTTTTGGAGGTTCAGTCAAGAGTGTGTTAAGCAGCGAGGGTGAAATGGAATATGAAAAACCAGAAAAACATGTTGACCTTATGGATGAAGTTTATACCCCTTTAAGCCAGTACGTTAAAACAGATATAGTTTACGGTACTTCTAAGAAAAAATACGGTGATGTATGAACATGGATAAATATGAACTGGACTTTACAATTGAAATCCCCAGCAGGACGACGAACATAATAACAATGGATTCGAGCCGCTTCTTCGTAGGGGACAGGTCGAATGTTGAATATTGTTTCTGGACAACGACTTTCGGAGGGAGCATTTCGGGAGGGCCGACCCTCGAAAAAGGGATTGTGTATTTCGGTGCGTGCGATCAGTATATATATGCTGTTGACCTTAAAACAGCTAAGGAAAAATGGAGGTTCAAGGCATCTGGGCTTTTTGTGGAAGCGAGGCCTGTGATATACGGAAATTATTACTATCAAGGTTGTTATGATGGGTACATGTACAAGATTGATATCAGGACAGGGAAGATGGTCTGGAGATTCAAAACAGGAGACAGAATAACATGCAAAGCTTTCCTGTATAAAGGAATACTTTATTTCTCTTCTTTTGATAACAACATCTACGCGGTGGATGACAAAAGTGGGAAAGAGGCCTGGAGGTTTAAGACAGGAGATTGGACAGGTACAGGACCCCTTGTGGTTGATGGCATATTATACGTGGGTTCGGGTGACGGAAATTGTTATGCTTTGGAAGCCGATTCAGGGAAAGAGATTTGGAGATTCAAGACCGGCGGCTCGATTCTTCACTACAGACCTGCTCCCCACCACAAGAATATTATGTTCTTCCCCTCATCCGACCGCAACCTTTATGCAGTGGATATGAAAACTGGGAAGGAGAAATGGAGGTTTCGAACGGGTGACAGGACGGAGGTGACCCCACTCATATACAAAGGAGTTGTTTACTTCGGGGCGCATGACAACTTCTTTTACGCTCTCGATGAGGAAACCGGCAAAGAGATATGGAGATTCCGGGCGGAGAGTTGGGTTGGGGACATACATCCTGTTATCCATGATAATGTTGTTTATTTTGGGTCAGTTGATGGCAATATGCGTGCGGTTTCTATCAAATATGGGAAACTCATCTGGAAGTTCAAGACCAGTGGAGAGATATGGGCTGATGCTGTTTACTGGAATGGTATGGTAATCTTCGGTTCTTACGACTGCCACATGTACGCTTTGGACGCGAAGAGGGGTAAAGAGGTATGGAGATTTCAGACTTCAAGTAAAGTCCAGTCCTCTGTGGACATAACAGAACAGGTGATTGTGAAACCTGAGTTCATGGGTAAAAAGGAAGGTGAAGTGGAAACTGAAGAAAAATATGAATTCGTTCCACAACTAGACGTTTCCGAGTCTACATACACTCCGATAATAGAATACGCGGTGAAAGATATTTACGGGACTTCGAAGAAGAAGTACGAGGAGACCGTATGATCATAGAATCAGAATTCGAGACGGAGATGACCGATCTCGTCGTGGAGAAACCGAAGTTGTATTCTCTGAGATGGAGGCTTGGTTTCGGGGGGAGTGTTTCTGGCGGGCCGACAGTTCACGATAACGTGGTTTATTTCGGAGCGCTTGACCATTGCCTGTATGCTGTGGATATAAAAACGAAAAAGGATAAATGGAGATTCAAGGGGAACGACGCGTTCGTTGAGTCGGTTCCTATAATTCAGAAGGGGGTTCTTTACGTTGGGTGCTCGGACGGGAATGTGTATGCGATTGATATCGGATCGGGAAAAGAGGTTTGGAAGTTCAAGACAGGAGGGGAGATTTGCCCCACAATTTTAGTGAAAGGTGAAAGACTCTATTTCGGATCAAGGGACGGGTTTGTTTATTGTTTGGATTTGAAAGGAAAGGGAATTTGGAGGACAAAAACTGGAGGGGATGTGGTTTCGTCCGCGGTTGTAAACGAAAACAGGGTTTACATAGGCTCGTACGACGGGAATTTGTACTGTTTGGATAAGGGAAGTGGGAGAGAAATTTGGCGATTCAAAACGGGTGGAAGCGTTATAAATTATCTTCCGCCGCCAATATATAACAGTGTTATATTTTTCGGCTCAGCTGACCACAACATTTATGGTGTAGACATAAGAAAAGGGGAAGAAGTTTTCAGGTTCAAAACAGACGGCCTGGTCTGCACAAGACCGGTTATTCACAAAGGAAGGATATTTTTCGGTTCAAATGACGGGAATTTTTACTCTGTTGATATTGAAACCGGAAAAGAGGTGTGGAGGTTTGAAACAGGAGACCGCGTGGCGGATCAAAAACCTCCCATTCATGAGGGGAAAATATATTTCGGTTCAGGGGACGGGAATCTATACTCGGTGGATGTTTCGAATGGCAAAGAAGTCTGGCGCTTTCGAACGGATGGCGGGATATTCTCAACACCGTTTCTACATGAAGGGGTACTTTACTTCGGTTCCTATGACTGCAAACTTTATGGTGTTCATGCCAAAACCGGGGAAGAAGTCTTCCGTTTCCAAACGGGCAGTCAGGCGAAGTCCACAATAGAGCTTTTCGAACAACTACCGATCAAGCTAAAACCATTAACAAAGGATTCCGAAGCAGAGGAAAACGAATTTTATAGATCAGAAGTTCCGAGACTGAACATCTCAGAATCCGAATACACGCCAATCGTACAATACGCTGTCAAAAACATATACGGCGTGGGGAAGAAGAAATACGATCAAATCTAATTATTAAATACCGTTTACAATTATTTTTTATGCTCGAGATAACGTTCCTAGGGACGGGAAGCGGCCCTCCTACAAAGAATCGTAATCACGCCGCGATCTTCCTCCATTACGACAAGCACAACCTGCTTTTCGATTGCGGGGAAGGAACGCAAAGGCAGATGATCATAGCGAGGGGAATATCGTTCATGAAGATTGACCACATCTTCATAACCCACTGGCATGCAGATCATTGGGTAGGTTTGATCGGTCTGCTCTACACCATGAACCTTGAGGGGAGGAAGAGAACGCTTTACATACACGGACCGGATGCTGAGAGGTTTATCGGAGACATACTCGATCTGGATTACTGGGGGACTGGTTTTCGGGTGATACCAAAAAACGTTCCCTTCGAGGGGAACAGGGAAGTGAAGGTTTTAGAAACCAAAGATTTCGGGATAACCGCGATTCCCACAAAACATTCCGTCCCTTCGGTCGCTTATTGCTTTCGTGAGAGAGATAAGGTCAATGTGGACATCAAGAAGGCGGAGAAACTCTTTGGATTGAAACAGGGGAGACTGGTCGGGAAACTGAAGGAGAAAGGGAGTATAGAATTCAAAGGGAAAAGAATAAGGATAGAGGATGTCGGGATTCGGAAGCCCGGGGTTAAGATGGTTTACACAGGGGATACCGAACCTTGCAAGAACGTTGTGAATATTTCTAAGGAAGCGGATCTCCTTATACACGACGCCACGTTTGTTGAGACGAAAGAAGAGATGATGCATTCAGGGGCAAAGGAAGCTGCACAGCTAGCGAAGGAAGCGAAGGTTAAAACACTCATCCTCACGCATTTCTCGAGAAGGTATACGAATTTGAAGGAGATAGAGGATGAAGCGAGGAAGATATTCAAAAATTCCTTCGCCTCCAAGGATTTCATGAAGGTTCTGGTCAGAAACACGGGGATAAAGTTCGGAAAGGTTATTTGAACCCCTTTTCTTTGACGGTGTAAACGAAAAAACCTACAACAGCAACGATGAACCCCCAGGTTACGAAGTGGTTCCCGATCCCGACATAATCGGGAAAAAGGAAGCTGCAGATTATGTTCACTATTATACCTATAACTATCAATATAATAGCGACAACCCCTATGTGCGAGAGCTTCCACTGGAACTTCTCTTTTTCTTTCCTTTTTTCACTCATGTGTAATGCGAAAACCAGTATTTCCCCGATTAGGCCTATCACCGCTATTATCAGACCAAAAAGGGTTTTGAAGAAGAAAAATTCGATCAAGTGAATGACAAGTCCTACAATTATAACGATAAAAAAGAGGTAAGCGAGTTTCCTCAGACGTTCCATCATTCACCTCCTTTCTTTCTGAAATAGCTCATTATTGTTGTCAAATCAATCTCGTATTTCCCTGGTCCTATCCTTATTACGATCGGCCTCTGCATGAAAAGTTTCGTGACATCTATGTGGTATTTCCCGGGCTTTATCACCCGTATCGCCTCGACGTCCAGTATGACTGTCTCGTCCTCATCTATCGGTTTTTCCACTTCTGAAACTATATCCCTTATGTCGTGTTCAATCTCTTCTATTTCACTCTTCGTCAATTTCTTTATATCCTCTTCTGCTTCTTTCAAGGCGTCTTCCCTGACGTAGAAGAAGAATCTCGACCCGCAATTGTCACACCCGTCCTCCAAGAGGTATGGAGCGTCATCCGGATGTATTTTACCGCATTTCGTACACTTGTTAGGCATGAGATCCACTTTATAGCTTACGTATTATGATTTAAATGTTACAGTTGTTTGGATTGACTTCAAACAACTTAGAAATTTTATCTTTGTATATCTTCTTTATTTTATCAATACCATCATAAACGCTTGCCGAGGTTAACATAGTATTTGCAACCGCACCGGCACTATAGAGAATAACATTTTCTAAATTTGGACCATCTTGCAGATTTTTTATGAGATTTTCACTGTAGTATAATGCACTTATGGCCCAAAGAGGAGTTAAATACCATCTTACATAGAATTCTGGTTTGTATTCCATTTTATCACCATTAAAATACTTACATATACAGGAGAAGCTCCTCCGGGTTTTTCTCTATCTTTCGTATGATCTTGGCGGGCCCTATTATCGTCAGACCCCTTTTCTTGCCCGCGATCCTCTCTATTATCATGTTCTTGAACCTGTCGAATCTTGTTGAACCCTCAAGCTGGGAAAGTTCAAGGGAACTCAGTTCGATCCCAGAAAACTTATCGGAAATTATCTTCATGGTCTCCTCTATCAAGTCCGCTTCTTCGGCAGGCGTTAGCTTCGCGTCCACGAGGATTATAGTCCCTTCCTTCAGCTCTTTCAGAAGGTCTGGGTAATTCCCTTTCTTCAGCTTCTCGTACGGTATGAGCTTTATCCTCAACATTACGATCACAACTTTTTCAACAAAATCTTGTAAAACTCGTTCATCATGTCCCCTGTTTTAGCTGAGACACCGATCACATCATAGCCCGGGAACGCGGTTCGAACCCTTGTCGTGTCCGATTTCTTCAGATCAATCTTGTT
>CAYFVC010000008.1:0-3759 GCA_964346665.1 uncultured archaeon
AAATGCGCATACAAAGATAAGGACCGTAAGACCATACATTATATTTAACTATTATGTTTTTACCGTAATAAACATTCTGGGCGTCCTATTCGCTAAAAAATAGAATCCCGGGAGTGAGATTTGAACTCACAACCTATCGGTTTCTGGAAGGCGAACATGAGCGAAAGCATTCAACAAACCGAATGTCTTTCATTATGCGCTCGCTACAGCCGATCGCTCTACCAGATTGAGCTATCCCGGGATGCTTCGAGAGACACATACATGGTATGCGTCATACTATTGTCAATTAGTATTATAAAAAGCGATAGAATTTAAAACTTTTATTCCAGGAAAATCTGCTTGGAGAAAACTCTTATCTTCCTGTCGTCCTCTGTTCTGTACGTTAGGTATGCTCGAGGCATCTTCAACTGTGCCTCTATCAACGGGCGTATCCTATATGATAGGTAGATTTCGCTCCTGGGCCTCACGTCCCCGAGCCTCCATATAAGTTCTGTTCCTCCCTCGCCTTCCCTGACTATCGGTTTTGGTCCTTCGAATTCCGGCAAGACCTTTCCTAAAGGGGAAATTCTGTCTTTCACCAGAACATTCCTTAATTCCTTAGTGAGCGATCCTTTTACCTCAAGAACGATCAAATGTTCATTCCCTTTCCTTAGATATCTTTTCTTTATGTTCGGCGTTCTAACCCTGATCGCGCCCATTCCGAGAAGCCCGATCACGCAAAAGACTATGACAACGGAACCTATCAGTAACGGGAGTCTGCTTATCGTGTACGTTATCGATGCGCTCTTTCCAACCACGAGGCCTTCGATCCTCCAATTGTGGTTCACATCGTCTTCTTCAAGGAAACTGCTTGTGGGGTTGTCTACAAAATCAACGTATTCATTCGCGGACACGCTCTCTCTAATGTTGTAATCTTCCACAATGTTTCCTTCATTCGTGATAGTTATTATGACCTCCTGGCCGAAAGGTGTTGAAACGATTTCTTTCTTCCTCACAACCTTATGGACAGGGAGGATGTAAAGGCTTGTTTCGCCCATTATGTCATATTCTGGTATGCTCATTCTGACCTCGTAATCCCCTGCCAAAAGATCACCGATTGGAATGGTTTCGTGTATTTTCTCCTCACCATACAACTCCATTATGATTTTCAGGTACTTCACCCTGTTTCCATCGCTGTTTATCACCTCGAAACGTATCTCCACATCTCTTTTTTGTTTGGAGAAAAGTTCCAAATCGATTTCGAGATTATCGCCGACTTTTTCTGAAGAAAAGCTTAGAACCTTTATGGGCCTTTCAGGTAAAACCTTCAGGGTTATTGTATCAGAATCCCTGTTTGTATTATCTATGTTCGAGTAAACAAGAACCTCGTATTCGTATAAGTTCTCGAGTTTCGGGTAGAAATACATCTCGACCTCTTTCTCCTTGCGACCCTCCATCTTCACGTAATAGCTTCCGAGGTTCAGCCATTCCAGGTGTGGACCGAGAACAGTTATCACAAAGTCCTCCATGTGGTGCCTGTCATTGTAGATTTTGATAGTATACCATGCCTGCTCGTTAACGTACGTTTCCCCCTCCGAGGGTAGAACATCAACCTCAACCGCTTGGGCAGAAACAGCGAAAATAAGAAAGGATAGAACACACACTAGTAACAATACTTTTTTCATATGTGTTTCTTGTCGCTTAGATTTAAATTATTTTGCACATTCGCTAAAAATTATAAAAATACGCACTACAATTAAGATTATGAAACCCATTTTGCTCATAAACCTGAAGACGTATGAGGAAGGGACGGCAGAGAACGCCCTGAGGATCGCAAAAGCCGCCGAGAGACTAGCGAATGATGTCGAAATCGTCCTTGCTGTCCAGCCCGTGGACATACGAACTATTTCTGAAAATGTTGGGATTCCGATTTTTTCTCAGCATGTTGATCCGATAAAATACGGGTCGAACACGGGATGGATACTTCCGGAATCTGTGAAAAAAGCTGGAGCGACAGGAACCCTCCTGAACCATTCGGAAAGGCGAATTGATCTTGAAAAAATCAAGCAATCGATAGCTAGATGTAAGGAAATAGGTTTGCGAACGGTTGTTTGCGCGGACACGCCAGAGAAGGCAAAGGAAGTCGCCTCCCTGAAACCGGATTACATAGCGATAGAACCTCCTGAATTGATAGGAGGGAATATTTCCGTCTCGAAGGCGAAGCCAGAAGTGGTAACACAATCAATCGAAAAGGTGAATTCAGTCGAGAGTATTCCTGTCCTGTGCGGGGCAGGGGTGAAGGATAGGGAAGACGTTAAGAAAGCGGTAGAGCTCGGAGCGAAAGGGATACTCGTCGCCTCAGGTGTGGTGAAATCGGAAAACCCAGAGGAAGCAATAAGTGATTTGCTCATGGGATTTGGGTGAATGTTTAAATTAAAATTTTATTTTCTTTAATTTTTCTATCAAATTATCTCCACCATTACCATTAGCGATTTCCCTGATTATGTACTCGGAGAAATTTTCAAAGCGAAGGCATTTTCTCAACCTGTAATCGTCCGTTTGATTATTGCAAATATTTGAGAGCGATTCGTATTCCTGGCAGTTGCCCTTGAAAGGGCATCCCTTGTAGACGAAGCCTCTGCTCAACATTCTAGACCTTCCTTAGCTAAATAACTTTTTGAGAAGGGAAAATTTTCGAGAGGTAAAAATAGATGGTGGTCTATAACAGGAAGAGGATTTATACCATCTACCATATATATTTTAAGGTCGAACTCATAAAAAGTTTAACTGTTCCTACTTCCTCACCTTGAACTTCTTTTCTAAACGCTTCAGTATTTCTACGATCCCTCCATACTCCAGTTCCGAGTATGGCAACATGGCTGGACCTGAGAAACCTTGTCTGCGTATGTCATACGCTTTTTGCGAGACCTTATCTCTCACAAAATCCCAGTAGGGGTGATCGAAAGCATCGACCGTTTCTGTGAGCTTTCCGTTGTGCACGCAAAAGGCAGCGCAACTAACGACAGGGGGTCCGTCGAAATACGAGATCGTTGAGTTCAGCTTAACAGGCATGAGCGGACCTGTATGCGATCCCCTCATGAATCCGCCAACCAAATGTCCTATTGAGTATGGGGCGAGGATTTCACCGGTTGCCGGGAAATTCTTTTGGACGCGTACGAGCATGACGGGGTCGTCTTTCCCTGTGTATTTCCCCGCTATGTTGTGTAGTCTCGTAGTGCTAACAGCTGCCGCCTGCTCACTGCTGTGTCTTGAAAATATCGATTCCACCACGAACCTGTCGTTATCCCTTAGGAGGGCTGCTATATCGTAGATGTCTTCAGGAGAGTTAAGGTGTATGATTTTATCTCCCTTCGTATGAGAAACGTCCATTATCGTGAATTTGAATCCCTTTGTCATCCCAGGGCTCAACAGAAGACCTGCGCAGTACATGGGGTCGGAGAAAGCAAGGTATAAGGGAAGGTTATACGCTCCTGGTTCTGTCTTGTCCGCGGCGAAGAAAAGGAATGGTTCATTCGGTCTCTCCTCGAATTCGAGCTCAGCGACAGCAGGACCCATCCCCTTCACGTTCCCTGAGAAAGAATCCTTGAGCAAATCTTGCCCTGCTCCGTACAAGCCTTGATTTTTAGCAATCATCGTGCCAGCCTTGAAGGCATCCCAAGCTAGCTTGTGGATTTTCGAATTATTTTTCCCTAGTGTGTGGGTCATTAGTATTGCTATGTCATCCCCTGTGTAACTTATGTAATAATCCTTTAACAAACC
>CAYFVC010000009.1:0-28725 GCA_964346665.1 uncultured archaeon
TCGTCAACAATTTAGGCAGTGGGAGGGGCTTGAAAGGCTTCCCTTTTATTTCCTTCTTTATCATTTTCACTAACGAGGTTTTCGATAACCTTTTGACTTTTCCGGTCTCCCTGAAACGAACAGCTAGTTTCTTGTCTTTCAGTTCTTTCTCCCCCACGACCACGATCAAAGGTACCCATTCAACCTCGGCGTCCCTTATTTTTTTCTGCACACTTTCGTTTCTATCATCAACATCCACACGTATACTCTCTTTCGAAATCTCCTCAGCGATTTTCTCGGTTTGTTTTAGGAATTTCTCGGAAACCGGAATGAATCTCGCTTGGGTTGGGCATAACCATAACGGGAAGACAGGATTCTTCCCTTTTTTTGAATCCTTGTGAGCTTTTTCGAGTAGGGCGTACATAACCCTTTCTATCGCCCCGGAAGGGGAGAGATGGAGGATTATTGGGTATTTGTTCTTGTTGTCCTTGTCCATGTACGTGATTTCATACCTCTTCGAATTCTCCACGTCTATCTGGTCAGTGGTTAGGGCAGCGGCCTTGTCCAAGCAGTCCACGAAATTAAGGTCGTATTTGAAAATGAAATAGAAAAACTGACCGCTCCACATCTCGAGAAGAACGGGTTTTCCAATCTTCTTGGTCACTGATTTCAGGAAATCTTTGTTTTTCGGATAGAAACCCTTAACCATCCTTAACGCGGCTTCTAGATCGGTTTTCAATGGTATGCCCGAACCTTTGAGTATGTCTTTCGCGAGGTCAAGCCTTATGAGCAGTTCCTTCTTCGCCTCCTCAACATCCTTACAGAAGGCATGACAATCAGGCATGGTGAACGAACGTAACCTCCTCAAACCAGCGAGCTCTCCCCTCTGCTCAAGCCTGAACGAGTATCGAGTCAGCTCGTATATCCTGAGCGGAAGGTTGCGATAGGAAATATTCGCGTCGTGCAAAGCTAGGAATTGCCCGAAACATGCGGAAAAGCGAAGGAAGACCCTCTTGTTCGGGGTTTCGATCGTGTACTGCCTTGCAGGGAATCTGTTGAGGTAATCCTTCAAGGCGGGATGCTCGCAATCGTACATTATGGGGGTTTCAACATTCATCGCCCCGTAATCAATCGTTTTATTGGTGACGAATTCCTCCAGGAGAGATTTGATGAGCTTACCTTTCGGAAGGAATCTGAAATTTCCAGGATCACTCCCGCCCTCGTAATCAACCAGCTCGAGTCTTTTCATGAGTTTCACGTGCGGAGGTTCTTCTTCAACTCCCCTTGACTTCGCCATCTCGTAGAGTGCGAACCTCTTGAGGTTTTCGTGTTTCGAGAAATTGAATCCTTTAACTTCCCCTTTCTCAATCCTTAGCCCATGTAGCCTACCTTTCATGTCCATCACATACCAATCCGAGCGTAATTCCTTCTCCTTCTCCACCGCCTTCGAAACCTCTTCTTCGGACGTGATCTCCCTTGAAAGCTCGGAGAGCGGGTGACCTTTCACTGATATTTGGAAACGCTTGTAGTAACCGAAAGGAGCACGGTAAACCTTAATCTTTGATCTCTTCAAATGTTTTTCTATCCCTTTTAGTACGTGCAAAGCAGTCGATGGGGAAGAAGGATTCGTCGACAAATGAACGTAAGGATACACAACAACATTCTTCGCTTTCACTTCCTTCATAACATTAGCTATCTCTTTCGAAGCCTTCATTATTATAAATTTTTCCTTCCCCTCATCGGTTTTTTCAACAGAGGAGAAAACAACAAGAACGTCCTTCACATTGCTGACTTTTTTCTCGATCTTCTCCGCCTGCTTCACAGCCTTCTTCTTTGGCTCCCATTCTATGAAGTCCGAGTGCAGCAAAAGTATCTTCATTCCCATCCCCTTATCTTTATTTTTGTTTCCGTTATTAATTAAACTCACGGCTGGCCGGTTGGTTTCGAAAATCAGCCCGGCCGAGACCAAAGACTAACGAGACATCGTGGTCTTGATCATAAAGCCGGAGTTCATGGAAGTTAATAGGAACGAAGGAGTTAAATCACCTTCGAACATCACCAAACCCACATCGTAGTCCGATTTCTGCTTGTATTCGCTTTCGGTGGAATATTCGCTCGTGACATGGTAATCTGAAAGCGAGACTGTCTCTTCCTCTTTCTTTTTGTACTTGCCCTCTTCCACAACTTCCTCAATTCCCGTTTCCTTTTTGATTTCTACTTTGAAGACCTCATAGGCAGGAGGAATGTATGCACGAGTGCTGCTGCTTGTAGAGAATCTCCATACCTCTTCATGTGTTTGTATGTTAACCTTGTATAGGTGGCAATCCCAAGAACCGAAAAATATGTAATCTTTCCAGAGGAGGGCGGACGTCGCCACCAGGCCTCCTGTCTTGAACCTCCAGAGCTCCTTACCGGTTTTAATGTCAAGAACGTAAAGATTCCCATCCTCTGAGCCGAAGTAGACCCTTGAATTATGTATAAGAGGAAGCTCGTCTATTACCCCCTCTCCCTGTGTTTTGAACCTCCATATTTCCTTGCCTGTTTCCGCTTCTATGGCATAAAAAATACCATCCCTTGCTCCGTAGTAAACAACTCCATTATGAACTGCCGGACATGTTGCATTCCCATATTTACCCGTCCTGAACCTCCAAACTTCTTCCCCAGTTCGGATATCAACAGCGTAAAGATTGTTATCAAATGAGCTTACGTAAACCATGTTATTATGAAAGGTGAATTGACCTGAATTCATCACTTCCCCTCCTGTCCTGAATCTCCATATTTCCTTCCCGGTTTTAGCGTCGAGGCAATAGAGATTGTTGTCGTAAGAACCGATAAATAGTTTACCGTCTTTAATAGAAGGACTTGAAATAACCTCATCCCCTGTCTTGAACCTCCAAATCTCTTTGCCTGTTATAGAATCAATAGCGTAAACAAAACCGTCCCTGCTTCCGAAGTAAATAACCCCTTCGAAAGCGAATGCCCTCAGGCTTATCCCACCCCCTGTCTTGAATCTCCATGAGAGCTTGCCTGTATTTTTGTCTATCGCATAAAAATACCCATCATGTGAACCAACGTAAAGATAACCTGAGTATATTATCGGAGAGGAATCAAGAAAAACACCACCTGCCCGGAACCTCCACATCTCTTTTCCGCTTTCACAATCAATACAGTAAACGTATTGATCCATTACAGTGATGTATATCTTGTCGTTGTCTATAACAGGTTTAGCGCAAATACTCCCTCCCCCCTTCACCTTCCATACCCTGTCAAACTTCTTTACTTTCTTAATTTCCACATCCTCTAATTCCGTTTCAAAATCTCCAAATTGGGATGTTTCGAATCCGCCAAACTCGAATACCATGATTAGAAATCCCCAATAAGTTTTAAAAATTTTTCAAGAAGGAGAAAACGCATTCCGGAAGCTTTTTCGAGTATCCACCTTCCAACACAGCAAATCTCGGCTTCGCGAGTTCTGATATCATTTTCGAGATTTTTGAATAAGTTTCTATCTTCAGTTTCATCCCTGCTAGCGGGTCCTTTTCGAACGTATCGAAACCCGCTGACACCGCTATCAAATCCGGTTTGAAACCCTTGATCTTGTCCAGACCAACTTCGAGTTTTTCGATGTATTCTCCCTCCTCTATCCCGCTGTCCAAAGGGTAGTTGTAACAATTCCCTTCCGAATGTTTCCCCGTCCCGGGATAGATAAATCCGTATTGGTGAAGGGATATGTAAATCACCTTTGGATTTCCCAAAAATATATCCTGCGTTCCGTTACCGTGATGAACATCTATATCGAGGATCGCGACCCTTTTGATTTTTTTCAACGCCTTCATAACCGCGATCGCTATGTTGTTGAAATAGCAAAAACCCTCGAAATTCGATTTCCCGGTGTGGTGCCCAGGAGGCCGCATTAAGGAAAAACTTTCCCCTTCCTTAAGGGCGAAATCCATCGCGAGGATCGCTCCGCCAACAGCGAGTTTCGCATAATTATAAATACCAGGAAGGGGAGGGGTCTCGAAGTTAACGAATTTCCCGCGTTTTATAGTATCAATCATCTTTTTGGAATGGACAAGAAGCAAATCCTGCCTGGAACACTCTTCTGGTTTGATGAATTCAAATTTTTTTGATTTTCTCAAAAGTTCGTACGTGTTTTGAACCCTCTCGCTCGATTCCAGGTGTCCGGGCGAATCGTACCTCAAACACTTCTTTGAAAAGACTATTTTCATAACACTCTTTAAATAATTTATTCCTTGACCTTAATTTATAACTATGAATTTGCGAAAGGTATACGAATATTACTCAAGGGAGGATGTAAGAAACTTCCTTCTTAATTTCAGCAAGGACAGGGAGGTTGTTGGCGTATTTCGAAACGGCAATTTCTCCCAAAGACCTAACGTTATTTTGTATCCAAAGGACATAACTGCGATGGTCAAGACAGGTGTGATAGAATTTCACGGCTCGCTCGAGCACTGGTCACAGCCCATGAACCTTAGACAGGACAATCACGACAAACTAAGGACAGGATGGGATTTGATCCTGGACGTAGACTGCAAACTCTTCGAGCACGGAAAAATCGCTAGCGAAGCCTTTCTTTGGGGGATGAAAAAACATGATGTGAAAGGGGTATCGATCAAATTCACAGGAGGAACGGGCTTCCACATAGGCATCCCCTGGGATTCGATTCCCAAGACTATTGATTACAAACCCTCTGATAAACTTTATCCAGAACTCGCTAGAAAGATTGTAATGTACCTGAAGGATTTCGTTTTTGAAAGACTCGAAAGAAATTTGTTCAAGAAATATTCTGCCGAGGAGCTTTCAAAACAGGTAAACAAGCCATTAGGAAGGATCCTCACGGATGAGGGCTTAGAAGTGTATGAAATAGTCGATGTCGATCCAGTTCTCGTCTCCCCGAGACATTTGTTCCGCCTTCCATACTCCCTAAATGGCAAAACGTTCCTTGTTTCCCTCCCCGTAAATCCGAAGGATCTCGATGATTTCGAAAGGATGAACTCGAAACCAGATAAGGTGAAGGTGGAAGAAGGATTCCTTGACAAGAGCGAAACAAATGAGGCTGAACTATTGATAGCGGAATCAATAGATTGGTACGTAAGGACGAAAAAAAGAATGGAGGAAAAAGCCAAAAGGAAATTCTTGATAACGAGGAAGATTCCAGAAGAAAGGTTCCCTCCCTGCGTAAAGAACATAATGAATGGTCTCCCTGACGGCAGGAAAAGATCAGTGTTCGTTCTCCTGAACTTCCTGAGGTCTTCAAAATGGAACTGGGATGAAATAGAGAAATTCATCCTTGAATGGAACGAGAAAAACAAACCTCCCTTACGTGAAAACTACATCCGCTCTCAAATAAGGTGGCATAAGGCAAGGGGGAAATCAATCCTCCCTCCAAACTGCGTTCACGAGGGGTGGTACGAGGATTTCGGGGTCTGCGAACCAGACAGCACGTGTGGGGGGAAGGAAAAAACCATAAAGAACCCTGTGAACTACGCCTTGAGATCAATGAAGAGAAGGAAACGAACTAAAAAATAATTTTTAGGGATAACAACGCTATAAATACGAGTTCTGACAAATAATTTAAATAGTTCTGAATAAAAAGAAAGCTTTATAAATAGGGTAATATTATTATTAGTAAGTGATTAAAAATGAATGATAAATTATCAAAGTTTGAAGAGTTTATTTACACTGGTAATAAATTTGGGGAACCTGTAAGGATTAGTTTTAATCATTATCATGGAAACTTCAGGACTCATGATGGGAAATTATTGGAAAGAAACAATACCTTTATCATTGATGATAAAGAGAATTCATTTGATATATATTCGTTACCCGGAGGAGGATATTTGGAATGCTACATCGATACTGGTTTAATAGAACCAAATGGTTTAAGGTTATTTTTGAAGACCCCTCGTATAGAAATTTACAGTTGTTCACACATAAGTTTTGCTGCGCATCCTAGCAGATTACTTGAAAAAGATTATTTTGAAGAACTAGCGAGAAAAAGATTTGGATCAATAATAAAAAACCATCTAGTTGAATTTCAAAGGAATGAAATTAATATCCCTAAATTAGGGTACTTTAAAAAAGACTACTCATTTCTTGATGTCGAGGGTAATGTAGCCCATTCAATGTTAAAAGATACTAAAGATTATATGAAGGTAATCTTAGAGCTGGATCCCTCCAATACGGAGTTAGATGAATCTGTTTTTTTGTATACGAGTAATGGAACTTTGAAAAGAATTTTACAAGATACCGATGCTGTTAGTTTTTTCTCTAAACCCCCACGTAAAACCAGCAATAAATAAACAAAAGAATGAGGGCGAAGAATGTTGGGAGTAATCCTGCCCTGAACATTTCCTTTGTTTTTATCTTTCCGATCCCGTGTACTATCGCGTTCGGAGCGGTTCCTGGTGGCGCCAGGAATGTCATGCTAACAGCGATCGCCACAGGTACGACCAGCACCTGAGGAGGGAGGCCGAGGGTTGAAGACAATCCAGTGAGGACAGGGATGAACATCGCTGCGGTAGCTGTATTTTGTATGAACTGCGTGATCGCCATAACCAGGATAACGAAAGAAAACACTATCAGGGCCGGGCTTGTCAGGCCCGTAAAGGCGAGGAACACGTTCGCGACCCAAGCGGTCGCCCCTGTGATTTCTAGGGAATGCCCGATAGAAACTGCTCCAGCTATCAATATTATCGTCCCCCAGCTCGTCACCCTTTCGAAATATCTCCAGTTGTAAACGAACAGGAACATGAGTAATCCCCCTATCAAACCGACAACTATCGCTGGTAATCCGTGAAAGGGGGAGGTAATCCAAAGGAGCAAGGTGATTATTATTATCAATCCCGCTGTTTTTTCCTCTTTCTTGACAGGACCGAGATCAGAGACCAGCGTTTTCTCTATCTTCTCGTGTTTTGGTTTGAAATAGATCATGAAGGAAACGTAAAGCAGGAATAGCATCACTAGGGCGAAAGGCAATGCTGCAACCATCCATTCGTAAAATCCCCACCCCAACGCTTCGGAGGCTATGATGTTAGGAGGGGTTCCTATCAGTAGACCTGCTCCACCAATGTTCGCTGCGAAGGCTATTCCCAAAAGAATCGCATGGTTGTTCATCCTGACCTTATGCATTATGTGCAACGCAATTGGAAGCATGAGGAGTGTGGTGGTTGTGTTCGAAATGATCATGGAAAGGAAGCCAGTGATAACGATCAAGCCTATCAAAACAGCGTTTTCAGAATGCGAATTTCTGAGTATTTTATAAGCGATCCTTTTATCCAATCCTGACCTCGTGAGGCCCGCCGCCAGGAAGAACCCTATTATTATGAGAAATACGACCGTGCTACCGAGGCCGTAAAGTGAGTCCACAAGTGAAACACTCCCTGAAAACGCGAGCATTAAAATCGCGAGGAAAGCGGTGACGGGAAGCGGGATCAGTTCTGTCGCCCACAAGTATATGCTTATCAGGAAGATCACAATCGCTGTGAACCCCTGTAAGGACAGACCAGAAGGCAAGAGGTTCGAAAAGATCACGGACACGTAAAAAATGAGGATTAAAATGATTGGGACAATCTCTAGAAATGTTTTTGCAACACGTTTCCTCATATATAATTATTTTCTTCCCCTAGATATAATAACTTGGCCAACAGAAACCCCAGTGAACGCATTCCCCGAAACCATTTGAAGATTTAACACAACAGTCCTTGCACGTGAGTTTTTTGGTATTTTTGCATAGAACGAGATTGATGGGGTTGTTTCCTCTTTTGCATTTATGACATGTTTTTTTCTTTTCCATGACTCTCAAGTTTTTTAGACTATAATTGGAGCCAAAAGTATAAATAATTAACGTAGGATTTCGCTATTTTTTCAATTTCTCCAACCTCACGGAACCGCACTTCGGACACACCTTCGTGACGGGCTCCATTATGATGGGCTTCCCTTCCCATCCGCATTGAAGACAACGAAATTTGGCCATAATTGTTATTCTAATTGCGAGCTTAAATTTATTCCATATGGAGCTCAACTACATCTTTGTCCCTCAGGACCCTCCCACCTCCGACCTTCTGGCCAGGGAACTTCGCTGAGGGTCCCCATATTCGAGCGAAATCGAGATTTCGAAAGAAATCTTTATGAACTCGTTCGGCGACATCCGAGACCTTCGAATTCTTTTTTATTATCAGGGGTTTGTTCATGTCTGGTTGTTTGCCTAAACTCTTCATGTACACCCTCATAAGTTCTAGCGAATTCCATATTCTCTCTTTCAATTCCTTTACCCCTTCCCCTTTAAGAGAGGAAACCTTAAGGAAATTCTTCGGAATTTTCCCTCTTTCTTTCTCTGAAAGCAGGTCGACTTTGTTGTGAATCACAATCGATTTCACGTAAGCCCTGTTCTTTGAAGTCGCGTCTATCAACCTTTCGAGCGTGACGTCCTCCCTTATGAGAACATCGGCGTTGTGAATACCCCTTTCATTCAGGACGATCTTCACCATCCTGTTGTCCACATGTTTGAGCTTAACCGCTGAACTAACCTTTATCCCTCCCCTATCCGTTTTCTTTATCAGAACTTTCGGTTTCTCCTCATTCAGCCTGAACCCTGAATTATACAATTCCCTCTCAATAACCTTGATCTGCTTCGGTTTGTCTATCATTATCAGGATGAGATCTGCATTTCTAACTATTGAAAATATTTCTTTCCCTCTCCCCTTTCCGGAGGAAGCCCCTGAAACTATTCCGGGTATGTCAAGTATTTGTATACGGGAGGAGTTGTACTCCATAACACCTGGTATAACATCGAGCGTGGTGAAATCATAATGCGCTATCTTTGAATCCGCAGAAGTTATCCTGTTAAGGAGCGTGGATTTACCAACGGAAGGAAACCCCACAAGGAGAACGGTTGCGTCCCCGGACTTCCGCAAGGAAAACGCCTTCCTCCCCACGGTTTTCTTCTTCTCCCCCTCCTCCCTCAGCTTCGCTAGTTTCGCCTTAAGCTTTCCTATGTGATACTGTGTCGCTTTATTATACTTTGTTCTGCGAATCTCCTCCTCTATGTTTTTGATCTCTTCCTCTCTCTCCATATTCGAACCCATTTTTTATTTATGGGATATTTAAAATATAATATGGCTCTACCGATTTTATTTGATTTAGGAATCATAATATTCGTTTCGGCTGTTTTTGCATACTTCGCGAGGTTCCTCAGGCAACCGCTTATAGTAGCCTACGTGATTGCAGGGGTGATCGTGGGACCGATGGGATTTGGCATAATAACGAACACGGAGGAGATCGCATTACTCTCGGAACTCGGGATAATTTTCCTTCTGTTCTCTGTGGGACTGGAAATAGATTTCAGGAAGTTCAAACACGTTGGCTTTGCCGCCTTTACAGGGGGAGCAATCCAGATTGTCTTAACGTTCCTGTTAGGTTTTCTCGTTGCGATGTTTTTTGGATTGACTTCTATCCTCGCCGTCTACATAGGTTTGTTGCTGGCGTTTTCGAGTACGATGATAGTCGCTAAAATCCTGGCGGATAAAGACGAGTTGAACACGCTTCACGGCAGGATAATGCTTGGGATTCTCCTACTCCAGGATATAATAGCAGTGGTGGCGATCCCGCTCCTCAAAAACGTCGGTTTCTTGCTTTCCCTGGAATTCGTAGGTTCCATTGTTCTGAGGGGTTTGGGACTCTTCGCGATAGCGATTCTCCTGAACAAGTTCTTCTTCCCGCGGGTTTTGGATTATGCAGCAGAAAGACACGATATCCTATTCCTAACAGCCGTTGCAAACTGCTTCTTCTTCATAGGAGCTTCCTACGTTCTCGATTTTTCCATCGCAATCGGCGGATTCATAGCTGGCTTGTCAATGGCAAACTTCCCCTACAACATAGAAATCGCTGGCGAAGTACACGCCCTAAGGGATTTCTTTTCGATCGTTTTCTTTTCGAGTCTAGGGATGCAGCTTGACTTCTGGGTCATACAGAGCATGTTCCCTCTTTTCATCACAATCCTCCTCCTCGTCCTTCTGCTCAAACCAGTCATACTCGCGGTCATTTACCTGTTCCTTGGTTACGGGGGGCGAACCTCGGGGTACGTTGGTCTCGGAATGGGGCAGGCAAGCGAGTTCATGTTCATAATAGCGGCGGCGATGTTCTTCATAGGGAACATAACGCGTGAATTCTACTCCTTCCTTTTGAGCATAGTGGTGGTTTCGATCGTGATCACCCCGTATTTCGCTAAGGGGAGGGGGTTGTTCTATAATTTCTTTTCAAGGTTCCGCTTGCCTAAGATACACCACCTTATACATCCTAAAAGCATTCACACCCTTGAAAACCCTCCAGAGGAAGTTCTCGAAAACCACATAATACTATTCGGGGCGCACAGGATGGGGGAAAAGATAGTCCAGTATCTCAAGGACAGGGGGGAGAAATTCGTTGTGGTTGAGAGGGACCCGGAGATAGTGAAAGACTTCTCTCGAAAGGGGATATACGTGAGATACGGGGATGCGGAAAACGAAGAAATCCTTAAGAAGATTTTCCTTACAAAGGCAAAACTCCTCATACTCACGATACCTTACGCTGATGTCGCTTCCTTTGTGATCAGAAAAGCGAAAAGGTCCAGCCAGAAAGTGCGTATCCTGGCGAGGGCGCATACCGAGATGGATGCAGAAAGACTTTACAAGGCAGGGGCGGATATCGTAATAATACCGGAATTCGTTTCAGCCGAGAAGATCGTGAAAAAAATCGATCACTTTCTGAGAGAGAAAAAACTATGATTTTCAAAAAATACGGTATAAAACCTGACCCTTTGAAGGACCAGCATTTTCTTATGAATACTGATAAAATCGAAAGGATTGTAAATATTTCAGGAGCCAAGACTGGGGACAGGATTCTGGAAATAGGGGCTGGTATAGGAACGCTTACCAAACACCTTGTTCAGACAAAAGCAAAGGTAATAGCCGTGGAAATAGATAAAAATTTAAGCAAATACCTTAAAAAACTTAAATTCAGAAACTTACGGATAGTTTACAAGAACATCCTAGAAGTGATAGACAAAATCGAATTCAACAAAGTAGTTTCTAACACACCCTATTCCATATGCGAACCGCTATTCAACAAACTTTTGAAAAAGGATTTCGACATCGCTGTTCTGAGCGTACCGGAAAAATTTTACAGGAGGATATCCTCGGAACCAGGCGAAAAATACTTTTCCCTCCTTACCATGAAAACGAACGCATTTTTCAAAATCTCTTTCAAGTTCAAAATCCCAAGGGAAGATTTTCACCCAAGGCCAAAAACCGAAACGGTTGTCGTTATAATAAAACCCCTGTCTAGAAAAGATTACGAAAAAAACCCAGAGAAGTACGTTCTCAAAGAGGTATTCTTGCAAAGAAAAAAGAAACTGAAGAATTCGCTCATGGAGGGGATAATAAACTTGAACAAAAAAATCCTAGCGAAACCGTTCACCAAGAACATGTCAAAAGATGTCATAAGGAAGATGGGTTTGGACAGGGATTTGCTCGAGAAGAAAACGGAGGAAATGGAATTAGAGGATTTTGAAAAGTTGAAAGAAAAACTCACATCTTTCTCATGAAAGCCTCTGCTTCGTGCTGGACGGATATCCCTTTCTTTGTTATTTTGTAGGGATGGAGTTTCTGGGAATGATTAGAACCGCTCATCTTCCAGATTTGGATCGCACGCGTGAACGCGAACTCGCTCCTTTCGTAGTAAAGAACGATCACGCTGTCCGTGACGAACTCCTCCACACCATACCTCGAAATCCCTACGCTCCCCGGGACGATCTCGGAAACGAGCAAAACCGTGCAGTCCAGTTTTCGCAAAGTGGTCGAAAGGTTGAATATCATCCTCCTGAGCTCTGCCTTGTCACGAACGTGAATCCCGAGGGCGGAAACAGAATCTATCACAACCCTTTGCGCCTTCATGTCCTTGACAGATGATTCAAGTATGTCGAAAACCTCCTCCACGTGATAGGGATCGTATTTTATGAAGGAGAACCTTCCGGATTTTTCAAACGTTTCGAAATCTATCCCGAACTGCCTCACATTGTTCTTTATATTTTCTGGCATTTCCTCAAAGGAAAGGTATATGCCGTTCTCTTTGAACTTCGTAAGTCCGTTGTGAATATACTGAGAACATAAGGTGGTCTTCCCTGTCCCACACGTTCCTGAGAGGAGGACAAGCTGTCCTTTAGGGATGCCACCGCCCATTATCTCGTCCAACCCATCTATCCCAGTTTTGATCCTTTCGAGCATGATATCGCCAAGATAATATATATGTTTTTTTAATTATTAAAAACCATCCTAATTCTTTCACGCCAACATGAACAGGATCGAAAGTATCACGAATCCCGCTATGAACAGCAAAACTATGGTTTTCAAAGAGCCTATGAAGAATTTCCCGAGGAAAAATAGGATAACACCCAAAACCAAAACCGATACAAGGAAAGGGAAAGGTCCAAACTTGCTCACAAATCCCAGTGAAGCCAGAAACTCACCTAACAATCCCAAGATATTCAAAAGCGTGTTTATCGTGTTTCTTAACACTAACGTTATCATCTCTATTATCAAATCTATTGGTGACGACATGCTTTTACCTTAGCCATTTCTGAAGACTCTCGCTCTTCCTAGATTTGTTCAACCTTTCTATGGTTTTGTCCACCCTCTCCTCTGAGAAACCGAAGTCCAGCATGAATTCCTTCAGTTTTCCGAAATCGGGTTTCGTTTTCTTTATTTCCATTTCGCTGGCTGGGGGGTCTTTAAAAAATTCGAATATCTCCTTAGGAGGGGTTCCGAATTCCCATTTCACATGTTTCAAAACGTTTTCGAAGGTTTTGTGTTCTTTCACCAGTTTCAAAGCGTTTTTCGGACCGATCCCTTTCACTCCCCCCGGATTATAATCGGTTCCTATGAGAATCCCTATCATTATCAGTTGTTCTTTGTTAACGCCCAATTTCGAAAGCATGTAGTCAAGCTCGATTACCTCGGGCTTTATCTCGATGTAGTCCTCCTTCCGGGGGACCTTCCTCCTCCCCGTGATGGTCAGATTCTTAACCATCCTCCCCGCACCGAACAACAAGGAATCCCAGTCCTGCGAACCGCTCGCCCAGACCTTTCCTGTATTAACCATCTGCGCTGCTTGGGCTTCTCCCTCACTTGGAGCCTGCACGACAGGGACGCCCATGTACTCCAACAAACCTTTCGAATGTTCTATCATCTCATCCGTTAATCTTGATGTAGCTTGAGCGTATCTCCTTATCCCCTCTACATCCCCCTTCTTCCTCGCCTCTTTCAACTTCTCCTCCGCCTCCTTTCTAATCCCCTTCCTCATCTCCGATGTTTCCCTTTTAAAAGAAGGTGGTTCCCCGTCAAAGACGAAAACGGGATATATCCCGTTCTCAATCAATTTTGTTGTCCTGTAGAATAACCCGGAAAGATGCGAAGTTATCCGGCCTTTCGAATCACGTAGTGGTTCTCCTGTGAAGCGATCGCGTATGATCGAAAGAAACTGATAGAGAGTGTTGTACGCATCTATAGCGATCGTCCTTCCGTTAAGATCATGGATTTCGATAGGTTTGCCTGAAACGAGATCGGATAGGTTTACGCCCATAATAAAAATTTATCGGGGTGTTTAATAAGATTCTTTCGAGCTTAACATGTAGAATGAAGCACCGCAACCACTCGCTTCTTATCCGCCACGAACCCGTTGAACATTTCCGCTGCCTTCGGAGAAAGTTCCTTATATATCCTAATTCCTTTATCCTCCGCCTTCTCTTCAACCTCTTCCGTAACCTTGCATACACCGTTCATCCCTGTACCTATCACGATGATTTCAGGATCCTTTTCAAGCAGTTTTACGAAATCACTTATGTCAAAAACATGCGATTTCATTCTGAACTCAACCTTACCGTCCCACCACACGATCATGTCAGAATAATAGATCTTTTTATTTATCTCTATCTCCCCGAACTTTACGTTAGTTATCTCGACCATATTCTATAATTGGTTTTTATAATAAAATAAAAAATAGCCCGGCAAGGACAATCGCACGGAAAGTTCGGATTTAAATCCGAACCCGCACTTCGAACCTTGGTCACGAGGTCCAGGGCCTCGTATGCTAAGCCGCCATTTCTGGCTTTGGCCACTACACCACCGGGCTATCGCTTCGCTAATTTCAAAAGAAGCATACTAGAGTATGCTTCGGTCTATTATCTTTATTAAACTTTGCTTTTAAATTTGAATTGAGTGAATATCCCTAAAATACCATAAATTTAATGACTTTTCAGTAACAAAAGCTTTATAAACCCAAAAATCAAGTATTTATTAATAATATTAATTAACTGAGGTGATCTTGGATGGATATCGGTATTGGAGGATTCGAGACAACAAAATTCGGAGATTTTGATATAGATGTGGAAGACGTTCAGGTTAAGAAGAAGAGGAAATACGATCGAATTTGGAAGGTCACGTTCGGAGGGAGCGTGTGTGGTAGACCTGTTTTTCATAAAGGCATGATAATATTTAGTTCTCTTGACAACCATGTTTACGCACTGGATTATGCAACAAGGAAGGAAATCTGGAGATTCAGGGGAAACGGGGTTTTCCTTGATTCTTCTCCCATAATCCATGAAAATACGGTTTTAATAGGATCATTCGATGGGAATATGTACTGTCTTGATACGAACACAGGAAAAGAAATATGGAAATACAAGACAGGCGGTGAAGTAAACACGACCGTCTTTATTAGCAACGAAAAAACTTATTTCGGGAGCAAGGATGGATACGCGTATGCTCTTGATGTAAAAACAGGCAAACTGCTGTGGAGGTTTAACACAGGAGACGCTGTTACATCTTCCCCTGTTGTGGTAGGAGAGAAGATGATAATGGGTTCATTCAGCGGATATGTCTATTGTTTGAACGCAGAAACAGGGAAAGAGATATGGAGGTTCAAAACCGGAGCGGAGATAGAAAACGATTACCCGTTCCTTGTTCACAATGGAGTTTTGTACTTCGGGTCCTTCGATAACTATCTTTACGCAATAAACATAGAGAATGGAAAAGAGTTATGGAGATTCAGAACAGGGAAATACGGAAACTGTGGTATACCTACGCTCCACGACAACATTTTGTATTACGGTTCAAGGGACGGGATATTGTATGCATTGACCCTGGATGGGAAGGAATTGTGGAGATTCCAAACCGGTAAGGAAATAATAGACAAGGGCCCGTTGGTTTACAATGGCAAAATTTACTTCGGAGCGGGAGATGGGAATGTATACTGCTTGAGTCTCGAAGGCAAGGAATCGTGGAGATTCAAGACCAATGGAGGAGTGTACACATCAATAGTTGTTATAAACGGTGTTTTGTGTTTCGGTTCTTGGGACTGTCACTTGTACCTGGTTAACCCGGACACTGGGAGCGAAATATGGAGATTCCAGACAAGCACGAATGAACAGTCATATATTCCCGACCCCTTTGAGTGTTTCGAAATGGAGGTCAAGAAGGATACAGGGATAGAAGAGGCTGTTGAAGATGGCAAGTACAAGAAGAAAAAGGAAGAGGAAAGTATTTCCCTTTCCGATTACCAAATAACGAGCGAATATTCGAGCGAGAGCGAGTATAAACAGAAATCGGACTACGATACGAGCTTCGTGATGTTCGAAGGAGTTTTAGAAGGTGAGGAATTATGGACTTCGGGTTCGAGGGGTTTGAGTCCGGATTCTCGGATTTTGAAGTAGACGTGGAAGACATTGTAGTGAAGAAAACAAAGAGTTACGATAGGGTATGGAAGACGAGTTTTGGGGGGAGTATAGATAATAATCCGATAATCCAGAAAGGAATTATATACTTCGGGGCGCAGGATGGTTACGTTTACGGAGTGGAAGAGAAGACGGGAAAGGTTGTGTGGACTTTCAAAGCGAATGACAGGATTATAGGCTCTTCCCCGGTTTTGTTCGAAAACTCGATAATAATAGGATCGTGTGATAAAAACCTTTATAGAATTGACATAGATAAAGGTGAACCTGTATGGATTTTCAAGACAGGAGGGGAGATATTCAGTTCACCTTTTGTTTACAATGATGTTACGTATTTCGGTTCTAGGGACGGGAATGTTTACGCTGTTGACTGTGAAACAGGCAAGGAAGTATGGAGATTCAAAACAGGAGGTGAAATAGCATCTGCACCGCTTGTTGAAAATGGAAAGGTTTACATAACATCCTACGACCACAACATGTACTGCTTGGACGCAGAAACAGGAAAAGAAGTCTGGCGCTTCGAGACAGGAGATGAGATGATAAACAACATGCCTTTTGTTATCCAAAAAGATGTTATATACTTCGGAGGTCTCGATAGCAATTTTTATGCAGTCAATTGTGAAACGGGAAAAGAAATCTGGAGGTTCAAGGCAGGTAAATACGGAATAGGAGGAGGCAACCCTTATATACACAAAGGTGTAATTTATTTTGGTTCTAGGGACGGGGTTTTCTATGCCTTGAATATGGAAGGAAAAGAAATCTGGAGGTTCATGGCTGGCGGACCGATTATTGCACAGCAGCCAAGGATTTACAATGATATGGTAATATTCGGCTGCGAAGACGGGAACTTGTATTTCCTAGATTTGAACGGGAAGGAAATCTGGAGATTCAGAACAGGAGGGAGAACATACGGGAAGTTCCTGCTCCATAACGGCGTAGTCTATATTGGTTCATGGGATTGTTATTTTTACGCAATAGACATCGATAAGAGAAAGGAATTGTGGAGAACTCCGACTTCGACCTTAGTTAAATCATACATACCGCATGCGCACGCCTCCTTCGAGGTTGAGATTAAGAAGAAAACTCACATAGAAGATGTGATAAGCGAGGAGAAATACAAATCAAAGAAAGAAGAAACCGTTTCACTTTCAAGTTATCAAGTTGAGAGTGAATACGTCATGGAGAGCGAGTACAAACAAAAGAGCGATTACGATACGAACTTCGTGATTTTCGAAGGGATAATAGAAGGTGAGGAATTATGGATATCGGATTCGAAGGTTTCGAAACATCCGATTTCGAGACTGAATTAGAGGATGTTAGGATAGTCAAGTTCAAGAAGTTTGATAGGATGTTAGGGGTAGGGGAAGGAGGAAGCATTCAATCCACTCCCCTTATAATTAACGGTATTGTCCATTTCGGTTCCTGTGACCATTACTTCTACGCGCTTGATTCAAAAACAGGTGAAGTCGTTTGGAAATACAAGACCGGTGGAATAATAATGTCCACCCCCTGCAGCGATGGGGAAAGGATATTTACCACATCATATGACGGGTTTATTTACGCTCTTGATTTGAAAACTGGAAACCTCCTCTGGAGATTCAAGACCGGAGGAAAGGTATTCGGTAGCCCTTACTGCAAAGACGGAGTTGTTTACTTTGGTTCAACTGACAAGGACGTTTACGCTGTTAGGGCTGATAGCGGAGAGGAAATCTGGAGGTTCCAAACAGGGGACGAAATTAACGCTGCTCCGCTAGTTCATAGCAGAAGGGTTTACATAGGGTCTTACGATGAGAATGTTTACGTTCTGGATGCTGAAACAGGGAAGGAGATATGGAGGTTCAAAACAGGCGGAGAACTTTTCTGGCATTACCCTCCACTCTTGAAGGATGGAATACTCTATTTCGCTTCTTTCGATAACTACCTTTACGCTTTGGATATAAACACCCGAAAGGTTGTCTGGAAGTTCAGAACAGGAAAATTCGGTAATGCAGGCATGCCTGTGATACACGAGAACAGAATCTATCACGGCGAAAGAGGAGGAACGTTCTACTGTCTTACAATGGATGGGAAGGAACTCTGGAGATTCGTAGCAGGAGAAACCCTGAGCCAGAGACCGTTAATTTACAATGACAGGGTTTACTTCGGAACAGAAGATTTTAACATGTATTGTTTAACTTTGGAAGGAAAGGAGATTTGGCGTTTCAAAACAGGAGGATACCTATACAGTTCCCCCATACTTCTTGGCAATATAATATACTTCGGCTCCTGGGATTGTCACTTGTACGCCTTGGATGCGGATACGGGAAAAGAAATCTGGAGGTTCGCTACCAACACTTTGAAACAATCCTATGAACCAGGCCCACACTGCAATTTCAGAATGGAGTTGAAGAGGGAAACCCATATAGAGGATGCAGTGAGCGAGGAAAAATATAAATCTAAAAAGAAACAGGAAACTGTATCCCTGTCGGATTATCAAATCGTAAGCGAATATAATACGGAAAGTGAGTATAAACAAAAATCAGATTACGATATAAGCTTTGTAATATTCGAAGGAATTGTGGAGGTTGATGGAATATGGACATCGGGTTCGAAACATTTGAGTCCGGATTCTCGGATTTTGAAGTAGACGTGGAAGAGGTAACTGTTAGGAGAACAAAGAAATTCGACAGGATGTGGAGATTCACATTCGGGGGAAGTATAATTTTCTCTGAGCTGAAAAAAGGCGTACTTTATTTCGGCGCCTGCGATTATTACGTTTACTCGGTTGATGCTTCCACAGGAAAGGAGATCTGGAAATTCAAGACAGGTGATAAAATTACTGCACAGCCACTGGTTGAAGATAATGTCCTATATGTGGGATCTCATGACTTGAAATTCTACGCTATCAACGCGAGGAGCGGTGAAAAAATCTGGGTATTTAATGCAGGTTCTGAAATATTCTCTAAATGCTACCTGCATAAAGGCAAAGTTTACTTCGGCTGCAGGAACGGAACTTTCTTCTGCCTTGATGCAGAGACAGGTAAGGAAGTGTGGAGATTCAAAACAGGCAATGAAATAGTTTTTGCCTCCATCGCCTCCGGTAATAAGGTTTTATTTGGCTCCTTTGACAATTTCTTTTACTGCCTCGATGCGGATACGGGAAAAGAAATCTGGAGGTTCAAGACCGGTGATATCGTACATGCCGACACTCCTCCTTTCATACTTGACAACGTGATATACTTCGCTTCATTTGACAACAACCTCTATGCAGTAGACATCTCAACAGGAAAAGAGATATGGAGATTTAGAACAGGAAAGTACGGTAATGCAACATCCCCAATTATCAAAGACGGTATCATTTACCATGTAACAAGAGACGGAAATCTTTACGCCATATCTATGGAAGGAAAGGAGATATGGAGGTTTAAAACAGGAGGCTTTCTTGAGGGCTTACCTTTAGTTCACAACAACAGGATATACATCACTTGTGAAGACTGGAATGTTTATTGTCTTGACATGAATGGCAAGGAATTGTGGAGGTTTAAGGCCAGCGGTCCTTTATATGACTCTCCAAAGGTATATGGTGGTATTTTATTCACGGCTTCGTGGGATTGTCATCTTTACGCGATAAACCCGACAGACGGGAAGGAGATTTGGAGATTCGCTACATCAACAATTACTCCTTCAAAAGCTCCACCCGCGTTCGAGTGGTTCGAGGTTGAGATAAAGAAAACATCCTCAGTAGAGGAGGCAGCTGATAAAGACAAGTATAAAACAAAGAACGGAGAATCAGTTTCACTTTCGGAATATCACGTAAAAAGCGAATACGCTAGTGAGAGCGAGTATAAACAGAAGAGTGATTACGATACGAACTTCGTGATTTTCGAAGATATAATGGAAGGTGAGGAAATATGGGAATCGGATTCGAGGGATTTGAAACCTCAGACTTTGATGTCGAACTAGAGGACTTGGAAGTTAATAGGACAAAAAAGTTCGACCGGATGTGGGAGGTCGGATTCGGTGGAAGTATTAATAACGGCCCCACACTGGTAGACGGAATTTTGTATTTCGGGGCCATGGACGCTTACGTATACGCCGTCGACTCCGTGACAGGAAAGGAAGTGTGGAAGTTCAAGACAGGAGACGGCATATGCGAGAGCACACCTGCCGTTTCTGATGGAGTTTTGTACATAGGATCTTTCGATCACAACATTTACGCCTTGGATGCGAAAACAGGCGAATTCAAATGGGCCTTCAGAACAGGCGGAAAAATAGACGCTTCACCTGTTGTCTCGGAAGGTATAGTTTATGTAGGATCGAGAGACTCGAATGTTTATGCTGTTGATGCAAAAACAGGGAAGGAGAAGTGGAGGTTCAAAACCGGAGACGAGATAGCCTCGGCTCCTACAGTCCACGGGAACATGGTATTCAACGGTTCCTTCGACAAGAACTTCTACTGCCTTGACAAGAAAACCGGGAAAGAGATCTGGAGATTCAAGACAGGAGGGGAAATACACAACGACAGGCCCTTCCTAGTAAGGGAAGGAAGAATATATTTCACGTCCTTTGACAGCTACCTTTACTGCGTTGATTTCGGGACAGGAAAGGAAATATGGAGGTTCAAAACCGGGAAGTACGGCAATGCAGGTAGCCCTGTTTACCATAATGGAGTTATATATCACGGCTCAAGGGACGGTATATTCTACGCGATTGATGATAAAACGGGTAAAGAGATATGGAGGTTCAGATCCGAAAGGGACGAAGCAATAGACGCAATACCGCTCGTCTACAAGGACAGAATTTACTTCGGGTCTGGAGATTCAAACTTCTACTGCCTTGATCTGAACGGCAAGGAAATATGGAGGTTCAGGGCATCCTACAATATTTACACATCTCCAGTTGTCTTCAACAACACCATATTCTTCAATTCAATGGACTGCCATTTATACGCCCTGGACGCGGATACAGGAGAGGAGGTATGGAGGTTCGCGACTTCAACCCTTACCATCTCGCCACTACCGCCTCCATACGAGTCTTTCAAGTTGGAGGTCAGCAAGTCAGGCGTGTCTGAGGGAGTGGAAGCCAAAGAAAAGTACAAGAAAAAGAAAGAGGAAACCGTTTCCTTGTCTGATTACCACGTAACCAGCGAGTATGATACGGATATCGAATACAAACAAAAATCCGATTATGATGTGGAATTGGTTTTATTTGAAGGCATTTTAGAAGGTGAGGAGTTATGGATATTGGATTCGAAGGATTTGAAACCTCAGACTTTGACACAGAAATAGAGGATTTGGAAGTCAAGAAAGTCGGGAAGTTCGACAGGGTATGGAGAATCATTCACGGAGGCAGCATAACACAAAGTCTACTCCATGAAAATATTTTGTATTTTTCTGCTGCCGATTCCTTTATCTACGCATTTGATGCAGATACGGGTGAAGAGATATGGAGGTTCAAGGGTGGTGACGTTTTCATGTGTACCCTAGGGATATACAAGGGGAAACTATACACGGGTTCGTATGATGGTTATTTTTACTGTTTTGACAAGGATAAAGGCGAAGTTATATGGAAGTTCAAAACAGGCGGAAAAGTAGGAAGCGGACCTGTTTTTGCGGATAACATTGTTTACTTCTCTTCAAAAGACCATTTTGTCTACGCACTTGATGCAGATACGGGTGAAGAAATCTGGAGATACAGGGCAGGGGACGAGATGATGTCAGTCCCGAAGATTTTCAAGGAAAAATTATTTGTGACATGTTTTGACGGAAACCTTTATTGTATTGACAGAAATACAGGGAAGGAAATCTGGAGATTCAAGAGCGGGGCGGAGGCGCACAACGATGTTGATATTCTCGTATATAGAGATATGGTATTCTTCGCTTCTTTTGACGGATATCTTTATGCCGTGGACATTTCGAATGGAAAAGAGGTGTGGAGATACAGGGCGGCGAAATTCGGTTGTGGTAACGCTCCTGTCGAGCATAATGATGTTTTGTATTACGGAACAAGGGATGGTTATCTCGTCGCATTGACACCTGAAGGTAAGGAGATATGGAAATTCAAAACAGGCGGAATTATTGAAGGACTTCCGGTAATACATGACAACAAAATATACATAGGGTCAGAGGACACCTTTTTGTATGTTCTTGATATGGACGGAAATGAGTTATGGAGGTTCAAGACAAATGGTTTCATATACGACACTCCGAAAATAAGAGGCAATTTGGTTTACTTTGGTTCTTGGGATTGTCATGTATATGCAATCGATATAAATACACATAAGGAAGTATGGAGAGCGGATGCAAGTACTCTTGTTCAGGCAACAATCCCCCCTTCAGGAGCGGAGTTCGAGATTCAAGTTAAAAAATCAGAAATATCTGAAGAGTTAGGAAAAAAAGATAAGTACAAAGAGAAGAAAGGGGAGACAGTCTCTCTTTCCGATTACCAAATTGAAAGCGAGTATTCAAGTGAATCTGAATACAAGCAGAAATCGGATTATGATGTGCAGTGGATTTTGTTTGAAGGAATTATGGAGGTCGAAGAAGTATGGACTTCGGGTTCGAGAGTTTCGAGACTAGAGAGTTTGATGTAGAAATAGAAGATGTTGTAGTTAAGAGGACAAAAAGATTCGAAAGGCTATGGAAGATAGGTGAAGGCGGAAGCATAAGCTTTTCCAGAATGCATAATGGAATATTATATTTCGGTGCAGCTGATGAATATTTCTATTCGGTAGACATTAAAACCGGTAAAGAACTCTGGAGATTCAAAACAGGAGGAGTCATTACAGGAAGACCTGCGGTTGTGAATGACAGGGTCTTTTTCACATCTTTTGACCAAAACTGCTACGCCCTCGATATCGAAACAGGAAAAGAAGTGTGGAGGTTCCGAGCGAAGGCTGAAATGTTTGATGGGCCTGCATACAGTAAAGGAATTC
Organism: uncultured archaeon; assembly: GCA_964346665.1. Classification (GTDB taxonomy): domain Archaea; phylum Aenigmatarchaeota; class Aenigmatarchaeia; order QMZP01; family QMZT01; genus JAZGEG01. The sequence continues at coordinate 22,674 of CAYFVC010000009.1, forward strand.
TCATAATAGGGACAAAGGGAGGATACATACACGGATTGGATGCAACAAACGGGAAGGAAATATGGATGTTCAAAAGTGGAGATGATATACTATCTTCAGCCACTATTCATGAAGGCAGGGCTTTCATAGGTTCTGGAGATTCGAACTTTTATTGTCTTGATTCAAAAACAGGAGAAGAGATATGGCGTTTCAAAACAGGTGATTTGATTCACAATGACCTCGAGATTCCAATAATAGGTAACAGGATTTTCTTCAGTTCTTTCGACTGCAACGTGTATTGCCTAGACCATGGGACAGGTAAAGAAATCTGGAGATTCAGAACAGGCAAGTACGGAATTTCAGAACCTCCTGTACATCACAAAGGTGTTCTATACCAGGGAACGAGAGACGGAATATTGTATGCGCTTTCCCTTGAAGGAAAGGAAATTTGGAGATACAAAACAGGCGGACTTCTTACCCAAGTTATCGTGGTTTCTGATAAGCTTTACTTTGGTTCGGAAGACGGGTATTTCCGATGCCTGAGTTTGGATGGAAAAGAGGTATGGAGGTTCAAGATAGAAGGTATGATGTGGGATAAGCCTTCTCACTGGAAAGGTCAAATTGTTTTTGGAACTTGGAGTTGTCATGTTCACAGTCTTGATGCATTAACAGGAGAAGAGATTTGGAGATTCACCACAAGCAATAAAACACCATCTTCATTACTTCCTGCTTATGAGGCTTTCAGCACCGAGATAAAGAAAGAAACACACATAGACGAAGCTGTCAAAGAAAGCAAATACAAAAAGAAGAAGGAAGAAAGCGTATCTCTTTCAGATTATCAAATCGAGAGCGAATACCACATGGAATCAGAATACAAGCAGAAGTCGGATTATGATACGAGTCTTGTTATATTTGAAGGAATTATGGAGGATATGATATGGACTTCGGATTTGAAGGTTTCGAGGCCGAGCTTGAGGATTTCGAAGTGAAGAAGGTCAAGAAATTCAAAAGGATATGGTCCGCAACAGAAGGAGGTTCAATTGTCAGGACAACCCTTCTGGGGGACAAACTATACTGGGGCTCTTTCGACGGTTATACTTACGCCCTGAATATAGAGAGCAAAAAGCTGTTATGGAAAACAAAGCTTGGCAATTTGATTGATTCTTCCCCTGTTTGTGCTGAAGGTTTGCTTTACATAGGAGGCAGAGATGGTAATTTTTATTGCATAGAGGCTTTGAGAGGGAGGATAGTCTGGAGATATAAGATGGGAGGAGCGATGGCGGGGTATTCTGGAGTTAAGGAAGGCATAGTGTACACATCCTCTCAGGATTCTAACTTTTACGCTTTTGATGCAAAAAAAGGTGAAGTTATCTGGAAGTTCAAGACTGGGGACGAGATGTGCTGCACCCCAGGTTTCTATAAAAACATGGTGATATTCGGCTCTTTCGATGGTAATGCTTATTGTGTGAATGCGAAGACGGGCAAAGAAATGTGGAGGTTCAAGACAGGCGCTGAAGTGTTCGACCCCGTACAACTGACGATTCACGAAAACATTGTTTTCGTTCCCTCTTTCGACAGCTATCTTTATGCTTTAAACGTTGAAACAGCTGAGGAAATCTGGAAATCCAAACTCGGGAACTATGGAGTTGCCATGTCCCCGACAATCGTGAATGAAAGGATTTATATAGGAGCGAGGGACGGAAACTTCTACTGCCTGGATATGAACGGAAAAGAAATCTGGAGGTTCCGAACCAGTGGGGTTGTTGAATCAAAAGCCGTCATAAGAGAGGGAAGAATATATTTTGGTTCAGAGGACGGCAACATTTACTGTCTAAATCTCGAAGGAAAAGAGGTATGGAGATTTAAGGTTGACGGTCAGATTTGGGATGAACCTAAGATATACAAAGATAAGCTTATCTTCGGGGCTGTTGACTGCAGGGTTCACTACCTTGACCTTGAAACAGGAAAGGAATTGTGGAACATGCAGACCAGCACATTGAGAAAATCCATTTGGTCGCACCCTTACGAGATGTTCAAGGTTGAAATCAAAAAGGAAACGCATATAGAAGAAGCAGTGAAAGAAAGCAAGTACAAGAAGAAAAAAGAGGAAACGGTTTCTCTTAGTGACTACCATGTAGAAAGCGAGTACTCGAGCGAAACTGAATATAAAACAAAATCTGATTACGATGTTCAATGGGTTTTGTTTGAAGGTATATTGGAAGGTGAGGAAATATGGATATCTGGTTCGAGGGATTTGAAACCCCGGACTTTGACACAGAATTAGAGGATTTCGAAGTCGTTAAAGTGAAGAAATTCGATAGATTATGGAAGTACGGGGAGGGAGGAAGCGTATGCCAGAGCACGTACAAAGACGGATTCGTTTACTTCGGGGCGTGCGATTCATATGTATACGTTGTTAATGCTGAGACAGGAAAACTAAAGTGGATGTTCAAAACAAATGGTATGATAATGTGTCACCCCCATGTAAGCTTTGGAATAGTTTTTGTAGGGTCTTATGACAATTACATGTACGCATTTGACCAGGAATCGGGAAAACTATTGTGGAAATTCAGAACAGGTGGAAAAATATTCAGCACTTCTGTGACTTCAACTTCTGGGGATTTTGTATATTTCGGTTCAGAGGACGGATTCGCCTACTGTGTTGAGGTAAAAACTGGAAAAGAGGTTTGGAGGTTTAAAACTGGTTCGGATATCGCGGCGAGTCCAATATTTTTCGAGAATAAAGTTTTCATTGGTTCTTATGACGAAAATTTATATTGCCTCGATGCAGAAACAGGCAAGGAAATTTGGAGGTTCAAAACTGGGGACCAGGTCCAGATAACTGATACTCCTCATATTAAGAACAGGATGATATTTTTCGGTTCATTTGATAATTACACATATGCAGTTAACATCGACACAGGAAAAGAGGTTTGGAGGTTCAAAACCGGAAAATACGGAATTACAACACCACCTTTTGTTTTCGGAGATACTGTTTACGTTCCTGATAGGGATGGTTTCGTCCATTCCTTGGATTTGAATGGAAAGGAGAAGTGGAGATTCAAGACAGGTGACATGATAGCTAAGGTAAAAGCGACTAAAAACAACGTGTTCTTCGGTTCAGAAGATGGGAACGTTTATTGTCTTGACACTGAAGGCAAAGAACTTTGGAGGTTCAAAACTGGTGGACCTGTTTATGATATGGAAGTTAACGAGAGAGGGGATAAGATATTTTTCGGCAGTTGGGATTGTCACGAATATTCAGTTGATGTTAAGACAGGCAAAGAACTGTGGAGATTTAGAACAAGCAGTATGGTTCAGGGTTATCTCCCCCCATCCACGGAAGCCTTCAAACTTGAAGTTAAAAAGGCAACTCATGTTGATGACGCAATAAGCAAGGAGAAATACAAATCCAAGAAAGAAGAGAGTGTTTCCCTATCGGATTATCATCTAACTGGTGAGTATTCGACAGAATCGGAATACAAAACAAAATCTGATTACGATGTGCAGTGGATTGTTCTCGAAGAAATTCTGATCTCAAATCCCGATATACTTCAGGATAATTTCATTAAATTCCAGACAAGGGTTTGACATTCGTTTTCTTTAAATATAAGCAAACAAAACTAATCTTTAAAATAAGGTGTTGGCCATGACGAAGGAAGATATCCGGAAGAGAAGGTTGAAAGATCTAGTCGGAGAACTCGATAACTTTAGGGGGAGGCATACCGAACTGGTTTCCGTGTATATCCCTGCCGGGTACAATTTGAATAAAGTGACGGATCAGATCACGAATGAGAAATCCACCGCGCAGAACATAAAGTCAAAGACCGTTAGGAAGAACGTTATGGCTGCACTCGAGAGGATTCTGCAACATCTGAAACTGTATAAGCAAACCCCTGAAAACGGTCTGGTGGTATTCTCAGGAAACATATCGGAAAGGGAAGGTGTTGCGGACATTGAGATATTCGCTCTCGAACCTCCCGAGCCTTTGAAACAGAAACTTTACTGGTGCGACCAGAAATTCGTTCTCGACCCTTTGAAGGATATGATAAGGGAGAAGGAGGTGTACGGTCTGATAGTTATTGACAAATCAGAAGCAGAAGTGGGCGTTCTCCAGGGGAAAAGGGTGAAATCCCTCAAACACCTGGAATCCCTTGTTCCAGGGAAAACGGACAAAGGGGGGTGGAGTGCGAACAGGTACGCTCGCATACGTGAGGGTCTTTTGCATGATTTCATGAAGAAAGTGGGGGATGTCGCTTCCCAGCAGTTCGGAGAGTTAAAGGATCTGAAGGGCTTGATAGTAGGCGGACCAGGTCCTGTGAAGGACAAATTTGTGGAAGGGAAATTCCTCAGGTACGATTTCCAGAAAAAGATAGTCTCTATTGTGGACACATCATACACAGGAGAGTACGGTCTAGAAGAGGCCTTGAACAGGTCAGAAGAAGCCCTGAAAGAAGCATCCGTAATTAAGGAGAAAAAAATACTCGGACGATTTTTTGATGAGTTGGGAAAGGATTCAGGTTTAGCGATCTATGGAGTAAAGGAGGTTGTCCAGACCTTGAAATCCGGGAGCGTTGAAGTTCTTTTGTTATCAGAACATTTCGATTGGGTGAGAGCGAAACTTAAATGTCCGAAATGCGGGGAGGAAAAGGATGTGATAATGGTTAGGAAGAAAGCCGAGGAAAATAAGTGTAAAAAATGCGACGAGTTATATGAAATACTCGCGGAAAAGGATCTGACGGACGAGATCGTGAAGCTCGCGGAAGATATGGGAACAGAAGTCGAAATGGTCTCGGGTGATACTAAAGAGGGGAATCAATTGAAGGAGATGGGTGGTATAGGCGGGATTTTAAGATACAAAACTTAGGATTTTCTCATAGAAAGCGAATATAATTATGGGGATGAAAACACCCATCACTGTTCCAAAAACGATATCGATTATGTGATGCACTCCTAAAAAATATCTTGAGATCGATACCAAGAATGGTATCACGAACAAGGGAGCAAACCACTTCTTTCGGATGTTAACGTAAACTGAGGAGAAAACAGCGAATATCACTGCTGCATGCCCTGAAGGGAATGAGCTGTCATTCGAACAATACGGGTTGCATCCCTCTACGTAAGGCTCGCAAGATAAGCATGGTCTTTCTGTGTTTATAACGCTTTTCAAACAGAACGCAACCCCCAATGTCAACCATATGCTCACTATGAAAACGAAAAAACCCTTTTTCACAACTTCCCTTTTCCCCTCGCTCATTTTATTTCTCAGGAGCACGTATACGATCAGAAGAATCCCTGTCGAGAACATCCAGATTCCCGGCTCCCCTATCAAGGTTATAGCATACCAAAGATTCATAGAAATAAATTTGTATTTCTTGGTTAAAAAACAATCATCACTGCTGGCTTTCTAAGGAAACGGATTTCACTTCAACCGGTTCTTTCACATCAGTCTTCCTGAAGGATTTCCTGAAGAGAACTAGTCTTTTCTTAGAACCCGGGACAGAGCCTTCAATCAGGACGTAGTTCTTTTTGACTTCCCCGTAATTCACGAAACTCCCCTTTATTCCGAGCCCGTCACTCCCTATTTTTATCAATCGTTTGTTGTACTCCGTTCGTATTTGGAAGCCGAGCTGTCCTGCCTGGGGAATCACTCCAGGCAAAACCCTTCCGGGCGTGACAGGGCCCATAGTCCCTATATGCCTTCTTTTCTCCTTGTTCTTCCTGCTCCTTATAGTGACCCCGAACCTCTTCACCACTCCTTGGAAACCCTTGCCTTTGCTAACGGATTTAACATCAACATGCTCCCCTTCAGAAAAAACCTCTGAAACATCAAGCTCCTTCCCAAGTTTTCCCTTCGCGTAGTTCCATTTGTTTTCGGTGGTCCCAGAAAGGTCGATCTCGAACACTTCCGGCTTTTTCTTTCTTAAACCAGATTCCCTTGGTTGGGTGTAAACGAGCAAACGTATGTCAGATATCCTGTCAAGCTTCCCTTCAAAATCAGGGATTTCCGATTTCTTTTTCGGAATGTCAAGTTTCCTCACGATATCCTTTTTCAAATCCTTTGCCCATACCA
>CAYFVC010000010.1:0-2660 GCA_964346665.1 uncultured archaeon
GTGTTTTCAATAATCCTGCTCGTTCTTGGGAATTTTTGCGCATTGCTGATAAATGGGTTGTGTTTCACTATAGCGATTATAAACTCGTTTCTTTTGATCATGTATTCCCTTTCCCTCCAGCACAAAATCCTCCTGGGGAACCTCACGATAGGTTATCTTGTGGGATCGGTTTTCCTTTTCGGGGGAGCGATTTTCTTGGAGATAAGGCTCGTCCTCATCCTCATGGTTCTTGCCATGCTCGCGACCATATCAAGGGAGATAGTGAAGGATATGGAAGACATGGAAGGCGACCGCAGGAGTTTCCTGAAAAAACTCACCTCGAAAGTCTCGGAAGCAGCGACACCAGTAGCCGAGAGGTTCGGGATAACAACAGGAGGCGTGAAAATGAAATACAAGGAAAGGACAATGATCGTTCTGGCGATATCATGTCTTGTTCTGGCGATAATTTTCTCGGTCCTCCCATACTATTACGGGATTCTGAAAGTAAGTTATCTAGCGGTGGTTTTGGTGGCGGATTTGGTTTTCGTGTCCTGCATATATTCCCTTGGAAGGGAAAAAAGGAAAAGGAAAGGTTACGCGAGGATAAGTAAACGGTTGAAAATCGGGATGCTCATCGCCCTAATAGCTTTCATTATAGGGGTGATAATTTAAATACCCGTTCTGTTAATTTGTGATTATGGAGAGGAGATACCGCTTCGTTAGCAACAGGGTCTTGAAGAATTCGAGAGAGGAAGAGAAGGGAATGATGAGGGTTCTCGTGAAGGTAGACTCCGACATAGCGGAAACAGATTACGAATGCCCTGAATGCGGGTTTAAAGAACATGTCGAGCCGGAGTGGAGCCGCCCGTTCTCTGTCAAGTGTTCGAAATGTGGGTTCGTCATGAGGCTGCCAAGGCTGAAGGACGAGCTCAAAAGGGAGAAAAAGAGAAATAAGTCCTGATTTTAGGTGTAGAATATTTTTAAAACACTGATTTAATTTTAAAATATGATAGATAAGAAACTGCTCGAGATGATGGCATGTCCTAAATGCAAGGGGGACATAAAAGACAAGGGAATGTTTCTTTTGTGCAGGAAGTGTGGGCTGGCTTTTCCAGTCCTTGAAGACAGCATACCGAACATGATAATCGAGGAAGCTTGGCCGTTAAAGAAAGCGGAAAAAAATAAGTTCAAGCACCACTTGGAATTGTGATTCTTTCTTCTCAGGAGCGAAACTTAAGTATTTAAGAAGACATGGTCTTAATTAAAATTGAACGCTGGGATGGCGGAGTGGTAAACCTTCGGGAAGATTCGGAAACAAGTTCCCGAATCGGTCTGCACACGCGCCGGACTTGAGCACTGGATCTGAGGAGCAACTTGGTTGCAATGACTTCATGGCTTGACTCTGACTCGGCGGATATGAGGAGTTACAGTGGTCTTACAGGGTTCCGCAAGGGATTCCAAGTCAAGAGATCCGGTGGGCGAAAAATAGATCGACATTCGCTAGCGAATGTCCTTCGTTCGTTTGCCCTCGCAGGTTCGAATCCTGTTCCCAGCGTTACTTAATTTTTTCAATGCTTGTTTTGGAAAAATATCAAAGTTTAAAAATCTTACATCGCAGATTTAATCATGAAAAAAGGCGAATCCTACACAACATTCAAAGCTTATGTAATCCCCGGAGCTGTTATTGAGGATGTGCCTCACAATAAGTTAATGAGAACGTGGATAGGGTGTCGGTTACTAGTTGGAGATACTGATGATGGAAGTATAGGCATACTCGGTGTTTGGGGGAAAAAATACAAACGATTCAATTGGTTGAGGGGTGGAGTTAGATTCAAATCAAAAGAAGATTTTATTGATGCCATATCCAAGTTAGTGGGTATATCACCTTACGATAACTTCGATACGCCTGAAGAACGAAAAGAAGCCACCGATTACGGGAATGTCATGACCAAACTAAAAAAATTCACATCTGAAGAAAAACTTAAGCTCGGAATAGGATGGATCAATATTAGACAGATAGAAAAGAAATACTCACGTAGTTTTATTGATTATATAGGATATGCAGTGAAATAGATTATTCGTAAAAGGGTTTATAAAGATTTTCCTTCTCATTTTTCGGTAGAACTGATCGCTTCTATCTTTCCCCTCGGCTCTTTCTCCCCGAAGATTTCTGAATGGAAACAGAAGATATCGGATCCTTTGTATTTCCAGGCGTCCGGGGGGAGGAATGCCTTCATGCAGAGGTGTTCGAGAAACGTCTTCACATTCCACCCGTATTCAATCGGGACCTGTGGGAGGAGCAGACCTGACTGGACGCCATTGGTGATTATGAGGCCATCCTTGCCTATCTTTATCTTCTCGAAGTATTCGTAAGGGCTCTTGACCTTGATCTTTTCGGGTTTCGTGAGTATGGAAACCTCGATTATTACATTGTCCAGTTCTTCCTCGCCAAGTTTCGGGAACCTCGGGTCCATCGTGACGCTGACAGCTGATTCCCTTATGGACTCTATCAGTGGTTTGTTGGGATACGGAAGACCGATACAGCCGCGAAGTTCGCGGTCAGGATAGGTGTGAAGGGTTGTGAAAACCCCGGATTTTTCGGAAAAGATTTTTGGGAGTTTTGGGATTTCTGGGGTTTTCCTTTCAGAAACCCACTGATCGATTGTCTTCCTCGCGAACTT
>CAYFVC010000011.1:0-7124 GCA_964346665.1 uncultured archaeon
TTATCAACGCTGTGTCATCCCCTATTTGAGTAAGGACATTCTTGTCTTTGATCTTTTTCGAAATCCTGTTTATGAGCCCGAACTCGCCTATTTCGCGGATTTTCATTTTTCACCCCTCAGTTCCTTGCTTATTTTCACTGAACAGAATCTATCGCACATTGAGCATGTATTTTTATCTTTAGGAGCACATTCTTCCCTCATCCTTTTCGCTTTCTCTGGATTTATCGCAAGTTCCATCATCCTCTTCCAGTCAAGGTTCGCCCTGGCTTTCGACATCCTGTCATCCCAATCGCTTCCGAAACCTTTCGTTATGTCCGCTGCATGCGCCGCGATCTTCGAGGCTATCACACCTTCGCGGACATCATCGACTGTGGGAAGTCCTAGGTGTTCTCGAGGCGTGACGTAACATAAGAAATCAGCTCCATAATACGCCGCCAGCGCCCCGCCAATCGCAGATGTTATGTGGTCGTAGCCAGGAGCGACATCCGTCACGATCGGGCCGAGGACGTAGAAAGGTCTTCCCTTGCATATCTTCTTCTGCAAATCAATGTTTTTCTTGATCTGGTGGAGGGGAATGTGTCCTGGCCCTTCAATCATGACCTGGACGTTTTTTTCGAAAGAGAAATCAGCGAGTTCACCCAGAACCCTAAGTTCATGTATCTGGGCTTTATCAGTCGCGTCTTTTATGCAGCCCGGGCGAAGGCCGTCTCCCAAACTAAGCGTGACGTCATGCTTTCTGGCGAGAGCAAGGATCTTGTCGAAATTCGTGTATAACGGATTTTCCCTGTTATGGTGTTCCATCCATTTTATGAGGAACGATCCTCCCCTAGAAACCACCCCCATCAGTCTTTTCTTTACCAACGGGATCGCCTCCTTTCGAACGCCCGAATGGACCGTTATGAAATCCACCCCGTCTTCTATGTGCTTCCTCACGCCCTTAACGAAATCATTCTCCGAAAGATCGACTATGCTTTCTTTCTCAACTACCGCTTGATAGATCGGGACTGTTCCTATGGGAACATTCGAATTCTTTATGATCTCCCTTCTAACCTTGTCGATGTCCCCTCCCGTGCTCAAGTCCATAACCGTGTCCGCTCCGCTATCGATCGAAACTCTGAGTTTTTCTAGTTCGTCCGCCAGACTCGCCTTCGCAGGCGAAGTCCCGATGTTCGAATTGATCTTCACCCGCAAGCCTTTCCCTATCCCGATAGGCTTGAGGTTTTTGTGAAGTTTGCTTACAGGGATAACGACGTGAGCCTTCGCTACGTTTTCCCTGAGTTCTTTAACATCAACTTTTTCCTCTTTCGAAACTAATTCCATTTCCTTCGTTATCTCGTTCTCCTTCGCTTTTTCAAGTTGCGTGCTCATTTATGGTCCTCCTGATTTTTCGAATCTCCTTCTCCACGTTATCCTTCGAAAGTATCGCGGATATCATGCAGACCCTTCGGCAGCCCGCATCCAATACGTCCTTCAAATTCTCCTGGGTTATCCCACCGATCGCGACAAAAGGAATATTAAGCGAATCCTTCGCCTTTTTTATAATTTCGAGACCTATTGGTTCGCCGGCGTCCTTCTTCGTGGACGTTCGAAATACCGGACTCAAGCTCACGTAATCCGCTCCGGAATTTTCGAAAAACTTCGCCTCCTCCAGCGAACTAACCGTCACGCCGATTATCCTATCCTTTCCCAAAATTTTCCTCGCAGTCCGAAAGTCAATATCATCCGGTCCTATATGTATCCCGTCCGCTTCGCTCGCTAACGCCACGTCGATCCTGTCGTTCACAATAAATATAACACTGTTATATTTACAAACCCTTCGGATTTCCCTCGCCTCCTCTACCATTTTCTTCGTTGGCAGTTCTTTCTCCCTGTACTGCACGATTTTCACGCCACCCTTTATCGCGGATTTCACGTCCTCTATAACATTCGTTTTCGAAAGACAGCGATCTGTTATAAAATACAAATCAAAATCCAGCTTCATTCCTCCACCCTCAATTTTTTCATTCGCTCGATTTTCTCCCCGTTCAGGTTGTAGAGCTCATCATAGAACATCTCCTTGTAAGTTCCGGGTCCCTTCGCTTTCTCCGCCGCGAGCTCCCCCGCGATCCCGAAACAAACCAAAGCGTACGCGCTCGCTTTCGCATGATCTTTCTCCACCGCCGCAAACGCCCCTATCACGCTCGCGAGCATACACCCCGTCCCCACGATCGAGCCCATCATGTCGTGCCCGTTCGAAACAACGTAAGTTTTCATTCCGTCCGAGATTATATCATCCTTGCCCGTGATCACGACAGCGAGATTGAATTTTTTCGCCAGCGATCTCGCTATCTCCTTAATTTCGCCCTCAACACCCATGGATTCTACCCCTTTCACCTCTGCCTTGCTACCTGCCAAAGTCCCTATTTCGCCCGCATTCCCTTTAAGTATGCTGACTTTCACATTCGCTAGTATTTCCTTCGCCTTATCCGTTCTGAGTTTTGTTGCCCCAACACCCACGGAATCAAGCACGACAGGAATCCCTTTTTCGTTCGCCCTCTTCCCTGCCGAGATCATGGACTTAACTAGTGAAGGTGTAAGCGTCCCTATGTTCAGAACGAGTGCCTGCGCTATCCCTGTCATCTCATTCGATTCCTCAATAGCGTGCGCCATAACAGGCAACGCTCCCACACAACGAGTTATGTTCGCGCAATCGTATATTGTGACCCAGTTCGTTATGTGGTGGACTAAAGGTTTCGAAGATTTAATCTTTTCCACGGTCGAGTAAATTTCGTTCATATTGCTCATACAATAATATTCAAATTAATATTTATTTCCTTCCGAACGAGGCCTTCGAGATCTTTTCTCTCTTTCTCGATACCCTCCGAAACTTTTTTCCTGTTCCCCGATATCTTTTCGATCTCCTTTTCATGTTCTTGGATTTCCTTCGTAAGGTTCTCTATTTCCCTTTCCTTCCCCCTCTTCTTATCAGTAACATCCGATTTCTCTTCCCTTTCCTTCTTCTCACGTATCTCATTCTCTATCTGTTTGTATCTCTCCCTGAGCTTCGAGATTTCTCCGTTCTCTATCTTTTTTATGAGCCCCTCAACTCTCTCCCTCTCGTTCTCCTTCAGATTCAGATTCCTGAGCTTCACCAAGGCCTCCATTAGGACGGAACCACCCTGCTCGAGCAAAACCTTCATTGGAGAATGCGCCACCTTCGATAACGAAACCTTCTCTTTCCCCTCTCTATGTTTCAGATCGTACTCGAGTTTTTTGAGCGGCCTTTTAACACCGGACAGCTCTTCTCTTATCTCGTTTTCTATTTCCGATCTTTCCCTCCCGAGCTCTTTGATTTCGAAACCTAGATTCTCGAATCCCTTGAACTCCTCGCTGGAAACGAAACCAGCGAGATCCTTTTCCTTCTCCCCCTTTTCATTCCTCTTGTCTTTTATCTTCTCGCGGAGCGTATTCTCCTGTTTTTCCATATCCTTGGATTTCCTTTTCAATTCGAAAATCCTGTCAATTTTCGAATTTATCTTCCCTCCGAGCCAGAGCGCTTTCCCTTCAAGGAGGGATTTCATCTCCTTACTCATCCTCTCGATGTCTTTCAGGGTTTTTATAATCCTAGAAGTCTCGCCCTTGAAGTATTTGGAGAGCAAAATCGTCTGCTTTGGAGGGATTTTTTGCAGATCCTTCAAGACCTTCTCGGTTCCCGAGCAGAAATCCGTTATCTCCCCGTATTCGAAATTGTCTATTACAGGGATGTTGTTAAGCAGGGATAACGTCTTCCTCACGTAATTATCCTTGATCATGTTGACAGGAGCATCCACTCTCTGGCCGCTTTCAAAGCTCTTCCCGGACAGCTCTTTATTGAGTTTCTTTACCTCCCTGAAATTCTCCTTGATCCTCGCATACAGTTCCCTCATCCTTTCCCTTTCCTTCGTAATATCGCTAGAAATCGATCTCTCTATGGTTTCCTTAACCTTTGCTAATTCAACCGATCCCGCATCCTGGGGTTCGGAAACCTCTTCCTTCTTTTTCAGAAAATCGAAAAAACCCATAGACTTTTATTTGGGTTTTATATTTTAATGTTTTCCGCATATGGTCAAATCGCATTCCGCTTATATTTGAAAAACGACAATATTTTAAAGAGGGAACATGCTGAGGAAAAGGATATATTACGCTTTTCTCGTGGTCGTTGTACTCCTGGCAATAGGGACGGTTTATTACGCGAATGTTGAGGGCTGGTCGTACATCGATTCCTTTTACTTTTCAACCATTACTCTTACGACAATAGGTTTCGGCGATTTCTCTCCTACAACTCCCGAAGCGAAAATATTCACCTCTATATACGCGCTCTTGGGGATAGGCATAATGCTTTACATACTCAGCTCTGTGATAGGGGTTTTCATTTTCAAGCAGGAGAGGTATTTCGACAGGATCTTCTTCCCTATACGAAGGATGAGGAAGAAGGAGAGGGAGATAGCGAAGCAGGAGAAGAAGATTGAAAAGCAGGAGAAGAGGATAGAGAGGGAGGAAGAGGAGATAGAGGAAGAGGAAGACAAGATAGAGAAATACGCAAAGGACATAAAAGCCAAGGAGATAGAAATAGAGAAAGAGGAAGAGGAGATAGACAGGCTGAAAAAGAAAATACAGGAAAAGATCAGAAAAGCCAAAAAATAAAACCGAAGTGATTTCTTACTCGCATTTCTTGATCGGTGTGTATTGACCTAGATAGTAGTCGATCAGTCCCTTCGTCATGGCGAAGGATTCCTCAACTGCCTCCCTTTCCGGTCCGCCCTCATAGCCTTCCTTTTCCACGATTCTTAACGAAAGAACGTCCGCAACCCAGAAGAAATACACGTCATTCCCCTCAACCCCTGCCATCAGGTCATAATCACCGTATTCGTATTTAAATTCGTTGCAATCCTCCGATTCGTAATGGTCATACCCCTTCTCGCATATCATAATTTCGCTGTCCATGAACGGATAAACTATTGCCTCGTATTCTTTTCCTGTCTTGTCATTGGACCAGTAATGCGTTTCTCCTATCACGTCGTTTTCCTCGTCGAACTCCTCCCTCTCGACATCATCACACCCGTACATGATCCTTGCTCGTGTTGTTGCAAAGTCGCCCTCTTTATGCGGAGCGGAATACGTACCCATGATGCACCCGCTGATGCTCACGACCAACAAAACTAGTATAACAGCAATAACGCCCCTAATACCCCTCATATTTAATATTTCGTACTAGTGATTAAAATATTTAAAAAAATTAATTTGATATCAATATCTGGCCCCTTGCATAATATTGGGGTCTACCCTTTAATTCCTCAACAGTAGATCCTCCTACCACCATTTCATATAATCCATTTTCATATTCTGCGGTGTCAAGCATTCCGCTCCAGATATCATCTTTTTTCGTAGCGAATAATGGACTTCTTTCGCTCCCAAGAGGAGGTAGCCCTCCACCTTCAAGGTAATAAGCAACAATTTTGGTGTCATCGGGGACATTTTTTACCTCAATTCTGATTATACCCTGAACTTTCTCTTCTATAGATGGTTTTACTGTCGCATCGATGTTTCCTGATAATGTTATTTCGGTTGCACATTGTGTCTCTTCTGTATAGCTTTCGCATTCAAAATCAGTAGCCTCGTTGCACCTGTAGTTTGTTCTCGTCTTTATGGCCTGATCGTTACACTCCGAATAACTGCTTGGTTCGGGGCATTCAGGACAGATATTCTGCACACAGCCGGAAAAAAGTAAAAGAAAAACCAATGCGACAGGAAAGGCAACTGACTTTTTCATTATTATAGTTTGTATTTCTCTCTTAAAAAAACTTTTTTCACATTTCAGTTCAAAAACTCCGGTTCTGCGGGCCCTAAGCAACTTTCATACTAAAACTCGCCCCTACTCGAATATAAATAGCTCCTCTATTTTCGCCTTCAAAGCCTTCGCTATGTCGTGCGCGAGTTTCAGGGACGGGTTGTACTTGCCCTTCTCCAGGAACAGGATCGTCTCCCTGCGGACGCTGACCTTCCTCGCCAAATCCTCCTGCGTCATGTCGTATCTCGCCCGGAATTCCTTTATCCTCGTTTTCATCCCATCGCCTCACACGTTCCCCTTCCTGCTGAACCAGAAATACGTTACGAAGAAGAACAGAGCGGAACCGAGTATAACAGCGATGGTCATGTAGGATCCGACCAGGCTCCAGTCGCCCGTCCTCTCCGCGACCTCCTCGCCTATGAACCTCGATACGAGCGCTGCGTATATCGCGAAAAGCCATGCGTAATAACCCGCCTTCTGGAAGATTTTCTTTGACATCTCGTCCTCCGCTGGCAGGCCCGACTTGTACGCCCTGAACCTTTTGACTATGACCACGAACGCCAGGACCACCACGACCATCACGACCACGCTGAGCATAATCTCATCGAAAGTGGGCGGGATTCCCGACATCAGATAGACCGCCAGCCCCAGGATGACCATGACAGCAACCGCCACGCCGATCACTATCCTGTTTAGGTCTTCTTTGCTTCCCCTTTCCTTACCTTTCATTCAAACTCACCTCCAATCATGTTATACGAACATAACTTTTTATTAACTATTTCTAACCTTATGTTATATATTTATAACATTTAAGTATTTAAAACTTTCGGTCCCGCCAAATCCCGAAATCTTTTAAAGACGGAAGCCCAAACAAAATGCATGGACAGGAGAACGTACAGCTTTGCCGTAGGAATAATATTGATAATCGCATCCATTACATTCTTCGCGATGCCATATTTCCTTAACATGGACGCGCTCATCCCGTTCATGTTCGCCCTGGTCTCGTTCATCGTGGCAATCGGGTTCTTCTTCATGGGACATACAGAAAAGTAAATACCTCCCCCCGGCGGCAAAGAGCCGGTTCCGCATGGCTTTACCAAACCCCGGGAATGAGCCTGTACCTCGTCTTCTTCGCGTACTCCGCGTATCCCTTCAGTTCCCTGTGGAGCATCCTGTCCTCGAGGTGCGTGCGCACCACTATCAGGACCGCCATGAGGAGCGACGGAACCAGAGCCCAGTAAGACCCCAGCGCGAGCGGGAGACAGACAAACATGGGCAGGAACCCGGCGTACATGGGATGCCTCACGAACGAATAGGG
>CAYFVC010000012.1:0-2143 GCA_964346665.1 uncultured archaeon
AAGAATACGAATATTTCAAAGGGAAGTTCGGGGAGAATTTCAAACTCCTTAACGTGGAATGCGAGGCGAAGAAACGTTACGAGAGGATAATAAAACGTGGGACGAAGGGCGAAGGTGAAATGACCTTTGAGGAATTCATGGAGATCGAGAACAAGGAGACGGAAAAGGTAATAAACGAGACGATCAAGCTGGCTGAATTCTCCGTAACGAACAACAGGACGATTGAGGAGCTGCACGAAAGTTTAGACAAGGTTGTTGGAGAAATAGGTATCAATACTCCCTGACATGGAAAGTTCTCACGAAAGCTATCAAAAGGAACGCACACAATATGTTTATCATACCTGAAATTATCAGGGGTATGTGATAACCCATATGGTAACCTATCGGTCCGAATATGAGCGAACCGACCACATGGCCAAGAAGGGTGAGGGTGAACATTAAACTCGAATTCCCTCCTATCCTTTTCACCCCGAACAACTTGGACACCCAGAAGTAAATAGCGATCAACGTCATACCGTCCCCAACCTCATGAGGTATTCTCAGGAGGAAGGAGAGCGGAACGATTGGGATAGTGTGGAGTATGTGAAAGACCCCCGAAATTATCATCCCCGCAACGAAAACGTTTTTCATGTTGCTTTTTCTTTGATCTATCCTCTTACCGAAGACGTAAGCGGTGAAACCCAAAAATAATAACGTGACCGAAGTATAAACCCCAACCAAGAACATGTCAAGGCCCAGATTATTTCTCAAGAAAAGGCCGAATGACGTCCCTTCCGCTCCCCAGTGAAGCGTGAAAAGAAACATTATGATCCCTATCGAAACGACCCTCCTGTTTAAAAAATCCCTTCTGTATTCAACAAGTTTTACCTTATATTTCATTATAGGTTTGAATGAGACGAATGGAATGATCAGCAGATATAAAACTCCTATCATTTTCAGGGCAAGGGAGAAATCGAGTAAGAATATGAGGGTGCCCACAACGAACAGACCCAGGGAGCGTCCTAGATTAGTAACAAAATTGTATATCCCGAATTTTCCGCCTTCCTTCCCCTTCATCTTCGTCTTGTAGACAAGCGTCCTTATAGATATTTCTTCTAGGTTGCTTCCCAGGCCCCCGAGCAGAAAAAATGGCAGGAATATGAGAAAACCATCGAAAAATCCAAGTCCTAAAAAGAACGAGGAAACCATAACAATCCCTGCAAGCAAGGTAAGACGAATCGTCCACCTGTCATTGATCACCCCTGTCGGGAAGGAGAAGAAAATCGGGGTTATTGCATACAAAGCGATCAACACCCCTATCTCATACCCGTTAAGCCCAACATCCGAAAGGTATATGGGTATCAGAACGAAAGAGAAAGACCAGAATAAAGAAAACACAAAAAGCAAAGGCATTGCCCTTCTGAAATTGTCATTTTCCATAATGTTATATGGACAGGATTACTAATTTAAACATCCGAGCTCAAAAAAGTTAATTAGTTGATAATGACGTGAGTCATTATCATTCGGAAACTTGCCTCGGTAGCTCAGTTGGCAGTTTCGAAAGAAACGGAAGTAGTCCGTTTCGGCCTACAACAGAGCGATCGGCTTGTATCGGTATGAGTAGAGCGAAAGAAACAGGCTTCGCCTGTTTCGGTCTTAAACGCTCGATGACTTGATATGCTGACGTTCGCCTGCGAGCGTCTTTCGCTGGTATGATACCGATAGGTCGGGGGTTCAAAGAACGTTTGAAGCAGGTTTCACCTGCTTCCGTTTGAAACTCCCTCCCGAGGCTTCAGGCTCTCTTGATGTCGGTTTTGGTGAAAAGCCCAAAGGGAAATGTGCTAAGCCCTCTGGCTTAAAAAAATGAATAATGTGCATATAACAAATCAAAATATTTTAAATAGAAAAGTCGTATATTAAAAAATATGTGGATTTTAATCGTAATCGGGATATTGGCAGTAATTATAGGGCTTGTTGGAATTTATGCAATGCGAACTGGCAAAACACCTTTAGAGCCAATGTCTGCTGGGATGGTGGCAGGCGGCATCATTGGAGTTGTAGTTGGAATTCTGCTGGTTGAGTTCGCAGGCTTTGAATATCCCTTCCCAGTTATACTCTGGTTTCTGGGAATGGCCGCAGGGCAAATAATCGGGTTAATCTATAA
>CAYFVC010000013.1:0-4070 GCA_964346665.1 uncultured archaeon
AATTCGTCCCCAAAAAGCCCGCCACGAAAGCAAAATCGGAAAAAATCCTCCGTGAGGAAAAGAGGATAAAGAATCTGAACAAATTGATTAATAGAGCATTCGAAAACTCCAAAAAGGTGGTTGTATGAAAGCGTTATTCATTGGAAGGTTCCAGCCGTTCCACAACGGACATTTGAAAGTCATAAGGGATATACTCAGGGAGAACGAAAGCATAACGATCGTAATAGGCGGTCCTGAAAATCCGGATGAAAAGAACCCATTTTCCTTTGAGGAGAGGGAGGAGCTGATAAGGGAAGTTCTCGGTAGCAAGGGGATTGATTACGAAGTACACAAAATCCCTGATGTGAATGACGATGATGAGTGGGGTGGAAAGATCAAAAAACTCGGGAAATTCGATGTTGCCTTTTCAAGGAACCCGTGGGCAATCAGGTGTTTGAAAAAGATCGGAATACCGGTCAAGAAACACAAATTCTACGAGAGGTACGAAAACTGCGGAAGGGAGATAAGGGAGAGGATTCTCGAAGGAAAGGAATGGAAACAATTCGTTCCAAAAGAGGTTTATGAGTACATCAAGAAAATAAATGGGGAAGAGAAAATAAGAAAAGGATAACCTAACGCTTGAGAACTTTTCCTTCCTTGTCTATCTCGCAATTTCGGATTCTAGTCGAGGAGATCGGCTGTTTATCTTTCGAAAGAACCAACCCGATCTTGATTATCTCCAGGGGTTTCATTCCAAAATCCTCCCTGAGGATGTTAATACCCCTCGCCCCTGGAATCGTTCTCTCGCTGACTATTATCGCCTCTATCCCCTTCGTTTTGTCCAGAACCTCGTCAGCGAAAAACTTGTCGAGTTTGATTATTTCATAGCGTTTTCTCGGGATTTTTTTCGATTCCAGAAATTTTATCAGGTTCGCTTTCCTTCCCTCGAAATTCCTAACCCCCTCCTTCCTCTTTCTCAGAACGTAATCATCGGTGGTAATCCCTATGTAGCAGTACTCAGACACTTCGAATGCTTTTTTGATCAGGGACTCGTGTCCCTTGTGCAAAGGGATATCGAACGTCCCCCCGAAGCAGGCTTTCTTGTATTTGTAAGGCATACTCTCCAAAAAGTCTTTGGTATTTTAATTTAAATAAAAAATCAAAAATATAATCAAATTTTTGTAAAAGGAGGTTCTTTTATGAAAATCACCTGGTTCGGGCATGCGAGTTTCAAGATCGAGACCTCGGGGAAAAGGATATACATAGATCCCTACGTTCTCCCGCAAGGTTCGCCATTAGCGGACATAATCCTCATAACGCACGACCACTACGACCACTGCGAACCTTCGAAGGTAAACGAGATAAAAACGGAAAAAACCCAGATCGTGACAACAGCGAAGGCAGCGGGGAAGCTCTCAGGAGAAATAAAAACAGTCAGACCAGGGGATTCGCTAGAAATCGAGGGAATTCGTATTCGCACAGTCCCAGCCTACAATCTCGCTAAACACTTCCACCCGAAAGGAGACGGTGAGGGGTTCATAATAAAATCCGAACGGAAAAAGGTTTACCATACGGGGGACACGGATTTCGTCCCTGAAATGAGTTCCTTCCAGGGCCTGACTGTCGTGCTTGTCCCGATCGGCGGGACATACACGATGGGAATAGACGAAGCTGTGAAGGCTGTTCTGGCGATTAAACCGAAGATTGCGATCCCCATGCACTACAACTTCCTTGGAGGGCTGGAGGCAGACGCGAACGATTTCAAAAAGAAGGTGGAATCCCAGAGCGAGACGAAGGTTGAGATCCTGGAAGGAAGGGAACTGGAGATTTAGATTTTTCCTACTTCCTTCTCTTTAATTTCTCCAGTCGTGTCTTCAGTTCGCTGAGCCTTCTTTTCATTCTTTTAAACTTTTCGGCATCTTCCCGGCTAGGGGGTATTTCCTCCGAAACTACCCGAGGTTTTTCAGGAATTATTTTTTTGGGTAATTCGACCATTTCCTTTTTGATTTCCCTTTTAGGCAATTTAGGTGGTACAACCGATGGTTTAAGCTTTGCCACTATGATTAGTAGTATTATCAACAACAGGATAAGAACACCGAGAGCCTGAACACGTTTATTATAAAACCATGGAACTTCCTCAACACATTTGTTGTCCACACATTGATATTCGCATGTTTCGATTGTTTCCCAAGCATAACCGTCACTAGAACATCTCTGAAGAATGTTGTCAGAACATCTTGTCGTACCTGGTTCGCATATCGGTACGATGATTTCCATTTCCGTTTTGCAGGACAGCGATTCGGGGTCACATCCGTATTCGCACGTTTCTATTACGACCCAGCCTGTTCCATTAATATCGCACTTTTGCAAGTTATTCTCAAAACATCTTTTTACATCCGGTTCACATATACCTTCGGTAACCTCCTCGGAGACGTTAGTTGTTGGCGGCAATACAATACCTCCACCATTACCGCCGTCTCCTCCGTCACAAGCTCCGCAATCCGCTGAGCACGAAGAACAGGTTTCTCCCGAATCACAATATCCATCACCGCAATAAGTTGAAGAGCTCCTGCAATAACCATGGACGCAGTAACCACCTTCGCATTCCGAATCGTATAAGCAAGGCTCGCCGTCTGCACGTTTAGTTGTATTAATTTCGAAAAACTGTCCGTCAGTATTATAAAAAACAAAATTTAAATAGCCGCTTCCGTTTGTCTGATTCTCTATATATAACTGGCTGTTGTTGTAAATTGTGTAATTTTTGTTGATAGACAAGTTGCCGATTTCAAATGTTAAATTGGATGAAGTATCAGTTGTCACGTTCAATTCTATAATGGTTATTGTGAAGTTTTCGATGGTAACATTTGCAGATCCCTCGGAAGGGGAAACCGAAATGGTTTGGTTGTCCAACACCAGATAAGTCGACCGAACCTCGATTTTTTCAAAGGTTAAATTTTTGCCCATAATAAAAGTCGTGTTTGTCCCTTTTGTTTCGAAAAGAACTCCTTCGTAAACATCTATTGCTAATACAGAATTAACCGAAAACAGGCAGAAAGCCACAGCTATTGAAATTCCAAGTAATCTGTAAACTTCCTGCCCTTTCATATCAACTAACCCAATACTGCCCAGTCTGTTGAGTTGCAGCCAAGGAATTGATTCGTGGTCGAATTGTACACAATCATCCCCTCATATGTGGAAGAGCACGCCGGGTGAGTGTCGAAATTCACGAAAATGCCTGCTGTGAAGTTTCCGGTTCCTTTGACATCTAAATTCTGACTAGGACTCGCCGTCCCAATGCCGACTTTTCCGTCATCGAGTATGGTTATCTTCTCGGTGTTGTTTGATCGTATTCCGAAAGCCATGTTTTTCCCACTACCTACAAATGCGTGATCACCATCATAGAAATCGGGGTTGTGCGCAGGATTATCCCAAACACCCCAGATCATACGCCCAGGAGAACCTTTTATAAGACCATACACGTCATTGCTGGTGCTGTTTATATGAAAAATAGTAGTCGGGCTCGCCACCCCAATACCGACATCCCCATCGCTCTGTATCACGAAAGGCGTTGTGTCGCCGTCATTTGTGTCAGCCACTAGGAAGGAATCGCCGGAGCCGTCGTTCACTACTTCAAGTGAGGCATCCGGAGAATCGTCTCCAATGCCGACTTTGTCGCTGACATAGAAATCCTCAGAAGAATCGCCTACACCAGCCCCCCAAGACTCCAGTGTCCCACTGTTCGTTATTGAATCTACCTGACTATGCTTTAACTTTACTGTTGCACCTGAGTCTATTTCCAGCGAGCTCGTCCCATACTCCAGTGTTGTTGAATCCAAAAGGAAGTTTGTTGTACCGGCCGATGTATCGTCAACCTTCACGTTAAAACCATTTGCAGAAGTACGAAGGAGACTGCTTCGTATCCGCCCGGCGTATGTGTCTTTAATGTATATCGAACCACCGGTCGTAGCAAACAGCGAATCTATCTGCATATCTGCAATGTGCATGTCAATGTTCTGCGGAGAAGCGCTATTACCCGCTAAGTATATCGCGTAACCGGTTGTTCCAAGATAGTTGATTACACAATGTTCGAT
>CAYFVC010000014.1:0-16958 GCA_964346665.1 uncultured archaeon
ATGTATATTTCGCTCGGAATTCTGGGATAAAGATCGTTCTTCTCGATACCCATTGGAACAAGAACCTGAAACCTGATTACAGGATTAAGAAACTTGAAGAACTGCTGGAAATCGTTTGAACTCATTCCCTTTTGTTGAAAATGAAATAACCGATAACACCTATGAGTATGATTAAGCCACCAATATCGATTCTTACCGTGGCTGACACGACAAATCCCGTTAACATGATTATCAGGAGAATTATAAGAACAAGACGGTTTTCTATCATCCTTTCACCTCGGGCAGCGTGCGCATAAGTTAGGCCTCCTGGTTTTCATCAACTCTTCCGTGACCTGTTTGTATTTTTCCAGGTGATCCTCTGAACAAAAATCCTTTTTCCATGTCCCGACCCTTCCATACACTTCAACTTTCTCGGTTATTTCCTTCCCTTTCTCTATCTGCTTTTTGCAGAATGCGCACTCCTTTTTTAAAAGCATGGTTTAGTTATGAAAAGTAATAAATAAAAATAGAATTATAAGGGTTTAAAAAATTAGTTCACTTCCCGAACTTCTTCACGATTCCCCTAAGAAAGAGATAAACTGCTACTAAAAGAATTGCGTATTCTATCAGCAGGCCCATGGCGAACGTTCCCACGCCCATCCCAGTGAACTCCCCGAAAGAAGAGGCTGCGGAGGAAATGGATTGCATATAAGGGGATTCCTCGAGGTTCAAATTCATCAGAGAGACCAGCAAAGCCGCTATGACCATGGAGAGAATAAAGGTCTTTTTTCTTACCATGTATATTATATTTGTTTAGCTTCCTTTTATTTTTTAGCACTGAAAACAGGCATCTAAAAAACTTATATTACCGAAAAAATATTATTTAATTATGGATATGGCATTCTTCCTGAAATCAATATGGCTTTTCTTGTTAGGCGTTGTGGTTGCGATCATAGGTCTCTATTGCCTTGTTTTCAGGCCGGACATGGGATCGAACCCGTTCACAATAATGCTGATCGGTCTGTTCTTCACGGGGGCAGGTTCGATATACGGGAAAAGGAAACTTAGGGAAGGCGAATCGATGGTTTCAGCCCCTCCTGAACAAAGACCTTTAGGATACCCTTCACAACCTCAACAGCCCCAACAACCCCCGCAAGAATATCCAAGATATCCTAGGGAAGCGTATGTTGAAGCAAGAGAGGTCCCTGCTGAGCAAAGGATTCCAAGCGAGCAAAGGGAACCCCCGAGCGAGGCATTACTCGAGGTGGCGGAGGAGGCAATAGATACTAAACCCCCAGAACCCGTTCGAAGACCCGTGAGACCTGTTCCCTCGATTCCTTCCGAGCCGGTTGCTGAACCGGCTGCTGAGCCAGTTGCTGAGCCTGCCGTTGAGAAACCTGAAATCCCTGAGAAACCCATAGCGGAAATTCCAGCAAAGCCAAAGGAGGCGAAGATTCTAAAGATAGTGGTTTGCCCGAAATGCGGGGCGGAGAACGAGGCGAAGGACAAGTTCTGCTACAATTGCGGGGAGAAGCTAAAACTCGAAAAGAAAAAGAGGAAGAGGCCTAAGAAAACCAAGAAAGTCAAACTCCATATTAAAGCCCCTCACAAGGTTGTAGTAAAACCTCGAGCCAAAAAGAAACGGGCTAAAAAGGTCAAGAAAAAGCCTGCTGAAAAACCAGCGGGTATTTTAGAAGCAGCGGAAACTATCTAAACAATTCTCCAGCGAACGCCCTCTTCTTTATCCTCAAGGATTATCCCCATTTCCCCGAGATCCGAACGTATCTTGTCCGAAAACTCATACTCCTTTTTCTTCCGGAGGACTTCCCTTATCTCTATAACAGCTGAAATCAATCTATCGAAGTTCTCGGGGTCGTATTCCTTCCCCTTCAAATCCTTGAGAATCTTGTCGAGCTTTCGAACTGATCCCTTGTCCTTCTTTTTCAGATCCTCATGTAATTCCACAACCATGTCTATCGTTTTCTTAACGAGCTCTTTCGAGATTCTCTTTTCCTCTTTCAGAACACCAAGGACATTGTCGAATTTCTCCATGGTTTTTATGCAGTCTCTAGCGGATTTCTTCCCGATCTTTCCCTTGTCTATAAGTTTGTTCACTTCTTTTATGAAATCGAAAATCCTAGAAAGAGATAGACTAATGTTGAGATCATCATCCATCGCCTCCCTGAAACCTTTTTGCGCATTTTTTATGATCTTGTTCACCTTCGGATTCTTTTTCTCCCCCTTGACCTCCTTTAACAGGTCAACAAAGTTGTCTATCTTTTCGATAGCTTGTTGCGCCGCCCACAAGGACTTGTCGGTTATGTTGAGTTTCGATCTGTAATGAGTGGAAAGCAAGGCGTAGCGAATCGCTCTGGGATCGTGTCCTCTTTTCAAAATATCTTTAAGGACCAAAAAGTTCCCCAAGGATTTCGACATTTTCTGTCCCTCAACCATCACATGCTCGTTGTGGAGCCAAAAACGGACGAATTGTTTCCCATACGCTCCCTCTGACTGGGCGATCTCGTTTTCGTGATGCGGGAAAATCAGGTCAACTCCTCCCGTGTGGATGTCGAGGGTTTTACCAAGATACTTGGTTGACATGATAGAACATTCTATATGCCAGCCCGGTCTTCCCTTTCCGATCTCCGTCTCCCAGAAAACATCCCTGTCCTCCGGAGTCCAAGCCTTCCAGAGGGCGAAATCCCTCGCTTCCTCTTTCGTGTACTCATCCTGTGAAACGCGTGCCCCTGTCTTCAAGCTTGATATATCGAGTTTGGAAAGCTTCCCGTAATCAGGGAACTTCCTTATGTTGTAATAAATCGAGCCGTCCGTCCCTTTGTAGGCTATTCTCTTTTTCAAAAGGGTCTTTACGAGCTCGACCATCTCCTTTATGTGTTCGGTCGCTTTCGGATAAATTTCGAATTTCTCCACGTTTATTTTCGCTAGGTCATCGAAAAATATTTTCGTATATTTCTCCGTGAACTTTCGAAGGGACATCCCCTCCTTTTTCGAATTACGTATCGTTTTGTCATCCACGTCAGTTATGTTCATCACTTGTTTCACTCGGAAACCCCTGTATTTCAAATATCTCCTGAGCAGATCGTAGAAAACGAAGGCCCGCAAATTCCCTATGTGGGGGAAATCGTAAACTGTCGGACCGCATGAATATATCCTAACCTCTCCCTTTTTCAAAGGCTTGAATTCATCCTTCCTCCTGGTCAGGGTGTTGTAGAATTTCAAGGGCATATAGTTATTTTTAATATATAGTATTAATAATATTTCGTGAATTCTATGGAGTTGTGGACGAACAAGCACAAGCCGAAGAAGTCGAACGAAATACTCAGCCAGGGTTCCGCGATCAGCGAGGTCGTGAGATGGATAGAGACCTGGAGACCTGGTGAGGCTTTGTTTCTTTGTGGACCGCCCGGGACGGGTAAAACCCTCATACCCGAAGTGATCGCGAAGGAAAAGAAATGGATGCTCGTTCAGGTCAACGCCTCGGACAAGAGGAATTCCGAAGCGATAGAAAATTCCCTCTCAGAAGTCTCGAAGAACCTCCCGCTCTTCCATTCAGGAAAGTTGATTCTCATAGACGAAGTGGACGGAATTTCCTCTGGAGATCGTGGAGGAATAGGAGCGATAGTCAAGATAATAAAGAAATCCAAATTCCCGATCATAATCACCGCGAACAACCCCTTCCTTCCGAAACTCCAGCCGTTGAGAGCGCATACTAAATTGGTAAAGCTTTCGAAAGTGAACGTGAGGTCGATCGAAAAGCGATTGAAAGAGATATGCAAAGAAGAAGGGATAAAGGCGGAAGAGAACGCTCTTAAAAACCTCGCCCGCTGGTCTTCGGGGGATGTCCGTTCCGCGGTAACTGATCTCCAGATGTTGTGCGAAGGGAAAGAGGGAATATCCGAAAAGGATCTCGAATCCCTGGGTTTCAGGGAAAGGGAAACAAGCGTATTCTCCATACTCCCGACAATTTTCCGTTCGAAAAATATCAACGCCGCGAAAAAGGCGATACGGAACTGCGACAAAGACCCTGATGAGATCTTTTGGTGGGTGGAGAACAACCTCCACCAGGAATTCACCGACCCCGAATCCCTAGCGAAGGCGTTCAATATACTCTCGAAAGCCGACATTTTCAGACAGAATGTTTCCGAACAACAGAACTGGAGGTTCAAGCTCTTCATGATAGACATGCTCGCAGGCATATCCTTGGCGGGGGAGCATTCGAAAGCTTTCATCCCGTATAAACCCCCTCAGAGATTCATTATGCTCTCGAGGTTGAAAAGAAAAAATTCTGAGATGTCGGGCGTATTCAAAAAACTCGTTCCCTACACACACAGTTCTGAGAAAGTCATAAAAAATTATTACCTCCCATATCTCAAGATCATCCTCCCCAGAAAGAAAAAGGACGACAAGGATGGGATAGAACTCACCAAGGAAGAGACCAAGTTAATATCGAATAGCTAAGTAATCTACTTCTTGTATTTAAGATAAATTGTTACGATCAGAGAAATGACAAAATATATCAGAACTATGAAAAATAATGTTGCAAAAATATACCAATTAACCGGTAATATAGGACCAAAGATAGCAGAAGAGAAAACGCCGTAGTATAATACAATCAACAAAATAATTATGATAATGAATTTAATCCAACTCAATTTAAAAATTTCTTTGGAAACCATATTATCTATTTGGTTTAATTTCTTTTAAAATCTAAACATCAAAAATGACAGGCTTGTTTTTCCATTCCCACCCAGTTCCTTCGAAATCCACGTAGTCTTCGTTAATCCCTCCGATACAATTGCTGAAGGTGGTGTCAGCGATCAGTATCTTTCCCCCGTCCTCATGGAACCATTGGGAGTCCTCGCAGAGCCCATTTATGTTCGTTGCGTTTGTTACGATCCCCACGAACGTGTGTTCCCCTGGAATCCATACGATTCTGGAGTCTATCCCCACGGCCTCCAGGAGGGAAGCGAGCAGGATTGCTTGATCTTCACAATCCCCGCCTCCTGAAAGGATCGTTTCACATGGAGAAGCGATGTATTCATCCTCTGGGTCGCTCACGAATTTTATGTTCATTCTCACGTAATCGTAAAGCGATGTAACGGGGTCTTTATTTGAATTAGAGATTATAAACACCGCGAAATCCCTAACGCTTTCAGGGTTCGCGATATTTTCGATTTCTTCCATGGATTTCCCTCCTCCGCCGATCTCACACTTATCCTCCAGGAAAAGAATTACGCTCTGCCTGAGAATCTCCTTTTCCATTTCGAGCTCTTCCATCCTTTTTTCGTATTTTTTCAGAACATCCTTGCACCCTTCTATCGTTTCCTCCATTTCGCTGTTATCCGGGCATTCATTTTCAGGGCACGTGTAAACGAGCGTGGGCTCGAAATCCTTTTCTTTTTCTTCACCGACGATCCATCCAGTGTAATTGATTCCGGAGGAAATCGCGAGAAAGGAAGCCACAAGTAGCAATATCGCTAGCGCACGGAAACCCCAAGACCCCAGCATATTATTTATTGGCGCGAAAACATAAATTAGGATACTGTTCTCAAAGGTCCCTGTAGAGAGAAGGGTTAATTTTTTATCTCCGCCTTCTCTTTATTTTATGAAGAGGTTGTAAGAATGGATCCCGAAAGCGTCAGTGAGGTTCACTTGAAAAGGGTTCTATGGTATGTTCTAGCAGGAACAAGAGGAGGGCTCATGAGGATAAAGATAATCGAATTGATAAAGGACAGGCCTTACAACGCAAACCAGATTAAAGAAGCGCTCGAAGTGGATTACAAGACCGTTCAACATCACTTGAAAGTCCTTCTGGAAAACAAAATACTAACGACTTCCGAGGAAAAGAAATACGGATCCGTTTACTTCCTATCCCCAATGGTTGAAAAAAACATACATATAATAGAGGAAATACGGGAAAAAATTGGGAATAAATAAATAAATAAGCTATTCAAAATATTGAGTGATAAAATGCCGTGGACACAAGATCTATCGATTATATTGACAGTGGCCAACATAGTTTTGCTAGCGATACTTTTCGTAATATACCTCAAGAATTACCTAAGCCTTAAATCCAAATTCACCCTAGGTCTGCTCCTCTTCGCAGGGATATTCCTGCTCAGGGACGTTAGCCTAGCGATATATCACATAATGGACCTCGGATTCTACTACACCCAATCCGCCAGGGGCGATATAATGATACACGGAGCTCAGTTGCTAGCGTTTCTCATCCTTCTGAAGATAACTTGGAAGTAGGGATTTGGTTTTAAGGATGAAAGGATCAACAATCTCCTATTGGCTCATGTTAATGATCCTCATGATTTTGCTAATTATATTTTTTGGAATAGCATATCGCTTCTTTATACCGCACCCTTGAGATTACAAAGACTTGGGTCTAATTTGGAAATAATTCTGAAAGGAAGGGGAAATAATCTTGGGAAATCCATTTATATACTCCTTGAGAATCCATTCTCAGAGCCGTACCTCCTATTAGACTGGTGGAATTTTCAAACGCTTTTAGAAGAGACCCCTAGATTACCCAAACCCAAAGGACCGGCATGCCTTCTTATTCTTGCCGGTCCTGCCCAACCCAACTTTCGAGGTAAATCCAAGTAGTCAATCGCTTTTATTAATTTACCCTGTAAATCATGAATATGACCAAGCTAAGGGCTGATCCGAAAATCGAAAAGCAATTGAGGAACGCGAAGTACGGGGTTTTCAACCACTCAGCAGTTCAGGTATGTGCATGGACGAAGAAAAGCTTGCACAACGAAGGAATCTGCTACAAGGAGAAATTTTACGGGATCGATTCCCACAGGTGTTTCGAGTTTTCGCCTTCCGCTGTTTTTTGCGAGTTAAATTGCGTGTTCTGCTGGAGGCCCATGGAGTTCATGAAATTCAAGGAAATGAAAGCCAGCGAGACGGATGATCCGAGAGTTATATACGAAAAATTGCTCGAGGAGAGGAGAAAACTACTTTCTGGATTCCCCGGGGACGGGATAACTGATATGGAAAAACACGCTGAATCTCTCAAACCGAATCACTTCGCCATTTCCCTTTCCGGAGAGCCCACACTCTACCCCAAACTTCCCGAACTCGTCCGATTCCTTAGGGATCTCCCTGAAACGAGATCCGTGTTCGTCGTCACGAACGGACAGGAACCCGAAATGATGGAAAGGCTTTCGACTTCGCTACCTACCCAGCTTTACCTGTCAGTTAACGCTCCAAACAAAGTTTTATTCAACAAGATAAACTGCCCGATTCACAAGGACGGCTGGGAGAGGTTCTTGAAATCGCTGGAAATCTTCAGCAGATCGAAAACGAGGAGAATCCTTAGAATGACCATGATCAAGGGAATGAACATGGATAAAAAATTCGTGAAAGATTACGCTGACATTATCAGGAAAGGGAATCCGCATTTTATCGAAATAAAAGCGTACATGTGGATTGGTTTTTCGAGGAGGCGATTGAGAGAGGAGAACATGCCCTTGCACAGGGACATTCAAAACTTCGCAAAGGAGATCGAGAAATCAACGGATTTCGAAATAGTTGACGAGAAGGAGGATTCAAGGGTTGTTTTGCTCCAGAACAAGAAGGAAAAGACCGAAAGGTTTATAAAATAAGAATTTATTTAAAAATGTTTCACAGAAATAAGTAATAATACGAGTGAAATCATGAACATAAATACAAAGTACGTTGGTGTGATCGTAATTGTTTTCGGTGTTTTGGTAGCCTTGCTCATAAATTCATTTTCCGGTTTAGTAGGTATGATGAGTACGGGAGAGTGTGCCTGTGAAGCGGGAGGCGTATGCTCCCAAGTCCCGGTATTAACGCAATTTTACATCGGATATACGATGGCTGCTGCTCTTGGGATTGTAGGTGTTTTTCTGGTGGTGTTTGGCAAGAAGCCCTTGGTGGAGGGCAGCAAGGAAAAATGGAGCAAGAATCTGAAAAAACTGAGCGGAGATGAAAAGACAGTTTATGAAAATTTAATGGGGTCCGAGGGAGTTATCTTTCAAACTGATCTTGTAGAACAATCGGGATTCCCCAAGGCAAAGGTATCCAGAATTCTTGACAAAATGGAAGCGAAAGGGTTACTGGAAAGAAAGAGAAGGGGCATGGCAAACGCGGTTGTTCTGAAATAAACTTAAGGAAATTAAATATTTATTTTAATTTGACATTTAATCTTCATGAAAGAATCCGGTTATTTGTTGTCATTGAAACATTCCCTCTGGAACATGCTTGCAGGAACCAGGGGTGGAATTACGAGGATTCGTATAATAAAATTGTTAAGGAAAAGACCATACAACATAAATCAGCTCCACGGGAAACTCGGTTTAGACTATAAAACCATACAACACCACATAAGGGTTCTAGCCAACGGAAATATCATCATAACCGAAGACAGTAAGAAGTATGGTTCAATGTATTTTCTTTCCCCTGCTTTCGAAGAGAATATACACCTTTTCGATGAAATCTTGGAAAAAGTTGGGGAAAAGCAAATACATAGGGGGGGTAAAAATAAAGGGTGATTCAATGCACGAAATATACATCATTTCACCGATAATAAATAGTATAAACGTGATTATTTTAGTGATATTGCTATACGTTTTCATGAAAAATTACAGGCATATTAAATCAAATTACAATCTGGGATTAATTCTTTTCTCTTCACTCTTTCTTATAGAAAATCTTATATCATTTCATCTGGGAATTTTCTCATGGCCATTCTGCGCTGCTGAAGTTGTTATACTTCATATTGTTGTAATAAACGTGATTCAGCTGTTTGGTCTGCTTGCACTTCTTTACATAACATGGAAATGATCTGGAATTAATCTGGAATTTCTTGGCAATAATCTCGGGATAACCATATAAATAGGATTTTGAAAGCCTTATTCGGAGGTGATAAACAACTATAAACCTTCAAATAAGCACCTTACACCAAAATCTCAAGGTTAGGGGGAGAGGTCAAAGTCCTAAAAAAGCAATCGATTTTTCGTGACCTTACTCTTTCCTACCTTGGGACATGTTTGTTTGAATGCCTTCAAAAGGAGGTGGATGAAATGAGTGGTAAGCTAATAATGGCCCTTTTCGTGGCAATCGTTGCAGCATCGGTTATAGCGGTTTCCTTGACCGCATCTGCAAACCCGAACTACGAAGAAAGCAAGAGTTTCGAATTCGAGGATCACCACAGGGAAATGCTGGATCTGCACAAGCAGTATTTCAATAACGAGATAAGTTTCGAGGAATTCCGTGAAAGCATGAATGAGAAAATGACGGAACATTATGAAGACATGCCCTGCAATGAAGGGTCCGGAATGACGGGCTATAACATGATGGGAATGATGTGGTGAACGAATGGACGGATGCGATGAATCTAAACAGGTGAAATGCCTGATATGCGGGATGGAGATGTCGAATTCTGAAAACGGGGAACCGTGCAAGCTGTGCGGCATGCTCTCGGAGAACCCCGCATATTACATGGGTTTCCCCTTCTGCTGCGGGAAATGCGTGGAGCTTTTCAAAATAATAATAAGTAAAACGCCGATCAACGAAAGGGAGGGGGTAATGGAAAAAGAGATTGTTATATAAATAAAGGCAGTTAGTGTATCACGAGGTGATATTTTGAAAAAAAATAATAATCCCCGCGTGGAGCATGCGGAACATGAAAAAACGGAGCATGAAGATAAAGCCAGCCGTAAGAATAACGAAAAACACACAGAGTGCCATGACCATCATGAAACGGAACATGCAGGCCACGACGAAACAGGGCACGATCATGAAGGTGATCACGGGGGTGAACACCCGGATCACGGGACGGGAAACCATGAAGATCACCAAAGTCATGAGAACCACCACGAGATGATGGTGAGGGATTTCAAAAAGAGGTTTTACGTATCTCTGGTTCTGACCATTCCTGTCCTTGCTTTGTCACCAATGATCCAGGAATTTTTCGGCTTCTCGGTCAGTTTTGCGGGGGACATATATTTGCTGTTTATACTTTCAAGCATAGTGTTCTTCTACGGTGGCTGGCCTTTCCTGAAAGGCATAGTCAGGGAGCTCAGGGAAAAGCAGCCGGGGATGATGACGCTGATCGCCACTGCGATATCTACGGCATTCTTTTACAGCTCTGCCGTGGTTTTTGGTCTGACAGGGAAGTTCTTTTTCTGGGAGCTTGTCACGCTTATTGACATAATGCTTCTCGGTCACTGGGTAGAAATGCGTTCGGTGATGGGCGCTTCCCGAGCGTTGGAGGCCCTTGCGAAACTGATGCCTTCCGAGGCACACCTTGTAGGGGAGGACGGGGAAACAGAGGACGTTCCAGTCTCCGAACTTAAATCAGGAGATGTTGTCCTTGTGAAGCCGGGCGAGAAGATACCCTCGGATGGCATGGTTGTTAAAGGGGAATCGAGCTTGAACGAATCCATGCTTACGGGCGAATCGAAACCGGTCTGGAAAACGAGGGGGGACAAAGTTATAGGCGGTTCCGTTAACGGAGAAGGAGCTTTGCATGTAAAGATAACCAAAACCGGAGAAAAAACATATCTTTCGCAGGTTATAAATCTTGTAAAGCAGGCACAGGAATCAAAGTCAAGAACCCAGGACCTTTCAAACAGGGCCGCTTTTTGGCTGACTTCAATTGCGGTTTCAGTCGGGATAGTCACCCTTTTTTCATGGCTGTTTTTAGGCATGGATTTCGTGTTTTCTCTTGAGAGAATGGTCACGGTAATGGTTATAGCCTGCCCGCATGCCCTAGGGCTGGCCGTTCCACTCGTTGTGGCGGTCTCGACATCCATCTCGGCAAAAAACGGCCTTATTATAAGAAACAGGGTGGCCTTTGAGAATGCGAGAAACATGGATGCTATCATATTCGACAAAACAGGAACCCTGACCAAAGGGGAATTCGGGATCACTGACATAATCCCGGAAGGGAAATTCAAAGAAAGGGACATCCTCTATTATGCCAGCTCCCTTGAAGCCAATTCGGAGCACCCAATTGCAAAGGGCATCGTGAATAAGGCTAAACAGGAAAAAGTCAAAACAGGTTCTGTTAGACAATTCAGGGCGATTCCGGGTAAAGGTGTCCAAGGAATTGTTGGTAAAAAACCAGTGAAAGCTGTAGGACTGAATTACTTGAGGGAGAAGAACATAGGTGTTGTCAATCCGAAAATTAATGAACTGATAAAACATGGGAAAACGGTCGTGTTCGTGATCTTAAAGGATAATGTAATAGGCACGATTGCACTTGCTGACCTGATAAGGGAGGAATCAAAGGAGGCGATAAGAGGAATTAAAACAATGGGCATAAAAACTATTATGCTTACAGGGGATAACGAACAGGTCGCGAAATGGGTTTCGAAAGAACTGGGCCTTGATGAATACTTTGCCGAAGTCCTACCTCATGAAAAATCCGAGGTTGTGAAGAAAGTTCAAGGTGAAGATCTGAGAGTGGCAATGGTCGGTGACGGTGTTAATGATGCCCCTGCACTCGTTCAAGCAGATGTCGGAATAGCGATAGGGGCAGGGACGGATGTAGCGGTCGAATCCGCGGATATTATACTTGTCAGGAATGATCCAAGAGACGTCGCATCCATAATAGGTCTTGCAAAGGGAACGTATGGGAAGATGAAGCAGAACCTCGCGTGGGCCACCGGTTATAACGTAATTGCGATCCCGCTTGCTGCAGGTATCCTTTACAATTTCGGCATTCTACTAAGTCCGGCAATAGGAGCAATCCTAATGTCCTTGAGCACGGTGATAGTTGCGGTAAACTCAAGATTCCTGTCAATCAAAAATGAAAATATTAATTCTTTTCCTACGCCTAAGTGAAACTAGTTTCATACATACAGGTATATGGTGTTTCAGATATCTATTTTGCATGATTACCAAAAAAGGAGGCAAAAATGTTCGGGAAAGATAAGACCGTTCAAGAAGGATTGTATGTGCTTTCGGCAGCGATACTAGTGTCCACCATATTATTGTCGATCTCGATCGTATATGCTGGCAACACAATGTCAATAAACACCGATCCAGAAACAGGAAACATTCAGCAGATTGGGCAGGAGGCCCCTCAACAGGCTCCTAGTCAGGAGCAATTACCTCCACCACAACCAGGGGCTGTTCAGGTAAGCGAGGATGATGACGCATTCTTGGGAAATGCGAATGCACCGGTAAAAATTGTAGAGTTCTCGGATTACCAGTGCCCATTCTGCGCGAGATTCTACAGCAATACCCTTCCAAGTTTGAAAAAGAACTTCATAGAAACAGGCAAGGTGAAATTCGTTTACAGGGACTTCCCTCTCGGGTTCCACCAGGAAGCTCAGCCATCAGCAGAGGCAGCTGAGTGCGCAGGCGAACAGGGGAAATACTGGGAAATGCATGACAAGATATTCGAGAACCAGCAATCTATGAGCACATCTTCATACAAACAATGGGCAGCTGATATTGGTCTGAACACAGAGCAATTTAACTCGTGCCTGGATTCAGGAAAGTACGCGAGCGAAGTGCAGAAAGACTTCAGTGATGGCCAGGCTGCTGGTGTGAGCGGAACGCCGACATTCTTCATAAACGGAAAGAAGGTTGTTGGAGCTCAGCCATACGAGGCCTTTGAACAGGTCATAAATCAGGAACTAGGAGGATAGTATGGTAAATGAAGGAATCAAACTCGCTTTGGTGTTGGTAGCCGTAGCAGCGGTATTGATAACTTTGGCGTTTGCAATGAGGAGTATCCAAGCGTGGCAATATAACTCACAGTCGCAGCTGACAGGAAGTTTTGTGGATAGTGAAGATCAACCATCACAAACAACCAACATAAGAAGAGCCGAACAAACGCCCACTTCCTGCACACCAACGCAGAACTGCGGCAGACCAACATGCGCGGCAGCAAGGGGCGGAAGCTGTGGCTGCGGAAGATAACTAGCGAGAGTGAAGGGAATGCTGGGAAAATACATTAGAAGGGATATTAAGCACAGGAGCGGGAAGTTCGTCTTCTTAGTCCTGAGTGTCTCGATAGGTATAGCGGCGATTATCGGAATCCTTCAGATCAACCTCTCTGCCCAGGATGACCTCAACAAACAGCTGGAGAACTTCGGGGCAAACATGGTTATCTATCCGAAGTCTGATGCTTTCTCCCTTCAATATGGAGGCGTGAATCTCGCGTCTGTGGATGTGAAGCAATCTGAAATCGAGGAGGGGGATATAGAAAAGATATACACAATTAAAAACGCTGAGAACATAAACATCATCTCACCAAAGGTCGTGGGAGCGGTTAACGTGGGAGAGAATTTAATACCAATAGTTGGGGTGAATTTCACCAATGAACTCATGCTGAAAAAATGGTGGGAGATAATAGGGGACGTTCCCAATTCGAATGAAGTCCTTGTTGGATACTCGCTATTTAAAAAACTGGAACTTGCTGTTGGGCAGGAACTGGAACTGAACGGGAAAACTTTCGAAATTTCCGGTTTCTTGAACAAGACAGAGATGCAGGATGATAACGTTGTTTTTGTTAATCTGAATGAGGCCCAGGAGATACTCGGGAAGGAGGGGAAAATCTCGCTAGTCGAGGTGATGGCCTTCTGCAATACCTGTCCCATAGAGGAGATCATAAGGCAGATTGAGGAGAAGATCCCGAATGTCAAGGGAGTCGCTGCCAAACAGCTCATAAACACCCAGATGACATTCACCAAGAAGTTTTTGGATTTCGGTCTTGCCGTTTCCGTATTCATCCTTCTGGTAGGGATAATAAGTTTGTCAACTTCCATGGTTTCCTTCGTGAAAGACAAGACAAGGGAAATCGGAATCTTTCGAGCGGTGGGATTCAGGAAGAAGGATGTAGGCAAGATATTGATTTTCGAGACTGTTATAGTCGCCCTTCTTTCAGGGATGTTCGGATTCGGTCTTGGACAGGTGATTGCGACCGCTCTTGGGCAGGCAATGCTAGGACTCAACGTGGGTATAGACCTTATGATGATATTGTGGGCCTTTGCGATTTCGCTTCTCGTGTGCTCGGTGTCCGTTTTACTTCCGCTGAGAACGGCTTCAAAAATAACCGTTACGGAGGCGTTAAGGAGTTTGTAGTATGTTGATAGAAATTCGAAATCTGAGCAAGACGTATGAGGGGGAGATTAGCTGCCAGGCTTTGAAAGGGGTTTCCCTCGATATCGAGAAGGGGGATTTTGTGAGCGTGGTCGGGAGGTCAGGATCAGGAAAATCAACACTTCTTAACTGCATAGCTGGTTTTGATATACCTCAAGAGGGGAGGGTGGTTATAGACGGGATGGATATCTACAATCTGAGCGAGGACCAGAGAGCGATTTTCAGAAGGGAATACGCAGGCATGATATTCCAGCAATACCATCTGATACCAATACTGACAGCAAAAGAGAATGTTCTCATTCCAGTGAGCTTTGAAAACGGTAAAGGAAAGGAGGAAAGGGCTGAAAAAATCCTGGAAAAGGTGGGGTTGAAAGGGAAGGGTGACAACATTCCAAATCAATTGAGCGGTGGGGAGCAGCAGAGAGTCGCGATAGCGAGAGCGCTTGCAAACAACCCCGTCATAGTACTAGCGGACGAGCCCACTGGAAACCTTGATCACGAGAGCAGCAGGATGATCATGGATATCCTTCGTAATCTGAACAAAGAGGGACAGACTATCATAATGGTAACGCATGACATGGAATGCGCGAAATACGGGAACAAGATAATCACTATTGATGACGGAATTGTGACA
The DNA here is from genome assembly GCA_964346665.1 of uncultured archaeon. Lineage (GTDB taxonomy): Archaea > Aenigmatarchaeota > Aenigmatarchaeia > QMZP01 > QMZT01 > JAZGEG01. The sequence continues at coordinate 14,732 of CAYFVC010000014.1, forward strand.
GGTATGAAAGAAAAAGGAGGTGAAAAATGAAAGAAAAAAGAGAGAAGGTTCTGAGCGAAGGCAAGGGAAGAAACAAGTTCATATGGATTACAATCGCTGTTGTGCTCATAGGAGGTATTGGATATCTGTTTGCTTCCGGAACGCTAACACAGACAGGTCTCCTGGCGGGAGTTTCAGCGCACGAACTGGAACCCATGGATTACAGCGGTCTCAGGGTAGACAAGCAGGTGGTTACACCGGTTGAGAGCGGAGACATGGTCGGAGTGAAAATCTCAGACTTGGAGACGTATAGAATGCTGTATTTCAGGTACAACAACAAACCAGTCCTGGTGTATGCAGATCAGTACGGAAACATAGTGGCGAGTATAGCGATGTGCGAGCCCTGCAGGAACGAGGATGAATTCTTCATACAGGACAACATCCTTGTTTGCGGGAAGTGTTTCACCAGATGGACACTGGGGAATCACCAGGGAATATCAGGAGGATGCATGAAGTACCCGCCACACATAATTGAACACACCGTTTCGAACGGGAATGTCTTCGTGAAGAAGTCTGATATCGATAACTGGAGGCCAAGGATATGATATGTATAGCCTGCATATTGATAATACTGGCGGTCATGCCCATTGGCTATTATTTTGTAGGGCCTATTTCGTTAGTAATAGGTTCGATCATGATCCTTTATATAGGCTATAGAAAGACCTGTTCGGATAATACCTGTGAGGAGGAGAAAAGATGAACAAAACGTATTTAATAGGCGTAGTGATAATAGCGGTAGTAGTTATAGGTTCACTTGCATTGTCCTTGGGCAGCAGCAACGTTAACGCCCCAAACAACTCGTCCTGTGATTACGGTCAATTAAACTATTATTTTAGGAGTGATTGCTCCCATTGTATTCAGGTTTCGAATGACGGATCACTTGAAAAACTGGAAGAACTCGGCGTGAAGGTGAACAAGTTCGAAGTTGTGCAGTGGGGTATGTACGGGATATACGCAACACCTACTTTTGAATTTGGCGGACAGAGAATAAGCGGGTATCGGACGTTCGACCAATTAAAAGAGTTATTAGGCTGTTAACGAAAGATTTAGTAAGGTTTAAAAACCTGTTTTAACAGAATTGTTATATTCGGGTCATTATTATGATATGTCTGATCGCGCTCGTGATTTTCGGGATACTCGGTTTGTTCAGCGCGAAGTACAGGACTGTTGCGAAAGAAGCGTTTGAGTGCGTTTTCAGAAGGGTTACCCTTAGGAAGTGCACGACCGGCCTGGATAAACGTTTGAAGTCCAAGATAACAGGAAAACTCATGGGGAAGCATCCTGATTTCGCCAAAAATGTTTACAAGCATTTCGAAATGATTTCCTGGGTTTTCACGATTGTTCTGATCGCGAGTCTTAGCTATTCCGTTTACAGTGTAGCGAATCTTGTTGTGTTCGGGAACTGTTACGGGCCGGAACCGAGCGCTTTCTGCGTTTTCGATCCTTTCATATGGGGAGGGCAGGAAGGGGAATGTACGATTGAGGGAACAGTAGGTGAAATAATCGGGGTTCTGGAAGTTCATTCTGACGATCCTGTTATCGGGCCTGAAGATGCGAAAGTAACGATCATAGAGGCTGGGTGTTTCGTGTGTCCGTACACAAAACAGGCTGTTCCCGTTATCAAACAGATAATTTCCTATTACGGGGATAAGATACGCTTTGTTTACAAGGACTTTCCAATGAGCTCCGTACATCCCGGAGCGCAGGAGGCAGCTGAAGCCTCGCATTGCGCGCATGAACAGGGGAAATACTGGGAATATCACGATTTGCTTTTCGAGAACCAGGGGAAAACGAATTTCGAGGACCTCTTGGGTTTCGCGGAGAAGCTCGGACTGGACAAAGACCAGTTCTCGGAATGCCTGACATCGCATAAATACAAATCAAAGGTCGATTCGGACTTCAGGGAAGCCTTCGAAATCGGTGTTTACGGAACACCAACATTTTTCATAAATGATCAGGCTGTGGTCGGACCGAAAACATTTAACGAATTCAAACAAATTATAGACAGCGAGCTAGCGAAAGGTGGTTAAATGGGACTGAACGTGAATAAGGTTCGAGAAGATTTTCCTGTACTTAAAAGAACAATTAACAATAAACCCATAATTTATTTCGATAGTGCGTGCATGACCCTTCGACCCGTCCAGGTTATTGAAAAGATCAACGAATACTACAGGGAATATCCTTCCTG
>CAYFVC010000015.1:0-2014 GCA_964346665.1 uncultured archaeon
GGGAAGATAAGGGTATTCAAAGGTTACAGGGCGCATCACAACAACATCCGTGGACCTTACAAGGGAGGGATACGCTTCCACCCGGACGTGAACGTGAATGAGGTGAAAGCCCTCGCCTCATGGATGACGTGGAAGTGCGCTTTGGCCGGAATACCTTTCGGCGGGGCGAAAGGCGGCGTGATCTGCAACCCCAAAGAAATGTCGAAAGGCGAGCTCGAAAGGCTTTCAAGAGGCTACATACAAGCGTTAGGGGACTTCATAGGTCCGGAGAAGGATGTACCCGCTCCCGATGTTTACACGAACCCACAGATAATGGCCTGGATGATGTGCGAATTCTCGAAGATAAGGGGATACAATGTCCCCGGGGTCATAACAGGGAAACCGGTCGAGCTCTTCGGTTCGGAAGGAAGGAATGAGGCGACGGGAACCGGTCTGGCCTGCGTGACCAGAGAGACTTTGAACTACCTTAAACTTGACCCGAAAAAATTAACCGCTGTCATTCAGGGATACGGAAACTTAGGGCACGTCGTAGGTGACAGGTATCTCGAGATGGGAATAAAGATCATCGCGGTTTCCGATTCAAAAGGAGGGATATACAATCCTGAAGGTCTGAATCCTCACGAAGTTCTGGCGCACAAGAAGAAAACAGGAACAGTCGTAGGCTTGAAAGGAACGAAGAAGATAACGAACGAGCAACTGCTCGATATGAAATGCGATATACTAGCGCCATGCGCTCTTGAAAACGTGATAACAAAGGAAAACGCTCACAAGATAAAGGCGAAGATCATAATGGAAGGGGCGAACGGCCCGACAACACCTGAAGCGGATAAAATCCTGAATAAAAAGGGGGTTATTGTTGTCCCGGACATACTAGCGAATGCGGGAGGCGTGACTGTTTCATATTTCGAATGGGTTCAAAATCTAACGAATTATTACTGGTCAAAAGAGGAGGTAAACGAAAAACTAGACTGCATAATGACAAAGGCGTTTTGCAATACTGTTGATATGATGAAAAAATACAAGGTTGACATGCGTACAGCAGCGTACATATTCGCGGTGAAAAGGGTCGCGGAAGTTATGAAATTGAGGGGTAAGTGCTAATTCGATAACATGTCAGAAGTCAAGGTTCTGAGCGATTCCGAATTCAAGGATTTTATAGAAAAGAACGATCTCGCGCTTATCGATTTCTATGCGGACTGGTGTGCTCCCTGTCACCTCATTAAGCCCGTGATAGAGGAGCTTTCCAAAGAACTCGAGGGGGTTGAATTCGGAAAAATCGATGTGGACAAGAACAGGGAAAAAGCAAAAGAATTCGGGATCATGTCCGTCCCAACCCTGCTGATTTTCAAGAAGGGGAAACTTGTCGATCGCTTGACAGGAGTAGTCCCCAAGGAAATGATAAAGAAAAGGCTTGAGAAGTTTATCGATTGACTTGTCAGGCTTGACTAATATATAAATAAATAGCTGTAAGACAAATTAATTAATAATATGGCTGGGTATTCTTTCAGGAGGGGTTTTCTGATAATTCTTTTCCTATTTGTTCCTTTCTTTCTGATATCCGGTTTCGTCGCTGGTTACATATCAATGGATTTTCCGAGCATAGACCACAAGATGGGGAGGTACATCGCAGATGAACCTTTCGATGAAAACCTCAACCTAACCTTTGATTACGCTTTCCCGTTAGGGGAAGGGGAAAGCAACGTAACCGTTGAGATATGGAGCCCTTACGGAGGAAAGGTTGCGGAAAGCACAATCCCCCTAAAACCTTTGCTCGAAAAGTACGGGGTAATACAAAACAACCGCTACATTTACAAGCCCTACTACTTCAACTTCTCTGCCATTGTTCGCGGCAGAAACCTCACGTATTCTCCCATAACGTTCGATTACGGGGTTGACCAGGTAATGGTACAGCCCGACCCGAGCGAAGGGAAAAAAGAGTGGAGAGTCTGGGGTAGATACATCTCCGATACAACAGGAGGAACGACCATAACGGATGATTACTGTTCAGGATGGT
>CAYFVC010000016.1:0-1507 GCA_964346665.1 uncultured archaeon
AAGCCTGCGAAAATCGTTAGTTCTGAATTCGGGAAGATCTATAAAGAAACGTGCGAAATGCTTTTTGATCTCTATCTTGAAATCATGCCCAAACTTATCGATTACTTTCGAAAGAAACACCCAAAACCTAAAGGTATGGAGGAAAGGTTTTACGAATCCGTTACCAAGGCAAGGGCCTGCGACGTCGCGAGATACATTCTTCCAGCTGCGACCCTGACGAATCTCGGTATAACGATAAACGCCCGGTCGCTTGAGCATATGATAAGGAAACTACTCTCCAACCCCCTGAAAGAAATGAACGATATAGGGAGTAAAACAAAGGTAGAAGTTTCGAAACTCATCCCCACCCTTGTCAAATACGCTGATTTGAATCCCTACATTTACGAAACGAACAGGTCCATGGAATCGTTCAGCGAGGATTTCGGAACGAGACTGGGAGGGGAAACCAGACCCGTCACCCTCGTTAGTTACGACAAAGACGCGGAGAACAAGCTCGTCACCTCGATAGTTTACAGGTATTCGCACGACCCATACGAAAAGATTTACAACAAGGTAAGCGGTATGTCCGCTAGGGATAAGGAAAGTATATTCGACGAGTTCCTTAAAAAAATGGGTGCTCACGATATTCCGATGCGAGAACTCGAACACGTCTACTACACATTCGATATCCTTATAGATTACGGAGCGTTCAGGGATATACAACGCCATCGCATATGCACGCAAACCAACCAAGAATTAACAACGAAGAACGGTTACGATATCCCTGAGGAGATCGAAAAAATAGGATACGGGAAGAAATTCAGGGGGGCGATGGATTCCGCGGAACAAGCGTTCGAGACGATACGAAAGGTCTTCCCGAAGGAGGCGCAGTACGTCGTACCCCTGGCGTTTCGAAAGCGCACGCTATTCACGTGGAACCTCCGCGAGCTCTATCATTTCATAAAGCTCCGATCGGGAAAGGAAGGTCACATTTCCTATCGAAAGATCGCCTGGGATGTGTACAGGGAATTGAAAAGAGTCCACCCCCTGCTGGCGAAGTACATAAAGGTTGATTTTTCAAAGGGACCTTCCAGATGATATAATCTAGAAAACATCAACCTGAAAATATCTGCATTTTTCACAACCACCGTATTTGATATCACGGTTTTTACTAAACATCCCGTAACATTTAATGACTCCTGTAGGTCCTGCACCAGAATCTTTTACTATTTCAAAGACATCACGTTCATAAAATTGTCCGAGATCCACCTCATTGTCTTTTCTTCCGCCTTCTTCCAGTTGTACTTCTCTATCCAGTTGAAGTCCGAAAAAGGGAAGGCTTTCAAGATCAAGTCTTATGACATCTTCACGTATTTGATAAAATACGCTTCTAAATTCCTCACTTCTTGGTTCTGCTTCAAACGTACCCCCGTCTTTATCTGGGTTTTTGAATCCGAGTTTACAGGTGTATTTTTCATTTTCTTGGGTTTTCATGTTATCACTAATAAATAATATACTTGCTTTATAA
>CAYFVC010000017.1:0-9354 GCA_964346665.1 uncultured archaeon
GATGGATCAATATCGTTCTTGTTGCCTGAAAGGTCGTAAAGCTTTTCAACAGAGGTCCCGCTTATCGTTTGGAAGACCGAATGGTTCATTCGATCGGAGGGGATTGAATAATAGTTGTCTATGTAACTCCTCACCGTCTCCCCTGAAATCCCGGATTTAAGGTAGAGGTTCAGTCTGTCCATGCCGTAGTTCTTGTTTTCAAAACTGCTCACCCCTGTCTTTACAGCCTTGTCCCAGCTTCCGGTCCACACCTCCTTCCCGCCAACATCCAGCTTAGTGAATATCAGGAAATTCGCCACGTCATTCGAACTCACGTCGTTCCACCTGTACGTCTGGTCAAAGATGAAGCTAGAACTTCCCGTGTTAACGGAAACCGCGGGTTGAATCCCGTTCTCTATGCACTGCACAGGATCCAGACCTTTGCAAGCGAAAAGGTAGACTTTACTTATAAGGTATGAAGGGCTCTTGCTTGAAAGTTTTATTTTCACGTGCTGGTAGTTTTGCAGGTAAGGATAGGAAAATTCCTTCTGGATGAAATCGGAAAATTCGAGAAGTTCAGTCGTCAGTTCCTGGTTGTCAAAAGTGTATATCCTTATCTCAAAGGCTGAAGCGAAGGTTATGCTCAGGATTAAGTAAGAACAAACTACCGCGAATATCTGAAGCGCAAATAATTCCCATCTTTTCATATTAACACGATTGTTCCTGGGTGCTCACAGGCGAGGCCCAGCCGCAGTGTGCTATCAACGTATTCGTTAACTTCTCTGCTTCCTCGGGGTTGACACCCGGGTCATCCGTATTCCAACCGCTTCCGTCAACTTCCAGAACGATCGGCAGGTAAACGTAAATCTCGCTGTCCCCTTCTCCCACTTCGAAAGATGTGTCTATGTAGCCTAGCGGTCTGCCCGTCTCGTTATCAGCTGCGCTAGCGGTGACATTTAATCGAACTGGTTGCATGCCAGATATGTTAAACTCAGAAATCAGGTTTCCTTCTTCATCGAAATTGGAGAGTATTAAGGAGGTATCCTCACCTGTGAAGAGATTCGGATACGTTGGGGAAAATGATGTGAAAACGACCAACTCCACACCGAAATTTGATTTTGTTAAGTCTTTTGGACTTCCCTTTATTGTATAGCTGGAGAACTTCCCGTCACCAAGCGGTGTGTGCGCCTCCGCTTCTAGACCTTTCAAATGAATCGTGACGTTTTCTTCTAGTTTTTCCAAAGTAACTACTATGTCCTCGACTTCGTCCGACCTGAACAGGTCTCCGTAACTCCTGTATCCTTGCTTGTAAGCATGAAGTTCGCTCACCATGCACGGGATCTTCCCTTCAATTACGCCATTCTCGTCCGTTAACCCGAGGTCGCATATGTAAAAGCTTACATCAGCTCCTTCTATCGGAGACCCGGTCGAATTCTTAACCGTCACTTTCGCATCGCAGTTCGGGTTAGCACAAATTTTCGAGTATTCAGATTCCACCCCGAACTCCGCTGTGCAGTTTCCTGGTTGTGTGTTCTCTATATCAACCATCACGGCGAGTTTAAACCACTGATTGAGGAGGGAGTCTTCCACCATTACCACAACAGGATATCGGAACGAATACGAAACGGCGTACGGGCCCATACAGAACGGGATCATCGGCATTATCGGTTTTGGTATCACTCTCAAAGGGTCAGGGGCGAACATGAAATACTTGTCAATTTCTGAATCCCAGGAAGGTGGGTAGGCAAAAGCAACTTCTAGGTCAGGATAAAGCTTCCCTCCCACCCCGTATATTGGGTAGAACGGGTTTTCAGCGATCCTTAAAGGTTGCGTATTCCAAACAACATGTGAAACCGTGTATTTTATTACGCCTTTTACGCCGGGCAATATATCATTTCTTGATTTGAAAAGGACATTCCCGCAGCCTGTTTGTATACCTGCAACGGGAACCCAGTTCTCGTGTTCTGGGTTCGAATGGACCATTGACGTGAGCGTGACTATTTCGAAGAACCTCGTTTCCTCCATATCTTTCACGAAGTTGTTTGAGAAATCGAGAACATCGTAAAGTTTCGTTGCGATTGAAACCTCGTAAGGCTGCTGGATTTCATAGTCTTCCATGGTTGTTGGCAAATAAATCTTTATGTTGATCCTGTCCTTGAAAATGTCTACATTGTATTTCGGGTTTCCGAAATCGAATTTCACGTTCTTTCCGTAAAACTCCATCTCGTCCTCTAGGTTTTCCCTGAGATACGCCCACAAGCCAGCTCCTATCTCCTTCGAAACGTCAGGTATGTTCGTTTCTCCGCAGGCCGACCATACCTGTGTGTCGAACATCCCGAATTCAACAGAAAAACTAGGGGAGAGTGTGCCTCCTTGGTTGTATATCAGAGTCAGCTGATCCTTGACCCCCGACCTTATGAGGTTCACGACAGAATCCTTAACCAGTTTCGCCTCTTCCGGGAGGCCTGTGGTGGGAGGGGTCGGGATAACCGCTTGACGGGAGGCGAGAATTATGGCGATGATCGCGATTATAACAATGGCAACTATGACAATAAATTCGACCTGTCCCTTCTTTCGGGAGTTCATATAATAATATTTCACACAATCACTTATAACCTTTATTTGACTTATGCATATACTGATTCTATATGCATGTGTGGTTCATATAATACAGTTCGTAATCAAGTTTTTTATCCTCATAGCTCAGGGTGAACGTGTACATCTCGGATGGATCGATATTGGGATTTGTCCCTAGCAACGTATCAGTCAGATAAGGTCCATAAGTCCCCTTCAGACTATCGAAGATCAAAGGCCCTCGTTTACTTGGAGTTATTGATAATTGGGAGACGAATCCTTCAGTCTGGTTCAGCTTCTCAAAATCGTATTCTATCGTTATTGAATCCCCCACGCATATCTCATCCTGATTGTCAAGGACCCCTGTCCTGTCGGAGATGAAGATGAGCTTGACCGTGTCGTATATTGGATATGTTAAATTCAGGAAGGCGGTGTTCAACGCCATATTTGTTGCCAAGGTTTCCATTGTATTCTTCAACTTCTCCAAGTAATCTGTCATTATGTTCGTAGCTGCTATCTGCAGGTTTATCCTTTCCCTGGCAAGGGCAAGACTTTTCATGCCATGGTTAATCGTACTATAAAGGAGGAGAGCAGAAATGATCACAACAAGAACATCTATAAGATTAAGTAATGCTTCGATAACAGGATTTTGCAAAATTGTGCATGCATCATATTTTAAAATAGAGGCAAGTAGCCAACGAATTGCCAAGCAAAGTAACAATTTCCATGTACTTTTTATCCTATCCCAGAAATTTTCGATAGCACAAATAGCGATATATTCTTTAATCAATTCACCGATAGTGGGTATCTCCATTTCAGATGTTATCTCACCCTCTTCAAAATCCTCAAGATTTTTCATCTCTTTGTTTATACCTTCTATGCCCTTCTCCGCTATACAACGGACTATTCCAGGACCGTGTTGTGCTATGACACCTATAATTTTCCCCCACCATTCACTGGCAGGACCCCAGAGATACATTTCCGAGAATTTTTTTAAGAGTCCATTGTATGCGTATTCGTAACCTTTTTCCAATTCCTTTTTAACAAGTTCAAAACCGCAACAGGTTCTTATCAGATTTATCCATCCGTAGGCTTCTTCGATCCAGTAGATATTATCCTTTATCCATTTCAAATATTTGATGTCCTCCTCCAGGACATTCATGGTGTTCAATAGCTCGTCCAGGATTACGCCTTCGAGCGTTACATTGGTTGAATCGGAGATGTTCGTGTAGTAGTTCAGGTATTTCACGTCGAAGAAGAGTGTTAGGGTTCGGGATTTGGTCGTTCTCTGGTCTTTGCTTTGTGGTACAGGTAGCTGGTCAATCGTTATGAACGTCAGGCATTCGTACTTGTCGTATCTGATCTTCTTGCAGTGGGTTATGGTTATGTTCGAATCCCCAAGCTTGTACCTGGTCTCGAAAACCCTCAATCCTGCTGGAACGTTTCCCGTTATCCTCGCTGTTACGTTTTGTTGCGGTTCCTTAGGAACGCATGTCCCGTTCTCGTCTATGATCTGGCATTCTAGTTTTTCAATTCCTGATATGCTGAGCCCGAGGTTGAGATCTTCTGAAATAGTGGTGGTTGAGAAGTTTCCAAAAAGGTTGTAATCCTCGGTTTTCGCTCGTAACCCTATTTCTACCTCGCCTCTTTCGCATACAGGGAAGGCCGTGCTTGAGACCACGAGGTTACATAAGTATATATTCTCCATTCCCTCTCCCTCCCTGCTCAGTATTTTTTCGCACTCGATTAGATTCCCTCCATAACTTGTTTCGTTTACCGAAAACGACCACGTGACATCCCCGTATAGGGTTTCAGCGTGCTTTATAACGACCGGAACGTCTATTTCGCTCCCTGTCTTGCAGTTTATCTCGGGGACCGGGTAAGGTGGATGAGAAATGCGGAAATTTATTTCAAGGTTCGGTTCTATCCCGGGTTCTGTGAGTATGAAACTTTTTTCACTCGATATCTTCGCCTTCTTGTCCCCGTATGAGATTTCTAAAGTCAGGTAAAACCTGTTTTCTGCCTTTTCTAACGGACAGGAAGGTAGTTCAGAAAGCAATTCCCTAACGTGTAAATTGCATGTGATCTCCTGGTTGCTTATGAGTTTAGTTTTTGGGAAGCAGGAGAGAGCGGAAGTTACGTTATGGGTTTCATCACTTGAGGTGTCCTCCACGAATGCTTCGATGCCTTCTATATCGAATTCCAAAACGTTCTCAACATATGCATGAAAAGTTATGTATCCTGAGGAACCGCAGTTTATAGGCTTCAAATCGTCAACTATCTTTAGGACGGGTTCGATTATGAATTTCACTTTTGTGTTTTGCAATTCACCGATTTGGTAGGCGGAAACTAGGGATAACGAGAAAACAAGGTAGCATGCGAAGGGGACGGAAAGAAGAACTAATGCTTGCTTTGGCTTCATAATTAATTATTTGACCTCTGTTTATTTTAAACTTATAAATTGCCGGCTCAATTATTTAAACATGGCTAAGGAAAAGAGAGCGAAGAAGAGGAAGTTCGACAAAGGGAAAGAGGAAAGGAGAAGGGTTCAGATTATCAAGAAGTTCACAAAAGAAATCCTTAAGAAATATGGAAACGTGATAAAGTCAGTCGTCCTGTTCGGTTCAAGTGCGAGAGGTTCTTGGAGGAAGGAAAGTGATATAGATGTTTTCATAATCGTGGATGACACAAAACAAAAAATTTCCCCGGCTGTGAAAGAGCAAATGGAGGATGACTTCGATGTTATCGCGAAGAAGTTGTCAGATAAGCTGTCCGTACAGCAACCTTACCTCCTTACGGAGTTCTGGAACATGGTTAGGATTGGTCACCCAATAGTCTTCAACTTCATACGAGAGGGCGTTCCCGTATTTGACAAGGATATCTTCCTTCCGATAAAGCGTTTGCTCCAAATGGGGGAGATAAAGCCTTCGAAGGAAGCTGTTGAGAAGTACATAGATAGGGCGCCGAAGAGGATAAAGAGGGTGGAGAACGCGAAGATGTACATGGTTGCGGAGGATTGCTATTACGCAATGCTCGAGAGTTTGCAAGCTGTTCTTATGTTTTTGGGCAAAACCCCTCCGAGACCCTCTGATGCTGCTGAATCCATGAAGAAGACGCTCGTTGAGATGAACCTCGTGAAACCTGAATACGCGGACTGGCTGGAGGGAGTCATAAACAGGAGGAAGGATGTTGAGCACAAACACCTGAAAAACATACCCGGAAGTGAACTCGACCAGTGGATAGAAAAGTCGAAAAAATTCGTCAAGGAGATGCAGAAAACGCTCGTTAGGGTTGAAGTCCTTAAGCGTGAGAACCTGATTGAAAAATCCTATGCCATCATGGCCGAAACCATTCTCACTATTCTGAAATCAATGAACAAAATGCCCAAGAAGGGCGAATCGATAAGTAAATATTTCGAGGAACATGTTGTGAAACCGGGTCTTGTCTCTGACAAATATTTAGAGGTGTTTAGCGAGCTTGAGAAGATGAAAAAGGTCGTGAAGGACGGGAAAATACTCGATCTCTCCAAGCAGGACATACTCATGCACAGGGAATACGTCAGGAAATTCATAAGGGAGGCGGGGAAGGTCTTAAGGGAGAAAGCCAAAACCTGAAGAATCTTAAATTCTGTTTCTGAATTTTAGCCTAGCTATCGGGAAAATTATCTTTTTAGAAAAAGAAGGGTTATAATGTTTTCTTAAATACCCCACTGGATCTTTCTTGCTCTTGATTTTATTAAGGAAAAATTTGTAGCCACTGTTTCCCAAGATTTCAAAGAAAAATCTGTTTGAAAATGATGTTTTCATTTTGTCTGAGATATTTTCTCTGATCAGAATATCATAGTCTTTATTTTCTGTTAAACTCTTAGCGGCCAGAAACCCTGAGACCATCGCATATCTCATCCCGAAGGCCCACAGTGCATCCTGAAATCCTGCTTGCTCACCAACAATTAATTTTCCAGTTTCTGTCCATGATCTCCTCAAAAAGAAATTAGCATAGGATGTGAATTCTTTTTCACCCTTTATGTCAAAATCCAGAACCGATCTGTATTTTTCCTTTGTTTTCTTCAAAAATTTCTGAATATTCTCGAAGTTTTTAAACAAAGCTGTCGCCATTGTTGCTTCACCATTGTTCACTAAAAGATAGGCGTATCCCTTTGGAGCTATATTATCATCGAGAATTCCTATGGCAATATCCTTGATGTTCGTTTTGAATGTAATGCCTTTTGCAACACCTCCTACCTTTCTCGGCCCTGTTGCTATTATATTCGAATTTTTCGGATCAATCACTTTGTTGAAAAATATTTCAACCTCGTTGTCCAAGGCCTGTTCTTTAAGACCTTGATCCAAAGTTTTTTCTGAACTTCCTCTCTTTACGAGGTAGAAAAATGGTTTGTTCGAGTTGAGCTCGTGCTTTTCAAGATCGTGGGAATAGAAAGAGAATTCTTTGTAAGGAACGCATAAGAAATTGAGTTTAATGTTCATTTTCTTCAGGTCCTGAAGAACATTCTCCTCCGTAGTCCAGTTTTCAATTCCTTGAAAATCATTGTTGAACCTGCATCCTACGTCCCTTTCTTTCTCGTAGACCTTCACATCAAAACCCGATTTTGCAAGGTTGATAGCTGCTGTTAGGCCTGCTATTCCGGCTCCTGCAATCATGATTTTTCTCATAAGTAAGTTTTCACAAAATTCTTTTAATTCTTTCCGTAACCTGCGGGTATTCTATCAAAGGTTCTATTTCTAATTTTTTCGGTAAATTGGGACTGATCTCTTTTATTCTTTTATTCAAACTATCCAAATTTTTAACCAGATCAATAACAGCGGGGTGATACGAAATTCCGTATTTCTCAAGGTTCTCTAACGCTTTCAATTGGTATTCAAATCCCTGAAGTTTCGATCCCGTTAGTTTGGAGAATTCCTTGGGGTCACTTCCTTTCAAACTGACCCTCACGTGGAGGTTTTTGAATTCTTCAAAATCTTTTGCATAACCTTCGTCGTGACCGATTAAGATTCCATTGGTTTCAAGGATGAACAGGAGGTTTTGTGGGATGAGTTTGATCACCTTTAGCAAATGTTCCTTGTTTATGGTGGGTTCGTTCCCGGATATTCTTATACGAGAGAAGCCCGCTTTCTCCGCGATCGAAACCAGTTTGCTAGCGACTTGTTCAGGCGTATAGAACTCCCCGGTTCTTTCGGGCTTGTTTATCACGTTCCACCCCCAGCAGAAAACACATCGCAAACAGCAACCCACGCAGTCACCCGTAGCGATTCCTCCGTAAAACTTCGCACCTCTGAATCGATAGTATTTTCTTTCGTAACCTTTGCTCACGATCTTCTCTGTTTTTTTCGCAAGCTCAATCGGGTCAAACATTTAACTCCCTTTCACAAATTTCACAGAATTTCTCTGATTTTATGTCAGTGTCTTCCAAGCAATTGGAGAAATGCATCACACAGTTCGGGTTTTCGCAGTGATCCATTCCGAATAAATGCCCAAGCTCGTGAACCGCCTCCTTAACAGCCCTTTTAAAAAATAGTTCTTTGTTTTCTGATTTTAATCTGGTCAGGGAAATTACACTCGAATTCAGATAGGCTATACCGAAAACGAAGTTTAGATTCCCTGAGTATAAATCCTGATCTACTATACCCAATCCAAAATCTACATTTTTCTTTTTAACTATGCTCTGAATAATCGGGATGAAATCCCCCGCGTTCAGCTGGTTCCCTCTTTCCTCGCATTCGGGGATTTTCTTGGTTTCAGAAAGGATTCGAGCCTCGGATCTGAATGTTTCAGAGATGTTCGCCTGGATATCTTCTAGGATTTCTTTATCTATCTTTCCAAAGGGTATGAGCAGAATTTTGGGCATATTAAAATTTAAGATAAATATTAAAAAGATGTTTACAAAACTGAATTTCAGGGTGTTCATATTAATTTTCGTGGCTTTGTTAGTTTTCGTGATCATGAGCTTTCCCGCCGATTTCCCTGCTGATTCCCTAAACAACGAATCCCTGAACATATCAGAGCCTGAGGAATTCGTTCTTGCGAGAAAATCAATGGTTGAAAATCAGCTGAAATCGAGGGATATAACTAACGAAAGGGTATTGGAGGTTATGGGGAAGGTCCCGAGGCATCTGTTTGTCAGCAAGAAAAACCAAGATCTGGCTTATGCTGATCACCCATTACCGATAGGTTACGGTCAGACCATCTCCCAGCCCTACATCGTTGCGCTTATGACGCAGAGTTTAGAATTGGAAGGGAATGAAAAGGTCTTGGAGATAGGGACGGGTTCTGGCTATCAAGCAGCGATACTATCCGAACTCGTTAGGGAAGTCTACACAATAGAGATCGTTAAGGAATTGGCAGAACGAGCAGAGAGGAGATTAGAAGAAGTAGGTTATAAAAATGTGAAAGTTAAGAACGGGGACGGCTACTTCGGATGGGAAAAGCATGCTCCTTACGATGCAATAATGATAACCTGCGCAGCGGATCATATCCCACCACCTCTCCTGGAGCAGTTAAATGATAACGGAAGGTTAATAATCCCTTTGGGGTCCATCAGATATTACCAAACCCTCACCCTCATTACGAAAATGGGAGGGAATCTCGAAACGAGACACATAACAACCGTGAGTTTCGTTCCCATGACAGGGGAAATCCTAAGGTAGGTTAGAATTTCTGGATCATTCCCAATCCTGCTAGATAAACTATTGCGGCCAGAACCAGAACTAGCGAGAAACCGAATGATATCGCTATCACCATCGCTAGAATCGAGCCGAGAACCGATGAACACGCGTTAACCGCCCA
>CAYFVC010000018.1:0-3637 GCA_964346665.1 uncultured archaeon
AGCCAAAGAAGAAGCACAAGAAGAAATCAAAAGATCCATAGAGGCTTTTGGGGTTCTTTCACGTTTGGAGGCAGGATTGACAAATCCTTTTAAAGAGCCCAGAAAATTAGTCATGGCAGAACGCGTGGTTAAGGGTTACGCGGGTAATATATCTCAATTCACGAAAAGATATGATAATGGTTTAGCAGCAATTCAACATGCAGTCTCGGACTGCTATAATCCGGATAAAAAACCTGAAAAGGTAGTGAAAAAGGCGTCAAAACAAGTTATCAAAAATTACCCGGAATTGCATGAATTAAAAAATTATATAGAATATTATATATTTCAAATCGTTAATCAACTCTAGTCTAAAATTAGTTAGAAAATAAGATCCAGATCCTTCAGTCTTTTTTTCACTTCAGGCGTGCATTTCGGGCAGACCCAGATTTCGACCTTGCCCTTTTCCTTTCTCTTGACGATCTCCAGCCTTCCGGGAAGGTTCGCTCTGAATTTTTTCTTGCAAATGTTGCAGGTTTTCAGTTTTATCATTACGACACCTACGTGGAAACGATCACGCCCCCGGCCCCCATTGCAGCGAACCTGTGTATTAAAGCTGCGAGGGCATTCAGTATCCCCTGCGCTTCGCCCAGATCCAGTTTTATGTTGTCAGGCTCAAGGATTTCGATAGCTGAAGGCCCGTAGTTCAAAACGATGTAAACGAGCTTGTCATAATTCTCAGCAACGATTTCGACATCCACAATATGAGAAAACCCCTTCGGGATGTTCGGAAGCGGTTTCTCAACCTCCTTCGCTTCTTGGAAATCTTTATTGTACACGAGCATGTTCTTTTCCTTTTCCATCCTCTCAACGTGTTTTTTCAGAGCGGATTCGGCAGCTTCTTTCGAAATGGCCATAACCTCTATTATTAAACTCGCTCGTATCCATCCTTCCTTCATTCTTTTCTTAACTTTTTCCTCGATCTTTTTGTCCATGTGATCACAATAGTTCTTTTAGGTTGTCAATACTTATATTATTTTTTCAACCAATTCATTCCCTTCAAGTCCACGCTCTCCCCGCATTTAGGGCATTTCTCCTCGATGTTTTCCACTGAAAAACCGACCCTCTTGATAACTAGCGAATTGCATTTCCAGCAGTAGGTGGATTCGTATTTGTTCCCGAAAACGTTCCCCGCGTAAACCCATTTCATACCCTTCTCCTTCGCTAGCTTGACGGCATTCTCCAGGGCGGCGACAGGGGTTGGGGAGATATTCGTTACCTTGTACTGGGGGAAGAACGCTGAAAAATGTAG
Source organism: uncultured archaeon (assembly GCA_964346665.1). Taxonomy (GTDB): domain Archaea; phylum Aenigmatarchaeota; class Aenigmatarchaeia; order QMZP01; family QMZT01; genus JAZGEG01. The sequence goes on from CAYFVC010000018.1 coordinate 1,289, forward strand.
AGGGGTTTTTTTCCCGAGATTTCGAAGGACCCATTCCACTAGTTTCGAGATCTCCTCTTCCGAATCGTTGAACGTTGGGATTATCAGATTCGTGACCTCGATCCACACCCCGTTTTCCTTGTAGGCTTTCAGGGATTTTTGGACTGGTGAAATCCCAATACCCCCGCACATCTTCTTGTAAAACTCGTCATTCCCCTTCATATCAACATTTATCGCGTCCAAGTACTTCGAGAGCGTACGTATAGGCTCGGGATTCGTGTAGCCGTTCGAAACCCACATGTTGTAAAATCCCTCCTTTTTCGCGAGCTTCATTATGTCAAGGGCGTATTCAAAAAACACTGTCGGTTCTGTGTAAGTGTATGAGAAACCCTCAACTCCGTATTTCTTCGCGAGTTCCACGACCTCCTCCGGTAGCATCTCGTTCCCGTAAACATGCCCGTATTCTTGGGAGATTTCAAAGTTCTGGCAGAACTTACACCTGAGATTACACCCGACTGTCGCTAGCGAAAGGGTTTTCGTTCCGGGAGCGAAGTGGAAAAGGGGTTTCTTCTCGATAGGATCTATCGCGATAGAAACAGGCAAACCGTAGACCAACGAAAAGAGCTTGCCGTTCTTGTTTTTCCTGACCCCGCAATATCCAGTTTTGCCACTCTCTCTCACACAATACCAAGGGCACAGTTCGCATTTAGTTTTCTTCCCCTTCAGCTTTTTGTAGAACATCGCCTCTTTCATGATGAGAAATTGGAAAACGGATTAAAAAATATGAGCCTCAGGAGGGACTCGCAGACGGAAAGCTTCTTTTGAAGCATTTTCATATGTTACCTGTCATTTGAACCCTCGACCTATCGCTTACGAGGCGATCGCTCTACCAACTGAGCTACTGAGGCTTTTGTATATTAAATAACCTTTTTATTTTAATAACATTCTATCTTTACTATCGGGGCCATGGTGTAGCTTGGTCTAGCCATTCGAAAGGGAATGGTGCCAAAAGCATCGGGGCTTTGGGAGCCTCAGACTTGGGTTCAAATCCCAATGGCCCCATAAAAAGCGAAAGACGCTTACGCAGTACGCGTCCATCTAAATATTTAAAGAAAGAGGGCGAGGTATAAGTATGGAGGAATGTCTGTTTTGCAAGATCGTGATGGGCGAGATACCATCGGATAAGGTCTACGAGGACAGCGAACACCTTGCTTTCCTGGACATAAACCCCAGGAACCCGGGACACACGCTAGTCGTCCCTAAAAAGCATTATGAAACGATCCTGGAAATGCCGGACAACGAGGCAGCGGAACTTTTCAAAGTGGTGAAGAGCATAGCGATAGCGGTCAAGAAGGGAATGAAGGCGGATGGGATTTCGATCGGACAGAGCAACGAACGCGCCGCAGGTCAGGTCATACCACATGCTCATTTCCACGTGATACCTAGATTCCTTTCGGAGGGACCTCCTAGTCTTGAGAGCATACTCCCTACGAAAAAAATGACGAAAGAAATGCTGGACAAGACAATGGAAGCGATAAAATCGAACATTGGAGCAACAGTTGAACAGAAACCACCAGAAGAATCTGAGAAACCAGCGGAACCGAAGAAAGAGAAAAAGGAAGAGGACGAATTTGGCTTTTAGACCTTGAAACAATGCGTCGGTAGTCTAGCCTGGTAGGACACAGGCCTTCCAAGCCTGTAACCCGGGTTCAAACACCACTCTTTTCGGACGCAACGCAAGTCGCAAAGAGCGGTGGGCCAGAAAGGTCCAAATGAGAATCCCGGCCGACGCATTTTTTGCTAAATTTTAAATATCCTCTTTACAATAATTATACAAAGTTTTTGAGGGTTGGTGTATGGTTCTTAGACACTTCAGGAAGATCAAACACAAGTTCGCTTCTGTTTTCAGGAGGATTTTCAAGAAGAAAAAGGACGTGAAAATCGGCCTGTACGGGCCTGTTAACTCAGGGAAGACCACGCTCGCTAATAGAATATGCATGGACTGGCTGGGGGAGGAATTGGGAAAGGTTTCCGTGATTCCCCACGAGACCCGCGAAATCCAGGTCAAGGAGAAGGTTACGGTTAAGGAAAACGGGAAATCACTCACATTCAACCTCGTGGACACCCCGGGGATAGCGACAAAGATAGACTTCGAGGATTTCGTTAAATACGGGATGAAAAGGAAGGATGCGAAACAGAGAGCGAAAGAGGCGACAAAGGGAGTTATAGAGGCGATAAAATGGCTTGACAACATGGATATGGTTCTCGTCGTCCTCGATTCCACAAAGAGCCCTATAAACCAGGTCAACATCACGATCCTCGGGAACCTCGATGCGAGGAACATCCCATTGGTATTAGTTTCGAACAAGA
>CAYFVC010000019.1:0-4644 GCA_964346665.1 uncultured archaeon
ATTTATTTCTTTTCTTGTTTAGCGAAAAATCCGAACAAAAACTTAAAGGTTCATTTTACGGGTTTGTTTTTTATTAGATTAATTTTTCAGGGCAATCGACCCAACCTCTTTGAGAAAGAACACCGGCATCGATGCCGCATCCGCATGAACTTGGAAGATTTTTAGTTTCACCTGTCACGGGGTTGCACATGTACCTGATATCTGCAGTGCACATACGTGGTCCTAGACATAATTGGAAATCACTTCTGTAAAAAAACACGAAATAACTGACAATCAAAATAAGAATTATTACCAAAATGATAATTGTATTCTTATTCATACTAACCCTTGAACTCCAGTCCCATCTTGAGCGCTTCCATGTTCTTTTCGAATCCCCTCCTCACGGTTCTCTTTATCGCCTCTATGATGGATTTCTCGCTAAGCGGGAGCATGCCCGAGGAAATAGCAACCCCTATCGCCATCACATTACCGAAAATCGGGTCTCCGAACTTTTTCTCGCAGATGTTTGAGGCGTCCACGAAAACTTGTTTCTTGGCGAAGGGCTCGATAATTTCCTTTACCTTTTCGTTCGAGGGGTAAATATGCCCGTGGATGTTCCAGTACACTGGCTTGACAGGGTACGTGTCAACAACGAAATTCGTTTTCTCCTTGCTCGCGTAGTAGCAGACCCTTGCGGCTTCAAGGGGTTCGAGACCGAGTATCAGATCTGCTTGCCCTCTGGGGATCAAAGGAGAATAAACTTCTTTCCCGAACCTCACGTACGTGGGTATCGATCCACCCCTCTGCGCTAAACCATGGAATTGGGTTCCCCTCACATTGTAACCTTCGTGAACAGCGGCTCTCGCAACAATAACCGATGTGACCAAAACCCCTTCTCCTCCTACCCCTGTTAGCAACACGTTGTACATCATTTCTTCTCCCTCTTCTTTGGAACTATCGAACCTTTTTTAGCTATTTGTGAACATACACCGCAGCCCCAGCACATGTCCTCCCTTATGAATACCTTATCTCCTCTCTTGATTATTGCTGGGCATGCAAATTCCTCAACAATATCAAAACAGTTCCTTTCTTTTCCAGGAACCACTTCATATGTTATGAATCCCCCTCCTTTCGAGCGTACCACCCTCTTCATGAGAAGCCTACATATACCCCTCGAAATTATAATGCTCAGCTCTCCGCTTTTTGAAAACTCCTTAACAGCAGATTGTAGTCCGTTCTGATCGAACGCGTTCACCACGCGGACGTTCTTTATACCGAAAGATTTCACAACATCTTCTATCTTAATCGGGGTCTTCTTCTCCCCCATTCCGGTGAATTCGCTTCCTGGATGCGGCTGGTGACCTGTCATAGCTGTTATCCCGTTGTCGAGTATCACAACCAAGGGTTTCGTCCCGTGAACCTTCATGTTAGCGAGCCCAGGCATTCCCGCATGGAAGAACGTGGAATCCCCTATAAAAACGACAGCTTTCTGGCCGCTGACCATTTTTATCCCATGTGTCACCCCCAGACTCGAACCCATTGAAATAACGAAATCCTGCATTTCGAAGGGCTCGAATATCCCGAGAACGTAACACCCGATGTCGCCAGCCCATACCGCATCCTCCCCTAAGACCTCCTTCACCGCATAAAAGGTCGACCTGTGCGGACATCCTGGGCAGAAAACAGGTTTTCTCGCTGGAAGCTCGATCTTTTTCAAAAGGCTTTCATGTTTACTGAAATCAGGGCTTTTTATTTTCAAAATAGGAGCCAGAGCCTGAAGGAGTATATCAGGTGTGTATTCCCCAACCCTCGGCAAGATGTTTTTACCAAAAATTTCAAGATTCGGATTTATATCTTTCGCGACCCCTCTAACAAAATTCTCCACCACAGGCTCAAGCTCCTCAAGAATTACGACCTTCTCCAAATCCTTTATGAAATTCGTTACGAAGTTTTTCGAAATTGGGTGAGTTAAATTCAGTTTCCCTATCTTCACACCCGGAAGCTTGCCAATTTCTTCAATCTCTTTCAAATATTCGTACGAAACCCCACTGGCTATTATACCTATCTTCCCCTGGCCTTCTATATTATTCAAATTCTCGTATTCTTTCTCTATCATGTCGAGCTTTTTGATCAATTTCGCGTGCAACTTCTGGAGGTTCGGACGTATGTTGTAGAACCTGTCGAAATCCTTCACAAACTTCCCTTTTGTTTTCGGTTTCTTTATCTTCCCGAGTTTCACGGTCCCTGCTGAATGGGAAACCAGCGTGGTTGTCCTGACAATAACGGGGATTTCGTACTTCTCGGAGATTTCGAACGCTAATTTCGTGAAGTCCTTTGCTTCCTGCGGGTTGGAGGGTTCGAGCGTGGGGATCTTCCCCATCCTCGCGTAAAACCTCGTATCCTGCTCGGACTGAGCAGAGCTATGTCCAAGAGGGTCGTCCGCCACCATTATTACAAGGCCTCCCCTCACCCCAGTGAATATCACAGGGAAAACAGAATCGCTTGCCACATTCAGTCCGAAATGTTTCATCGCTGTGAGCGATCTCACATCAGAATATGCGGCTCCCGCACATACTTCGAATGCGACCTTCTCATTCGTGCTCCATTCGAAATAGAAGCCCATTTTTTTCGCCACCCCGGAAAGTGTGATTCCTACTTCCGAACTGGGCGTTCCAGGGTAGCAAGCGGATAAACCTATTCCCGCTTCTAACGCTCCTCTCGCTATCGCCTCGTTCCCGAGAAGAACTACAGTTTTTCCTTCCTTTTCAAGAACATCAGGATTTGACATGAACCCCAACCTTAACAACGATTATAGTAATTATTGCACAAATTGAATTAAATAGATTTTAAAATTGCTATACCAGAATTACCCCAAGAATTCCTCTATTGCCTGTTTGTAAACTTCCTTATCCTTAGCCCCTATGTAAACATCACACCCTATCAGGACCGTAGGCGTGTAATGCGGGACTATCCTGAATTCCTTCATCCTTTCCACATTCTCTTCCTCGGACAGGTCAAGGAATATGAAACTCGTGTTTAATTCCTGCTCGATCTCCTCTAATCTCGGGACAGCGATCCTGCACGCCCCGCAGTATTTCGATTCCAGAATGATTATCTTATACTCAAGATTCCTCGCCGAACACGCTTGCTGTTCTATCCTCCCCTCATTTTCCAAAACGAGATCCTGATCTGTATCTGTCACGCATCCGGAAACAACAATCACTACCATAACCGCCAGCAATATCACAGCATTTTTCATACTAATCACACTATACCCCGAAAAGGAGCTTGATCCCCAGCAGGAAAAATATCCCTATTATGAAGAAAACGAAGGATAACATGGATTTCTTCAGGTCTTCTTCCTTATGGAGTTCGGGAATAAGGTCAGAAGACGCGATGTAGATGAAACCGCCCGCGGCAAAAGGCAGGAGGAATGAGATCGATTCTGGTGTATACAAAAGGAAGAATCCTACAATTCCCCCGATAACGCATGTGAGCTGGGCAAGGAAATTGAATCCTAACGCTCGAATTTTTTCGAAACCTCCGTACACTAAAACCCCAAAGTCCCCGAGTTCCTGCGGTATTTCGTGAAGTATTATTATAAGGGTGGTAACACATCCGAACGCTATGCTGACCATGAAACTCGCTGCTATCACCAAACCATCAATGAAATTGTGTATTCCGTCTCCGATCAGTATAAGGTGAGTGAATGGATGAACATCACACCTTCCCTCATGGCAGTGATGCCAGTGGAGAACCCTTTCTATCAGGAAGAACGAAATGAAACCTGTGAGAAGGTATACGAATGCAGTCATGACCTCCATTCCCTCCAAAGATTCAGCCAGCATGTGGAAGAACGCCCCACTTAACAAAGTGCCAGCAGAGAAGGCAACGAGTATGATAAGAATCTTTCTAAGAGACTTGTCCCTGATCCATAGCGTTAGAACCCCTATAAGACCTACAAATCCGTTTATGACCGTCGCTAGCAGTATTAACAAAAAAGTTTCAAGACCCATAAACCAATAATTGCTTAGCGGGTTTAAATTAATTCAAAAAGGATGCGCCGACTTGGATAGTTTTGAGACATAATTTTATAAACCCCAAAGATAATTTTTAGGTTATATGAAAACTAGTGAAGAGCCATGCGATGAAGCATGGAAAAAGTTTCTGAGAAGACATTGGAAACCGACATTATTAATGATTGGGGGGGCTGCAATAGCTGCCATTGTAGCGATTTTTGTATTTCTTTGGGTTGTGGCTGATGCACAAGCAACAGGGCTCGTGCCGGTTGCGCTTGGACAATGGACCGTCGGCTATTGTGTCATATTTATTTTAAATGTGATTCTATGGGAGCTTGTCTTTGTAGGAAGTTGGACAATTCCTGTAGTACTGATAATATATTTCCTGTGGTACAAAAAACTGCCAGGGAAAGAACGGAAAGAGTACGAAGGGAAGGGCCGACGTCGTAAATCAGCAGAAGACAGTGGTTTTTCGTTTTTTGTTGGATTGGTATGGTTAGCTGTTGTGTGGATTTATGGTAAGTGGAACATTGCCTTTCAAGAATGGACATTCAATGATTGGGTATATTCGTGGTTAGCAGCATGGCTATGGGCTTTACTGATTGTAGGTATTCTCGGGATGATGTACATAATCTGGTCTCTTAGT
>CAYFVC010000020.1:0-25319 GCA_964346665.1 uncultured archaeon
GCTCGAATATCGTTCTCAATCGTCTTTTTATCGAGTCAAGAGACCACTGGTCTGCTTCATCCCTTATCAACTTCGATTTCTTCTCAAGGTATTCCCTTATCTGCTCAAAGAAATCATCAGGGAGCTTCGTGAGCCCCTGCGAATTCTTCTCCTCCTCGAAGATCCTACGAATTGTCTCGTCTGTGAGCATAGTTAATGGTTGATGAACAGAAATATAAAATTAAATTCCAATTCGATAGAATGGAAGATTTCGAAATGACATTCAAGGCAGAAGTTCCGGATGTTTTGAACAAATACGGGAAGGGTGTTCATTATCTTGGGTTTATTCGCTCAGAAATTAGAATTAAAGACGAATCTTTCGATCTCGTTCACGATATCAAATTTTCATATGATTTTGATAAAGGTAAAATAATCGCAAAGGTCAAAACAGCAAATAAAAGGGAAGCAGAGGAGAAAGTTAAAGATTTCCTGAAAAGTAGGGACTATATCTGAAAGAATCAAGTTCTTATAAAACAACAATTTAATAATTATTAAAAAATAGTAGAGTGATTGCTATGCCTATCAGACAGCCAATAATAAGCGTGCTCGGGCACGTGGATTCGGGGAAGACGACTTTGCTAGACAAGATCAGGGGAAGCGCTATCGCTCCAGGGGAGGCTGGCGGGATCACACAACACATAGGAGCTTCAGAGATCCCGATCAAGAACGTAATCGGGATATGTGGGGATCTCGTGAAAAAAATGGGCGTGGATGTTAAGATACCCGGTCTGCTCATAATTGACACACCTGGTCACGAAGCGTTCGCAACCCTTCGAAAACGTGGGGGTAGCATAGCGGATCTCGCTGTTTTGGTTATCGATATAAACGAGGGCTTCCAGCCGCAGACTTCAGAAAGCCTGATGTTTCTGAAGGAATTCCAAACACCTTTCGCGGTGGCCGCCACGAAAATCGACAGGATTCTTGGCTGGCGTTCGGAGGAGAATGTTTGTTTCCTTCCGAATTTCAAGGAGCAGGATGAGCGCGCGCAAAACGAGATAGAGGAGAAGATTTACAGGATCGTTGGACAACTTGGGGAGGAGGGGTTGAAATCCGAACGCTACGATCGCGTGGAGGATTTCGCGAAAGAAGTATGTATTGTCCCTGTTTCCGGCGTGACTGGTGAGGGGATACCCGACCTCTTAATGGTTATCACGGGCCTTGCTCAGAAATACCTCGAAAAGCGATTGGAGGTTTCGAAAGAAACGGGGAAGGGAACGATATTGGAGGTTAAGGAGTTCAGGGGTTTGGGAAAGACAATAGATGTGATACTTTATGACGGGGTTATAAACAAGGGTGACACTCTCGTAATCGGAGGGAAGGATATCGTGACAACGAAGGTGAAGGCTTTGTTAAAACCAGAACCCCTGAAGGAGATGAGGGTTGAAAGGACGTTTAGATCTATCGAAAAAGTATCAGCGGCCTCAGGGGTGAAGATTTCCGCCACGAACCTCGAGAACGTGATAGCGGGATCGCCTGTTAGGTTCGTTACGGATGAAAAGGACGTGGAGAGGGCGAAGGAGGATATAGAGAAGGAGATAGAAGAGGTCGAAATAGAGACCGAGAACGAAGGGATCATACTGAAGGCGGACACGCTCGGGAGCTTGGAAGGTTTGATAAAAGCGCTCAGTGATTTGAAAATCCCTATAAGGAAAGCCAAGGTAGGGAATGTTCTGAAGGCGGATGTTATGGAAAGCTCGGGGATGGAGAAACCAGTGATATTCGCGTTTCACGTCGAACTCCTTCCTGACGCTTTGGAAGCTTCGAAAAAGCTTGGGGTAAAGATCTTCAAATCGGATATAATTTACAAACTGATAGAAGAGTACCAAGAATGGGAGGAAGAAGAGAAGAAAAGGAGCGAAATTCAACTTCTAGAAAGCGTAACACATCCAGGAAGGGTAAAGATTCTACCTGGTTACGTCTTCAGGCAATCAAAGCCCGCGATATTCGGAGTTGAAGTGTTGGGAGGAACGATAAAACCAGGGTATAAACTTAGGAAAAAAGAGAAGGTTATAGGGGAAGTGAAAGAACTGCAATCAGAAGGGGAGAACATCGAAAAGGCGAAGATCGGGGAGAAGGTGGCTGTTTCGATTGAAGGGGTGACGATCGGTAGGCAGATAAGCGAGGGTGATACTTTAGAAACCGTGATGAAAGAAAAGGATTTCGAGGTTCTGAACAAGTTGAAAGCGAAGCTCCCCCCGGACGAGAGGAAGCTTCTTGAAGATTTCGAAAAGAAATGATTTCTGAAAATTAATTTAAATCCTTCCTTCGTTAGTTTTAGTTATGCAGTCTTACGAAAAACTTCTGGATCAGGCATTCGGCAAGCTCCCGGAAAAATCGGAATCGGGTGAGAGGTTTCAAATGCCGAAAGCAAGCGTATTGCCAGCTGGTGCCCGAACAATCATAACCAATTTCGTGGAGATAGCGAATTCCCTTAGGAGGAAGCCCGACCACTTGCAGAAATTTCTCCTGAAAGAACTCGCGACCTCCGGGGAATTGAAAGGGAACAGGTTGATTGTTCAAGGGAGGTTCAGGTCGGATGTTGTGGACAAGAAGATTGAGCTTTACATGAAGGAGTACGTCTTATGTCCTGACTGCGGCAAGCCCGATACGAAATTCATGAAGGAAGATCGTTACCTTTTTCTCAAATGCGAGGCCTGCGGTTCGAAACACGTGGTTAAGAAAGTTTAGACTAAATCGCGATTATGAATCCCGTTGGGACGTTGATGTCCGGTATTTTTACACAGTTGCAGAGCATTTCCTCTGTGGAGGAGCATATCTCAGAACTTTCCAACATCTCCTGATTCGTCATGGTGGATGTATCCATGCCCTCGGGGAGGGTTACCGAAATAATGTAGTCCTCTCCGCCTAAATCTGTCTGGTGCATAAGGACAACATCCCTCCCTGTTTCGCTCTCTATAATCTGCTTTACGTTTTCGTTGGAATAGGAACCCGCTCCACCAAGTATGCTTATCCCGTGTTTCATCAATAAGCGTGATGCCGATACGCAACCCTCAGGCAGGTCTTCATTTCCTATTAACATGTTAAACTGCTCAGGGCTCATCCCGAGGAACGAAGCCACACTTTCCAGCATGGTCGGGAATCCCCTGAAGTTTAAAATCGAGAACGCGACCAGGAATATAATCATTGCGATTCCGATTATTCTTACAGGGTCCGAAAGCAATCCCTTCTCCTCCAAGTGTTCGATTTTCTTCACCTCTCCTGTATACGCCCCCATGATCACCGCTGCCTTTTTATCACCCCTTTCCAGGAGGATCTCCCAGTCTGTGTCCTTCAGATTTGCCTGTTTTGTTGTGAAACCAGGGACAAGGGTTTCCGCCGTTCTCCTGACTTCGTCTTCCTTGAGGGTGGGGATCTTGTATTTCAAGAGAATTCCTTCGAGAAGCGAAACTCTCTCCTGCAATTTCCTCGTCGTGCTTCCTTTACCCTCCTCCCTTTCCTTGCGCGTTATCATATGAAATGCAGCTGCGATGATTATCGCTCCTAACAACCCTCCAAGAAACATGTCCATCTGAATTGTCTGGAATATCGTTCCCTGAAAGAAAAACATGTAGTTACGGAGGACGGTTCCAATTATCAGGCAAAGGAAACCTACCCCGAACATCGATACTGTCCATATAGCGAATGGGATTTTCTTGTGGAGACCACGGAAAGCTAAAGAACCGAAAACCCATGCCAGAACGAAATACATGATTATTTGAAGTATGAAAAGCATCTGGGGGAGCATGTCAATTATGTTGAAAAGAGAAGGGCCGTTCATAAATATTAATTGGTAAGAATTGCTATAAATTTAGAATTCCCATTCGCTTTTCCGCAATTAACTTTTTAAATATTCCCCTTCACTATAATCATTAAGAACAAGCCAGTTCGAGCGGCTAGCTTGTATCCGTTTATCTGCGCTTGTTCTTGGATTTCGATTGACGCATACAAAGTATGCGTCGCAAAAAGTCGCATTTACATAAGTAATAAGGTCGTTGTATATGGCGCGGATGTATTCAAGGAAGAAAGGGAAGTCGGGTTCGAAAAAACCAAAACAAAAGGTCGCGAAATGGGTAGACTACAAACCAAAGGAAATTGAAGATCTCGTGATCAAATACGCAAAGCAGGGTATGCAGAGCGCGAAGATAGGTGTAATCCTTCGGGATCAGTACGGGATTCCTTCTGTCAAGGTTGTCACGAAGAAAACGATCAGCCAGATCATAAAGGATAACAACCTTTACTCCAAACTTCCTGAAGACCTCTTCAACCTTCTCAAACGAGCGGTCGAGCTCAAAGTCCATTTGGAAAAGAACAAGAGAGACTACCAGTCCTATCGAGGGCTGGAACTCACCGAATCGAAAATTCGAAGGCTTGTAAGATACTACATTCGGAAGGGAATCCTTCCTAAGGGCTGGAAGTACGATCCTGAACAGGCAAAACTGCTCATAAGGTAGAATGTTTTACAGGATTACTTGTAATTCTCCTTCACGTATTCCTCTAGCTTGTTGAAGGATTCCTCAAGGATTTCGAGTGGTGGTAGGAATACGATTCGGAAGTGATCGGGCTTCGGATAACCAAACCCTGTCCCAAAGACAGCGAGTATGTGTTTTTTGTAAAGAAGGTCGAGAATGAACTTCTTGTCATTATCTACATCGAGCTCGATCTTAGGGAAAGCGTAGAAAGCTCCTCTCGGTTTCGTGCAGGAGAAGCCCTCGATCTCGTTGAATCTTTTGTAGATCAGGTCTCGTCTTTCCTGCAAACGTTTGTTCATGTCCTTTATGTGATCCTGCGGACCTTCCAGCGCTGGCTTGATGGCGTACTGGAAAGGGCCAGGGGAGCAAAGTCTTGCTCTCGCCAGCTTGAAAACCGTTTCCCTGTAATCCTTAATCGAATCCTCGGGCCCGCTGAAAATTATCCATCCAACCCTCCAGCCCGGAACGATGTAGTTCTTCGACATCCCGTTGAAGGTTAGAACAGGCATGTCATTCGCTAGGGATGCGGTAGGGTGATGTTTTTCCCCGTCGAACAAAATCTTGTTGTAGATTTCATCCGAAAATATCATGAGGTCGTGCTCGTTCGCTAAATCTATTATCTCTTCCAGCGTGGATTTCGAATACAAAGAACCCGTTGGGTTGTTCGGGTTGATTATTATAATTCCTCTAGTTTTCTCGTTTATTCTCTTTCGCATGTCATCCAAATCGGGCTGCCACTCGTTTTCTTCGGAGGTTAGGTATTGGTTAAGGGCGGCTCCGATCTTGTGAACTATCGCTATGTAAACAGGATATCCTGGGACAGGGGTCAAAACGTTCTCTCCCGGATTTAGAAGAGAGTTCATTGCGAGTTCGATCCCTTCACTCACGCCCGTTGTTATCAGAATGTTTTCCTTTGAAGTTTTTACGCCCAATCTCTCCGCTTCTTTCACTATCGCTTCCCTCGCCTCATCCACCCCAGCAGAATCAGCATAGCCGTTCAGGTTCGCTAGCATTGCCTTGTGGGCAGCCTCTATTATGTGTTGTGGCGTAACGAAATCGTAAGCGTTCGGATCTCCTATGTTCAAATGGAGAATTTTCTTCCCCTGTGCCTTGAGCTTTTTCGCCTCCACTACAACGTCACGTATCGCGTACGTGACCTTCTCGGTCCTAGTTGCTGGGGCTACCCTCTTCATAGTAATGTAGTATTGAAAACAGCGTATTTAAATAAATTATATCCGATGGGAAATGGATTGGGTTTCATAACATTTTTGGGTAACTTAACTTTTTTGGGTAAAAAGGTTATTCCCAGATGTATTCGAAATCCCTCTCCCCCAATCCCTTTCTTTCCCTTTCCTTGATCTTCCAGAAAGCCATGATAAGGAGACCTGTTATTATGCCTCCCACGTGACCGAAATTCGCCACCCCCGGTTCAAGGCCCATGATCCCGAAGAATGTCTCTTCTATCAGGAAGAAGATTATCATGCCCGCGGCCGGCATGGGAATCAAACCAAGAAAATAGACCCATGTCTTAGGATATTTGAAGGCGTAGGCAGCTAGCACTCCAAAAACCGCCCCGGATGCTCCTATAAGGCTTATGTCATAAGCCCCCATCAGCCAAGCCATCATCGAGATATAGAACATCGCGGATCCTATACCCGAAACCACGTAGACAATTATGAATCTTTTCTTCCCCAAAGTCTGCTCGAGGGGGAAGCCGAATATCGCGAGTATCAGCATATTGATAGCGATATGATAAGGGTATATCATCACGCCCTGAATTGTGTTAACGAAGGTCGCGTGGAGAAACATGTAAGTTAAGAATTGATAGACATAGCCTGATAAAGCTAAACTCGGTTTCAACGCGAAGAGGGCATTAACCAGGGGATATGAAATCAATTGAATAATCCAGACTATCACATTCACTATTATGATCTTGAAGGTCAGAGATTGTGTGAAAGGGTAATGAAGTTCTGTATTTTGTAAGTAAATCATAGCATCACTTTTTACTTCATACGGACTTCTTTTTGGAAAGGTAGAAATCGCATATCTCATTTAATTCGCAGATCTCGCATTTCGGATTTCTCGTCCTGCACGTATCCTTTCCGAAGTTCACGAAACCGAGGTTGACCAAGAACCTTTCCTCTTTAGGAACGAGGTTTTCGAGAGTCGTTCGTATTTCTTCGTACTTCGCCTCTTTCCTAACGAATCCCAGTCTTTTGGAGCACACTTCAACATGCACGTCCACCGCTATCACTGGTTCTCCGAGACCATAGGAAAGTACAACATCCGCTGTTTTAAAACCGACTCCAGGAAGGGTTAACAATTCCGAACGTTTTCTAGGGAAAGAAACCCTGTAATCCTTTATCAAAACCCTTGACAGATCCTTTATCCTTTTCGCTTTTTGCCTGAAGGTCCCGGAAGGTTTTATAATCTCCTCGAGTTCATTATCCTCGAGTTTCAGGATTTCCTCAGGGGTCGTCACCACCGAGAACAAACGTTCGCTCGCTAGTGACGTATTTTCGTCCCTTGTTCTCTGCGAAAGTATCGTGGTCACGAGAAGTTCGAAAAGGTCCGGATTCCTCTCCATTCTTTCCTCTATCTTCTTGCCGTATATTTTCCTAAGGAATTCCAGTATCCTCTGCATTTTCTGCTGGGACATAGGTAATATTTAGGAAAAGTATTAAAAAGTCTTGAAATCCTCCAATCTTCTTTGTCTCAGTATAACGCTTTTTTTGACGTACTCGCTAACGGAGGTTCGTAAGCGTGAATCTATGTGTTTCAATGCTTCGCTAAGCGAATGGAATCTCCAAGGTTTCGAAAGGAACGCATTCCTAGCGGTCTCCCGTACAACCCATACCCCAAGAGGAATTGTGTAACCTTCATGTATCTCTCGGAATCCGACAACGCGTGCCTGTTTCCTTATTTTGTGAAGGTATTCGATCACAGCAAGCCTGCTGGCGTAGTATCCACCTGCATGTAAGCTAGCGTAGGACTTCCTTCCGTGAAAGGGTTCGTATTCCTCTAGGATTTCGGTTTTTTTCAGGTTGAAAGACCATGTTGACCCAGGAGACCAGGCCTCGAAATTCTCGAACTCCCAGTTCCCGGGCATCAGCAAAAATTCGAAGTGATTGTCCAAGTATTCGCTCGAGAAAACCAGATAGTCATTTATTTGTTCGCATTCTTTCACCTTTTTAACAAGATTCCTGAAGATCATGTCATCCACTGCCGTGATCGACCATCTTGTTGGAACGAGTTTTTTGCTCTTCTCCAGACCCAGTATACCTGAAGAGAGTATGGTCGAAATCCTGTAAACATCTTCCCCATATCTGTAGAACGTGAATCCTGATTCTTCTGCCTTCAGCTCATCACTCACAATTTTTTCGGTTTTTCTGGGTATTGCAGGATTTTCCGTTACCCTGAACTTTTCGAGGGATCCGGAAGGTCCCATGGGTTGCGTGATGTCGGAATATTCGAAAGATATCTTAGGAATCTTCTTGAATGCAAGTTCAACATCCGTCGGTTTTCTAGCGAGGGAAAGCTCTTGGTTCTGCTCAATGAATTTTGATCTCGAGAACACGTTTTCCCTGGATTTCGATCGCAGAACAAGAGAACGAAAGCGTATGATTTCGCCGTAGGGCTTCCCGAACCACTCCTGCGGAGAATCGATTGTTTCGAGGTTTTTGGAGTCAAGCGAGGCTAGCGGTCCCACGTAAACATTCGGGTAAAAATTATGCCCCACAAACACCGAAGTGGAAGGTCCGAAGAATTCCTTCTTGAGGTTTTCCTGTATTTTTGGGATTACCTTGATTCTGGAATACAAAGGGCAAACCCTCCATCCGCAGAGGTTCCGAGAGCCCTTGCAGATTATGCACAATCTAGCGGGAGAAACCATATAGAAATAAATGTGTCTAAAAATTATAAGGTTTGTTGCGGGATAAAGTTTATATCTATATTTAATATAAGATTCTTATTCCGAATGGGGAAGTGAGTAAATGAAAAGGGTTGCGAAACAGAGGCTTATGGCGATATTTGTAGGGTTCATAATGGTTGCGAGTATGATGGGGTTCGCCATGATGAGTTACAGGCCGGAAGGGCCAGGTCCTGTCAAGCTTCCGAATGTTTTGAATAGAACGCTCACCCCTGAAGAAAGGGTTGGTATCCTAAGGGACGGAAAGGTCCTAATAGAATATTTCTACAACGAGTCCTGTATTGAATGTTCGGAAAAAGAGGGAATATATAAGGGTTTTGTGGAATCAAGGGAGTTCAAGGATTATATAATCCTTTCATATGGGATATCCGAAAACGAAACAATGGACTGGATGTTAAATCTTGATGGAACTCGGATCGACCTAACGGATATAAACTCCACGAAAGGGCTGAGAGAATTTTTCTGCGAGGTTGCGATATTAAAGCCGAACATATGTGTTTTGCTAGAAATATAGAGGTAAAGGTTTTTAATTAAAATCTTATAAATATAACCTAACAACAGTGTATAATATTTGAGTGATCCTTATGTACAAGATTTTCGATGTGAGTGATAAGATACGGGTTTCACCAGATAAATTCGGGATGAACCTGGAGGATGCGGTGAAAGCGAGTTTGGAGGAGAAGCTTGAAGGCTCCATAGACAAAAATCTAGGCGTTATTCTGTCTGTGCTGTCCGCCGATGAGATTGGAGAAGGGATAATACTCCCGGGTGACGGAGCTTTGTACTATCCCGTGGATTTCAAAGTGCTGACTTACATCCCAGAGCAGCATGAGCTGATCAAAGGAGAAGTAATAGACGTAACGGAGTTCGGTATTTTCGTTAGGATCGGTCCTGTGGACGGGATGGTTCACGTTTCACAGTTAATGGACGATTTCGTTTCGTATGACCCTAAAAACATGATGTTCACAGGCAAGAAAACAAAGAGGAGGGTAAAGGAAAAGTCTGTGGTTTTCGCAAGAATCATATCGGTTTCCATGGCCGAGAACCAGTACAAAATCGGTCTAACTACAAGGCAGGCTGGACTTGGATCGCTGGACTGGTATAAAAAGGAGGAGAAGAAAAAGGGAGAGCCATCTAAGAAACCGGCAAAAAAGAAATGAAGGGGAGAGAATGGTCGAGAAAGAAAAGGTCTGCAAGCACTGCAAGAGATTCGTTCTTGAAGATAAATGTCCTGCCTGTGGAACGAAAGATTTCACTAAAACGTGGAAGGGCGTAATCGTAATAAACGACCCGAACGAGTCTGAGGTAGCGAAATTGCTAGGAATAACCGCTCCTGGAAAATACGCTTTGTGGGTGAAATGATGTCCGTGAAAATACTTGAGCAGAAAAAGAATCCCTTGCTGAAAAGGGAGGAAGTGCATGCGGTGTTCGAACACGCTGGAAAGCCCACCCCGCCCAGGAAGGAAATCCTTCCAATCCTAGAAAAAGCCTTGAGGGCGAAAAAGGAAATGATACTTATCGACAAGATTTTCTCGATTAAAGGTAAAGGAGAATCGAAACTGAAGGTATTCGTTTACTCCAAGAAGGATGATATCCCCAAAGACAAACTCGAGGTAATAAAGAGAAGGGAGGAAAGGGTCAAAAAACCTAAAGAAGTGAAACCCGCAGAAGGTGAAAAGCCAGAAGTGAAACCTGAAGAGAAAGCAGAGGAAGCGAAGCCGGAAGAGGAGAAGGTTGAGGAGAAGAAACCTGCTGAGAAGGAAGAAGAAACGAAAGGGGAGGGAAAGGAAGGTAAGAAGTGATATCATGGTTTCCAAATTCTTGAAAGTGAAGTGTAAGAAATGCAAAAATGAGCAGGTTGTATTTGAAAAATCTGCGAGTGTTGTTAAATGTTTGGTATGCGGGGAGGTTCTCGCGGAACCTACAGGTGGAAAAGCGAAGATTAAAAGCGAGAATGTTTTAGAGGTCTGAGCATGAAGAAAAGACTGCCGAAAAGAAATGAATTCGTTGTATGTAGAATTACGAAAATCAACCCCCATTCAGCGATAGCCTACATTATTGAATACGACACGACAGGACTGATCCATGTCTCAGAAGTTGCCTCCAGATGGGTTCGCGACATACGCGAATTCGTAAAGGAGAAGCAATACGTTGTATGCAGGGTGATGGAATCCCATCCTGATCGCATTTCCCTTTCGCTCAAAAGGGTCCACAGGGAAGACACCGCAAGGAAGCTGAACGAGTTCAAGCGCGAAAGGCGTGCGGAAAAATTGCTTGAAATGGTCGGCAAGAGTATAGGTAAGAATCTCGAAGAGACAAAGAAGGAGATAGGGGATCTGTTAATCGAGGAATTTGGCTCACTTACGAAGGTTTTCGAGTTTTCGCTTAAATCTCCTGAACTCCTAACGAGTAAAGGTCTCTCGAAGAAATGGGCGGAAGCGATCACCGACATCGCGAAAAAGAATTATGCTGAAAAAACGTTCATTGTTAAGGGACGGTTGAAACTCGTAACGTACGAACCTAACGGGATCGAACTGATAAAGAAAGTCCTGGCAAAAGCCAAAAAGGAAGGGTTGAACGTTCAATACGTATCCGCTCCCAAATACATTCTGGAAGGAAAGGGGAAGAACTACAAAAACATTGAAAACAAGGTCAGAACGATCGGGGAAGAAATCACGAAAGATTTCGAAAAATACGGGCAAGCTAGTTTTGAGCTAGAAAAAAAATAAAATATTACAGATTGGATATATAAGGTATTCCATCTTCTTTTGAAATATCTGACCCTCTTTTATTGACCATACTTTTTAATTCTTTTAAATTTTGACTTTGAAAGGGTTCAATAATGTCTTCTTTTTTATGAATTAAACATAATTTTTCAAGCTCCGAAGTCGGGTACTTCACACCAACGTATAATCCATCTTTTAATATTATAGCGGCTCTATGAATTTTATAAGCCATTTCAACACCCCTATCTTTTATAACCTATTTTTCTTAACGTTGGTAAGACTTTTTTTTGCCAATAACTTTTAAGATTTTTCAAATTACTATTTATACCGTCACGTATTTCTAAAAAATTTTCCACTAAAACATCACTGACCCCTACTGGTATATTTTCAACGTAGTTTCTTCCCATAATAGGCTTTTCGCCTTCAGGTACTTTAAATACAGATTTATATCTAATGCCTGTTATCGGATCCTCTTTTACTACTTTATCACTCCACCATGGTTTCTTGGGTACAAGTCTAGTACAATCCATCGTCCCTGCTCTAATCCTCATGTTTGGATCTACTTCCCTTTCCCATTGAACTCCGTATTGGTCTTTTATCATTTTCCAACACCTCTATAATTTATCACTCAATAATAGTTAATTTATATATTTATTAAATTGGGGGTTTATAAAGCTTTCGGGTGGGTTGGCTTTGTGTATAAAGTAGCTTCTGTGTAAAAAGTCGGGTTTTTATGTAAAAAGTCCCTCGTTTGTGTAGAAAGTCTTTTAAACGGTGCTATCCGGCTGGCACGTGATGAAGAGGCTGGAGTGAAAGAACAGGGCCCTAGTTGCTCACGATTATCTGCGTGACCACCATGTCGCCCCATGGGCTGGTCTCATCTTCCATGGCACTCATCGACGCGACCATCAGCGTGTACAGGCCGTTTTCCAGTTCAGTCGTCTCCAGGAATATCTTCCAGCCGTCCGATCCGCTTGAGTCTGCCAGCTTTAGCAGGATGTCTTCGTCGGTCGCCGACCCAGCATCGGTTGTTCCGGCGAGCACGAACAGCAGGATTGCTATGGTATCTTCCGGCACGACCACCGCTTCGGCCTTCAGAGTGCCCTTGACCTTCTCTTCCACGGTCGGGGTTACCACGACATCCAGGCCGTGCTGTCCGATCATCCTTATCTCGGTGGCGCAGTTCTGGTTCTCAGTGTAGCTCTCGCATTCATAATCAGTGTCTTCGCTGCATTTGTAGTTGGTCCTCGTCTTCACGGCGTTTGCGTCGCATTCCGACCAGGTGCTCGGGTTTGGGCACGTTGGGCATTGGGGTCCGGTTGTACAGCCTGAAATTAGCAGAACAAAAACCAAAGCAATTAGAAGGGAGACTGATTTTTTCATTAAATATATTATAATTTTAGTGGCTTAAAAAGTAAGTTGTTATGGAGTGAGTTTGTGTAATAAGTAGCTTTTGTGTAAAAAGTACCCGTTTTGTGTAGAAAGTCAGCCATTTTCACGACTTATTGCACAAAGCCGGGTAGGTTTTTCGGGCATTAATTAAGGGTTATTTCTTCGGGTTCGTAGTCTTCGTAATCTTTTGAGATCATGGGGTATGTTTTCTTGGATTCGGGTTCGGGTATTACCGGCTCGAAGGGGTGGAGTAAAAACATAAGTGAAAAAAGATAATCTTGTGTATCTTCCGTATCGTATGGTTTTCTCGCATCAGTGAGATCTTTGTCGGTGGCTTCCCATTCAGTATCGCCTCTCAGCTCGTCCCCGTGTTCCTCTATCATTTCCTCTATCGTCTCTGTCAGGGGGGAGCCAAAGTCAGAAACATGTCTCAGGGTTGTGTCAATTTCCTTATAAGAAAGGTTTGCTTTGTAACCAGTTGGAGAAGTAGCTAGGTTTTTGTCTTTTCTTCCTCCGCTGTACGGCCTGGAAGCGACATCTCCTAACATTCCCCCAAATTTCCCTATCGCTCTTTTTGGAATATTTATATATAACTATGAATTTATAAATCTTAGAGGTTTGACATGGTTTTGGAAAAATTCGGCTCGGGAATGAAGGATGTGTTTAGGAGAGTCGTGGGACTAGGGGTCGTTGATAAAGAAGCGGTGGAATCGATAGTCCGCGATCTGCAGAGAACATTGATACAGGCGGATGTGGATGTTCAAATGGTTTCCGAGATCTCGAAAAAGATAAAGGACAAGGTTTTGAAAGAGCCCCCTAAGGGTATGACACTCAAAGAATATTTCATAAAGACTTTGTATGAGGAAATCGTTTCGCTTCTCGGGAAAGAAGAGGGGAAGTTGTCTTTGAAAAATCAGAAAATACTTTTGATAGGGTTGTTCGGCTGCGGGAAGACAACGACCTGTGGGAAGTTGGCTAAGTGGTTCAAGAAAAGGGGATTGTCCGTGGCTTTAGCCGCATGCGACACGCACAGGGCGGCCGCTCAAGATCAGCTTAAACAGATAGGGAAGCAGGTGGATGTCCACGTGTATTCCGAGGGGAAGAAACCCGTGGATATCGCTAAAAACGCAATCAAGAAATCTAAGGAGAACGTTTTGATTTTCGATTCTGCCGGAAGGGATGCGTTAGACAAGGAACTCGCGAAGGAATTGAAAAAGTTAGGGGAGGTTATCAAACCGGACGAGGTTTTGCTGGTGATACCGGCTGACATAGGTCAGGCCGCCAGGAAACAATCCGAGGAATTCAACAAGCTCGTTGGCATAACTGGCCTTATCGTTACTAAGCTTGACGGGACAGCGAAGGGAGGAGGAGCACTAGCAGCGGCGGGTGTTTCCGAATCTAACGTCCGGATGATAGGTGTGGGGGAAAAGCTAGAGAATTTTGAAGAATATGACCCGAAAAGATTTGTTTCCAGATTGATAGGTTATGGGGATCTGCAAGGATTGCTGGAGAAAGCGAAGGAGGCAGGAGCAGAAGACACCGCTAAAAAATTAATGGAAGGGAGGTTCACACTCAACGAATTCTACGAGCAGCTTGGTTCACTGCAAAAAATGGGATCGCTTTCGAGCGTGATGGACATGGTTCCGGGTTTCTCCAGAGGAGCGCTCGCAAAGAAACTCCCGAAGGATTTCCTCAACGTGCAGGAAGACAAGATGAAGAGGTGGAAGTTCGTAATCGATTCCATGACGCCGAAGGAAAGAGAGGACCCCGAGATGATAAAGCAATCGAGAGTTCAAAGGATCGCGAGAGGTTCTGGTACGACGCAATCGGAAGTGAGAGAGCTTCTTAAGAATTACAAGCAGGTGAAGAAGGTTATGAAAATGACAGGTGGGGGGAAATCCCTTAGGAGGGGACCGTTAGCGAAACTTGCGAAACAGCTAGGTTTAGGGGCGTAAATATATAATAGAAAGGCCAAATATAATAATTGATGAGGAAATTTTTGATCCCGAGTCTTGTAGTTCTCTTAATTCTGGTTTCTTTTTCTAATTATGCAATTGCACCAGAAACATGCACGGATTCCGATGGCGGGGAGAATTATTATGTGAAAGGGACAGCACAATACAGTTGGCAGAATGAAAGCGGGGAAATGATCGATAAATGTATTTTAGTCCCAGATTATCCAGAAAACTACACAGAAGTAGAAAGCTGCGATGGTCCTGACTGTTTTCTGAATGAAGTTGAATGCATAGATGGAAACCCCACAGCACATAATTATCATTGCCCTAACGGCTGCGAGGAGGGGGCTTGTATTGGGTACTCACATATAGAAGTCTTGGCAAAACTCGATGGAACTATGTGGGAAGGTCCAGTAATTTTTGATTTATCGCAAAGATCTGATTTTGATGGACTGGATGCAACAGGTCTTTTTCAAGTGCCCGTGGAATTCACAGAAACATACCCAGAAGGTATGAACGTTTATATCCGTTACAGAGAGGAAGAAGGTTTCCAGTCAGGTCCTGAAGGCGCATATTTGGATAGCATAATTGCAAGTTGCGGTGAAAACGGGAACCCAACTGCAGGCCCATGTCCTGCCCCTGCAAGTTTCACTTTTGAATTCAGAAGCGCAGAGGCAGAATGCTATGATTCCGATGGCGGGGAGAATTATTATGTGAAAGGGACGGTAACAGGATATGCCAACGAACCACCTGAACTTGTTACTCATGAAGATTGTTGTATTGTTAGCACAGATCAGACTGGAAAATGTGTATATGAAGGTGATAGACTTGTTGAGAGGTATTGTGAAGAAAATTACTGGAACTCATTTGTTTATTATGATTGCCCGAATGGGTGCAAGGACGGGGCGTGCATAGAAAAAATGGAATTTTGCGGTAATGGGGTTTGTGAGATAGGAGAGACCTGGGAGAATTGTCCGGAGGATTGCGAAAGACCTAAGTGCCCTGAGAAAATCGATTTGATCTTCAACAAGTACGAGTATTACCCAGGAGACTACTTTGAGGTCAAGGTGAAGATTTATGATAGTTCTGGAAACCTTATGCCAAACCAAGTTTTCAATGTTTACAATGAAAGGGAAGGTCAGACAACAACCTTTTACACAGATTCCAGCGGGATATACGTATCATCTTCCACCGTACCTTCTGACCCTAAATACAACGGTGAGTGGACATTCATAGCCTCAGTTAGCGAGGAAGGATGTTGGTACGTCTCAGATAAGGAAACCATATACATAAAGATTTCGAATGAATGCGGTGATGGTTACTGTGATGAGCATGAAAGGGAATTGATATGTGAGACTGTTTGTGCTTTATGCCCTGTTCCTGTGATCGAAGCCCAAGCCTCAATTACAGGAGCTATGACGCAGGCGGCGGCAATCCCAACCACCCAGCAGCTCACTGAGATAGCGTCCCCAGTACAAGAATGTGGTTGCACGACGTTCTGCCATGTTAAATGCCCGGATGATTGTACACCGAACTGCGGGAACGGTGTTTGCGATACCGTTGTTTGCGAAGCTGAGGGCTGCCCGATTCCAGAAAATGAGAAAAACTGTCCGCAGGACTGCAAAAGACCGAATTATTGCGGTCCGCAGTCTTCAGACCTGAACTGTATATGTCAGGAGGGTTACATAAAGGAGAGGTTCGAAGCTCCGTGTTCGGGAGAGATTATAGAAGATATCAATGTGATAAAGGGGTATCGCAACGCCTATTGGCAGTGTTACGATGGTATGGAATCGCATGAAGGTGGAGAGACCTCATGCAAGAGTCCGGAAATATGGAAAAGGTACGCGACAGACTTTTGTGAGGGACACTGCAATGATTATGGAAAGTGCGGGGTGAGTACCTTCGAGGTATGGAATGAATGTGGTGGAACTAGCGAAATGTGTACATATTATAGGTGTGTTCCGGCTTACAGTTACATCAATCTTTTCACTAACAAATACTCCTATGACCTCAACGAGCCTGTGGAGATATACACGAATCCAATCGAAACCGGGGATTTGGAACTTAGAGAGATTGAAGTTTCTGTAAAGAAACCTTATGGTGATCCCGTAATCGTCACCCTAAAAGCTGTTTGCGAAACTGAAGGGATATGTCCTGAATGCCCTACAGGATATTACTGCCCACCGTGCAAAACTTTTACCATTTGCAAATACACAGGGACGTTCACGGGAACGGACACGGTAGGTCATTACAGCGTGAGTTCAACAACCGAGAGGGAAGACATGGTAATTCACCCCACTTCCTTCAGAGTTTACGATTATTCCTTACTGGAAAGATACCTCATTCTCAAGGACATAAATGGTTACATATACAAGGACGCTCAATTGAGTCCTGGCCCTGAAAATGCTATGGGGTACATGGCGAACTACGAGAAAGGTGGGAGAGGGTATGCGGTTATAGTGGCAGATTTCGAAACCAGGGAAGACTTGGAAAAATTCCTGAACACGATTTTCCAACAGAATCCCCCAAGTGAGGAAAAAATAGGAGAATACTATGTATACGTTTTCAGTAATTACGGTGTGAAGGTATACGTGTGGACATACAAGACGTTCATGGTCGGTGTCACGGAACATATGCCGATTGCGATAACTGCTGAAGTCGTTAAACCTGTTCCTGTTATGGCTCCGACTAAAACAGACGTAATTGAGTCAATAGCAATACAGGAAGAGGAAGTTGCGGTAACCCCTCAAAAAGCGCCCGAATTCCTGACTGGTATGATAATAACTGGGATGCCCGTTGTTGAAACAACAACTGTTTACTGTGGTATGGATTCGCTGTATCCGCAGTGTATATGCAGAGGGGATGAAATCAAGGAGGAATTCACACCTCCCTGCGCGTATGCACCATGCGAAAAACACTACAGGTGTAAACCTCCATATCCGAAAGAGCTCTTGGCTGCATATCTCGACAGGTATCCAAGCGATGTAAAGGCCACTGGAACTGAATGTGAAGATATGGGTGGATACTGCATTCACTTCGAGAGTTCCTGCAAAACAGGATTTGAGGAAACTAGGTTTGCCTGCAAAACTAGGTCCGAGAAGTGTTGTATAAGGGAAGTGGATAGGGATGACTTCCTGGAAATAGTTATGAAGCTCGAGGGGATAAGGGTCAAGATGGACAAGCTTGAAAGGAAAGCAAGAGCGTTATCCGAATATTACGATTCTGTTGATGATGAGGAAAGAGCTAAGAAATTCAGCGATGTTGCGGGAATGTTCGCTAAAGCGAAGGAAATGATTGATGATATAATTGCGAAGATAAGGGTGAATCTTGATAACTTGGAAGCAATCAGGAGCGAGGTGAAAGAGGATATATACGAGCTAAGAACGTATATAAGCAGCATACTCGGGAGAATGGTTTCATAGTCTTAAGGAGGGATTGAATGGAAGAAAGCCTTTACGAGGAGATGGAAAAGAAAAAAAGCGAAGGGAGAAGCTCTAAAAAAGTGTACGCCTTGGTTTTAGTCGTTATTGTTCTGGTAAGTGTTATAGGAGTATTGCTCTACACAATGTATGGCGGTGTTTTGCCTTTTGGGGTGGAAAGGATAACAGACCCCGATCAGGCAGCTAACACTCTTTCTGGACTTGGAAACGACCTGAGCGGAATCTCGGATGATTTGAAAGATATCGAGAATACTCTTTGACAAACGGATTTATAGGAATTCAGTGAATTATTAATTATGAACAAACCTGATCAGAAACCTCCACCAAAAAAACTAACCAAGAAGGAAATAAAGAAGAAGGTAGCTAGGGAAGCTGAAAGGGAAAAGGTTCTTGAGCATATCGTAAGAGGTCCGAAACCGAAGACATTCGGGCAGAAAGCATCTGACTGGGTAACGAAATGGGTCGGAAGCTGGACATTCATAATCCTTCTTTTCGTATTCATGAGTATATGGGTTGGGATAAACGTATACATGGTGATTTACAGGTGGGACCCATATCCCTTCATTCTCTTCAACCTTTTCCTTTCGTGCCTAGCAGCAGTGCAAGCCCCTATAATACTCATGAGCCAGAACAGGCAGACAGAGAGGGACAGGGTTAAGGCTGAATACGATCACAGGATCAACAAGAAGTCAGAACTAGAAATTGAGGACATGCAGAAAGACCTTGAGATAATAAAGCAGATGATAAAGGGGATGAAGAAATAAACTATATCATAACCTTCAAATTCTTCGAACTTGTCGCCCTCAAAACCTTTCTCCCCTCTTCTGATTTCTTTCGTATTCTAATGTTCCCGTTCTTCCCGACCACCGGCGAAAACAGATACTCATCCCCGTCGTAAAGATCCACCTGCTTGCCTGTGAACTTCTTTTCGACTTTTACGTTGAAGAAAGCTCCCTTCTCACCAACAAGGTATTTGATTTGTTGCTTGAGCGTTCTTTCGACAGGCTCGACCGATATTCTAAGTCCGGTCTTTCTTTCGAGAGCCTCGATGTTCTTTCCCTGCCTACCTATAACCTTGGGTATTACCTCGTTTCTCACTTTAAGAACAATGCTGCTGTCCGAAAGGAATTCTATTTGGAGGCCTTTGCCTATCCTTCCTAATTCTTCTGTTATGATTTTCGTGACCTTTTCCTTTAGCTTTTTAGGTGCTTCCTTTATCGGGATTATCACGTTCTCCTCCCCGAAAGTGTAGATTTCGTATTCGAGTCTCTTGGTCTCGAAATCCCTCACATCAACAACCGGCCTCGCCAAGTCCTGTTCGGTCATCCCTGTCGGGACTTTAACAGTTAAGTTAAGGGTGTACGTCTTCTTTATCTCCCCGTTCTTTATGTAAATCACGGTGTCTATAACGTGAGGTATCATCCCTAGTTCTATCCTTCCTATGAACCTCTGGATCGCTGAAATTATGTCTGTGGAGTGAACGACTCCTATCATCCCTACCCCTGCTAACCGCATGTCAGCAAACACTCGAAAGTCCCGAGTCTTTCGTATCTCGTCAAAGATCGTGTAGTCGGGCCTGACCAAGAGCAGGAGTTCCGCTGTCTTCTCCCAGTCATTCTCG
Source organism: uncultured archaeon (assembly GCA_964346665.1). Classification (GTDB taxonomy): domain Archaea; phylum Aenigmatarchaeota; class Aenigmatarchaeia; order QMZP01; family QMZT01; genus JAZGEG01. Next base: position 19,571 of record CAYFVC010000020.1, read on the forward strand.
AGCGGGGCGTATTGGGTTATTTCGGGTCCTACCTGCAAATCCCTAGGTTGCTCAAATGTTTTCACCACTTTCCCCTTTTTCGAGAGGAATTCCGCAATGCTTGCTGCGAAAGTGGATTTCCCTGATCCGGGCGGTCCTGCTATGAGAATGCCCTGAGAGCCGGTAACGATCATGCTCTCCAATTCTTTATGGAGCTTGTAGTCCTTCAGTTCGAGTTTCACTATGGGTTTGACAGCGGTTACTTCTGTCGCAGAAGAAAAAGGCGGTCTTGTTATGGAAATTCGATATCGCCCCATCTGCACGACCATCGCTCCATGCTTTCCTATCTCTATGAAGGAGCCTGGATCTTTGTGGGTTTTTGAAAGGATCTCGTAAATTATGGATTTAAGCTCGTCCCCCTCTACTGGCTTTTCCCTGAGATGTGTGAGTTTCACATCTCCAGGTTTCCCCTTCTTGGCGTAGGGTTTCACCCCGACCTTTAAATGAACGGACTGCGTGTCAGGTGTGAAGAATCCCTCAAGCTTTATTGGTTTCCCACTGATATCGAATGGAACGTACATCACGGATACGTTTTCCGCCTCCCCCACTAACGCCTGTACGTAATCGCTCGTGAGAAGCGTCGCGTGTTCCCTCACAGCGAAATCACGTATTAGAGCATCTAACCGTCCCTTCTTCGCGAGGTTTATGTCTTCCTGTGTGGGCCTCGTACCATCGAACGTGAGCTTTATTCTGTGCTTATCGCAGAGTCCTTTTATGTTCTTTATCTCATCCAAACCCCGAAATCCGATATCCTTTCCTCTGGAAGCTTGGGCCTGCAACTCGTCAATAACAATTCTTGGTATGACTATCTTGGTCTTTTCCAGTTTTCCACTTTGTATGAGTTCCGTAAGCTTTCTGTTTATCAGAACAGAAGTATCGGGAACGATTGTTTTCGAGTTTTTAATGTGTTTAATGTGTCTTATTCTTTTCATTACCATATTATCACCTATGTATGATACCTTCAAAGAACTAATCTTTGGATATCATTTTAAATATCATGTTATCATGTTCTTGAATACCATGATTAATTAATTAAGTAAAACCATGGATTTAAAAATGTATCTCATGCAATTTTCTTGGTAATTTCCTCGATTTTGAGCAAAATTTCCTTCCCAGATTTCATGTCCCTGAGTTTTACTTTCTTCTTCGAAAGCTCTTTCTTCCCTACGAAAACCACGTATGGGATCCCCAAAGAATTCGCATAGCTTAGGTTGTTTGATATACCTCTCCCTAGCAGATCGATCTCTGTTTTCACACCGAGCTTACGAAGGGTTTTCGCGATCTTTATCGATTCCTTCAAAGTTTGGATCGGTATGACCAGAACCTGCGTGACAGTCTTAACCTTTTCCTTCTTTTTCCTTTCCTTCAGCGCCTCAAGTATCGGCTCGAAACCGAATGAAAGTCCTGTTGCAGGGTATTCTCCCCTTCCGATATACATCCCTATAATTTTGTCGTAGCGACCGCCACCCAAAACAGCTGATTTAACCTTCGAATTTTTGAGGTAGATTTCATATACAGGACCTGTGTAATATTCAAGACCTCTGGCGAGGGAAACGTCTATTTGTATATCAACACCCATGAGTTTGCAGTATTCAAACAGTTCTTTCAGTTCCTTTGCTCCCTCCTTTCCTTCCCCGCTTTTCATTAACTTCTCTACCTTTCCAAGAACTTTCTTGTTTTCCCCCTTGATTTTAAGAATTTTCAAAACATTCTCTATCTGCTTCTTTTCGAAGCCCTTCGTTTCGAGCTCGTCCCTAACCGTTTTGATCCCGAACTTCTCGAGCTTATCTATCGAAAGGATCGCATCCATCTTGTTCTCCTTTATCCCTGCGTAATCCAGTATACCGTTCAGAAGTTTTCGGTTATTTACTTTAATCACGAAATTGAAACCGAACGTGGAGAATACTTCGTTCGCTATCGCTAGGACTTCCGCGTCCGCAAGCATGCTCTTCGTTCCAACAATGTCGACGTCACATTGCCAGAATTCCCGGTAGCGACCGAGCTTAACAGGTCCGTCCCTCCATACAGGCTGTATCTGATATCGCTTGAAAGGTTTCGGGATGTTCGGGTTCATCCCCACAACCTTGCACATGGGAACCGTAAGATCATATTTCAGAGCGAGTTCCCTTCCTCCCTGATCTTTCATTTTGAAGATCTCTTTGGTTATTTCCGCCCCGCCCGCGAACTTAGCTGAAAGGAGATCGAACCTCTCGATCGCAGGTGTTTCGAGCGGGGAGTATCCGTATTTCTCGAATGTATTTCGGAGGGTTTCTATCACCTTCTGCCTCGCTATACTTTCCTCTGGCAAAAAGTCCCTCACTCCCCTCGCGTTCATGAGCTCGAACTTTTCAGGCATTTGGATCACTTTATTATTATTTTGTTTAGCTGTTATTTTAATTTCAGCAATAAAAGTTTTGTTGGTTTTCAGATTATTCTATATAACAAGTGATTATGCAAACTCCTTTTGATCTTGGGTCATGTCGTGCATTTAAGGCATAACCAACGAAGTTCGCCCCCTGCATTAAATGCATAGTTGCCGCATCTTTAATATCTGAATATGTTGCCGCATCTTTAGTATCTGAATTTTCGTGTTTGGCCGCGACCATCAGCATATTTTCATTAATATGTCTTTTAACAAAAAGTTCCTTGTATCTTTCAAATTCTTCATCAGAAATCTGCAATTTTGAAAGATATTTGGCGAGACCGCTTGCAGGCGTGTAGGTATCACATCCTAAACCCAATTTTTCAGCCAATTCTCCTCTTTGTGTCACAAGTGCTTTCATCGCGCCTTTAACTTTGTAGGGAAGTTCTCGATTCGCGGTCAGCGCATAATTTATGAGAACCAAGTTATGCTTCTCGTTCTCTTTCCTTTTCGTTTTTGGATGTAGAACTCTTTCATAATCAGTTTCAGAATAGATCTTCAACTCGCCGTTATCAAACATCATAATATTAGGATAACCGGATCCGTTTCCTGAAGCTTTATACCACGTGTCTGGATAAATATCAGGAATTTTTTCAATCCGAATTTCGGGCATTTGTCCCTCTATAGATCCTTGTAATTCCATTCCCTCCAACTCGTCTGTTTTTATTATTTCCCTGTACGGTATCATCCATATTAGGGATCTAACGGACATTACAGGTTCCCATTTTCCTTTGATCTTTGCTCTTAGAACCATCTGTCCTTCAGGGAAGTGTTTATCGTAAAGTTCTGAATGGAATCGGTTCGGAATTTCTTCATCAAGGGGCAGTTTTATTAATCCTAGTCTCGTTTCTTCGTTAAAGGGATCTTTCCATCCATTTTTGTAATCTTCCATGACTTTTTCTTGGAATTCATCTTTAATTCTGGAAAACGATACAAAATCGTGTTTCAGATCTTTTAGATAAACTTCTGGTTTTTTGTGACTTACTTCAACCTGTTCACTCATTTTAAAAGAGTAGGGGTAAGAAATAAATTCTTATTTACACATCAAAAATCTTGACTTTTTGCGAAGGTAGCTCGACTATCGCAGCCTTCCTGAATTCTGGAAGAGCAGCGTTGACAAAAATGGTTTCTTTGTGTTTCATCACGCCTGCAGACTCGTGTATGTGCCCGAACACGTGGAGGACCGGTTTTACCTCATTGACAGCTGCCCTCAGATCGAGAAGTCCTGCACTACTCCCGAAATAGCTCATGTCGAGCATATCGTATGGGGGATCGTGGGTTATGAGAATGAGTTTTTTCGGATCGATTCCCTTCGCAAGCTTTGGGATTTGCGAGTAATAACCGTAATCCACCCCGAGAAAATGATATCCTTTATGTTTGACAACCTGGTTATTGAGGATTGTAACCTTCTTGTTGTTGGTTTTCAATTCGTAATCCCAATTCCCTCGAATGACGAAAGTCCGAAACTTCGTTTTGTCGAGAACCTTCTTTGCGAAATCCTCTGAAAGAAAATCTCCAGCGTTTATAATAACGTCTATTCGTTCTTTTTCAGCGAGTTTTTCAACTACTTCCGCTAATTCCTTCTCCCTGTGGTAATCGGCAACGCACAGTATTCTCATAAAAATCATTTTTCCATTACATTAATAAAAATTAACCCAACCCCGAATGTCCATATTTTTATTATTCTGTCTTCCTCTATATAATGGTATGACAGAAAAGCATACGATAGTTCTGGAAACAAAAGCGGGGACAGACGTAATTGACATAACGCCGAACGTGTTGGAAACCCTCGCTAAATCGAAAATAAATTCCGGGATAGCGTGCATATTCGTTCCTGGCTCCACCGCATCGATTTCGACACTCGAATACGAGCCCAACCTTGTTAAAGATTTGAAAAGAGCGTTGGAGAAGATCGCCCCCGAAAGGGGAGAATATGAACACCACAAAACCTGGGGGGATGATAATGGGAGTGCGCATATACGGGCGTGTTTGCTGAAGCCGGGATTAAGCATCCCCTTCGAAGATAAGAAACTTATTCTAGGTACCTGGCAGCAGGTCGTCCTCATGGATTTCGATACCAGAGACAGGGAAAGAAAGATAATCGTTCAGATAATAGGGGATTAATCCTGTTTGTACAAATTTATTCCGTAAAACCTCTGGATTTTCTTTACGATCATCTCATCCGGCCTGAATCCGTTCTCTATCCGTCTCAGGACGGAAGGTGAAATCCCCATCTTCTCAGCGGCTTCTTCTTGTTTCAAATTTCGAAGCTCCCTCGCCTTTCTTACCTTGTCCGCGAAATCGTTCGCCAATTCCTCTCCTTCCTCAAGCGTTTCGATGGTTTTTCTTTTAATCATGACAGTTCTAGGCTCGCTCATCTCTTTCCCGAGTCTCACGCACGTATCGCATACCTCGAGTATTACGCCATCTATCTCCGCTCTCTTGAGGCTAGAAACAGTCTTCCCGCAGACCTCGCATTCCCCCATTGTATTCACGCTTGATCTCAATAACGTATTCCAATTTTCACGTCCGATATCTCCCAGCTTCCAGTTCCAGAGAACGTTACCGTGTTTGTTCCTTCCATCACATCGTTCGAATCGAATTCTATTGTGTTCTCCCCTGACCTAACGGTCTGGACGTTCAATTGGTTGTTGTTAATCTTTATGTTCAACACCCCTTGTCGATAAACGCTTTCAACGGTGAATTCGATTTCCCCCTTCCCGGAATTCAGGAGGTTAATGTCCTCTCCCGTTACGTTCATGTCCCTTTCCTTCGCAAGACTCCCTGTAGATAGGCTGATTTCGAATTCCACGTCATCTATTTCGAAAACATCATATGATTTGAAGGCGAGAACGTTGTCTCCTATTCTTATAATATTTCCTATTTCCGAGTATTCGAATTCTTTGATCACGAGGTGTTGTGGATTAGATTCCCTGTATACCTCGTTCCCGTTCAACTTGATTATTATCTCTCCCTGCTGGCCTTTTGTGGTGTAAAACCTTAGGATTCCCTTGCTCCACGCCTCGATTTCATTCGGGTAAACCTTGAATGACATGAATTTTTCCGGGCCGTATTCCCCGAGAACTTTGAAGTTCTTGAGCTCGTAATAAGTGGCTGCCCAGAAGTAGAGACCAGGACCGGCAGCGGAGATTTCGAGTGTGTTGGATTCCTTCACGTTTTCAGGAGTGATCACAACATCATAACGGTTGAGATTCGCCAGCCTGTCGAAAACCGTTTTCCCGTTCCATTTGATTATGAGGTTCCCGTAAAGGTTCGCTTCTCCCATAT
>CAYFVC010000021.1:0-18842 GCA_964346665.1 uncultured archaeon
GGAAGACCCCTATGGATAGATAAGATCAATGAAATTTTTCAAAATCTTCTTTTTTGATCTTTCAGGATGAAACTGGATACCGTAAATTGGTTTTGATTTGTGCTTCATAATTTCAACCCTACAAACTCGGGAATGACCAAGAAGGATGAAGTATTTAGGGAGATTTATAGAATCATCATGCTCTTCATAGACTCTGAAATTAGATTTGATATCCTTTAACAGAGGATCTTCTTTGTTTATATATACATGATAATATCCTTTTTCGTCCTCTCTATCGTGAAATCTTTTTGCTCCAAAGGTCTGACCTATTATTAGGTGTCCAGCACATATCCCAAGCACGGGTTTTTTCACAGATTTGATCCATCTATAATGATTAAGCCTATTTTTGATATCCTTCCTCTCATGCATCCTAGATCCAGCAAGTATTATGGCATCATAGTCTTTCAAGAGTTTCTTGGTAACCTTAGAAAAGTGAACAATTTCGGCGTTTCGCATAATTTTTTTAAATGTATTTACAAGTTCGAAATTTTTTGGATCAAGAGAATTGTTAACAATAAGGATTTTTGGCATGTTTTATAGTAAGTTGTGAGGAGTATTTAATTTTTCCAAACCGAAAATTTTAAATACTAGTTCTCGTAATAGTCCTTACTGGTGTTTACATGGGGATGTTCGATTTCACGGGAAGGGAAATGAAGGACATGCTGATATCACTCGTGGTTCTGTCGCTCGTTTTCTCTTATCCCCGAATATTGTTACAACCGGCTTTCTTCTTGGTTTCAGTGTTGAGCGTGGGGATCGCATTCATGGGTCACGAACTTTCCCATCGCTTTGTCGCTCGAAAGTTTGGCTTCCATTCTGAATACATGATGTGGAAGCAGGGCTTGCTCATGGCGTTGCTTTTCACTTTCATAACAAACGGGCAGATCATCTTCGCCGCGCCCGGGGCAGTCGTCTTCGGGAGCTACTGGGCTTTCAAAAGGCCTAGTTTGGGGGAGGTTGGAAAGATTGGGATTGCAGGCGTCGTATTCAATATAACAATGTTATATATTTTAACCGCTTCGTACTTCCTAACAGGTATAGCAATCCTCTCCTACGCAGGTCTTATAAACGGTTTGCTTGCGATATTCAATTTGATCCCTATAGGCCCGCTTGACGGAAGAAAAGTAATGCAATGGAATTCGAAAATCTGGGCAACGGCTTTCATTCTAGCGATAATAGGTTTCGGGGTTCTTTACGTTTTCTAAACGTGATATTTTGGAGATAAGTTTTTAATTTTTATTTGAGCTCGGCGAAGTTTAAAATATGAGATATGCGATTCCAATCGTTTTGTTATTGCTGGTTCTGGCGAGCGGTTGCGTTCAAAGGGTGGAAACCACTCAGAACGAAACGACCGAGAACGAATCTTACAACAGAACAGAAAACGAAATACCAGTGATCAAGAAGGGCGATTTCGCGTTCAAGATACATGGGAATAACGAATTCTGGATCCCGGTTAACAAGAGCATGTTTTTCTACGTGGTTTTCAACAACATGGACGATGACGAGAAAAAGCATAAGTTCATCGCAAGGGTCCACCCTTCAGCGGCTAATTTCGACGTGATGGCCGCCTACCAGTGTCAACACTTCACCACCTGCGACAGTCTCATCTCGGACATGAATGGGTTTGTTAATCAACCGGAAACCCCGATAGATGTAAATCACACCTTCGTTGGTCTTTACAAGATCGAGATACGCATAACTTCAAACGCTGTGAAAGGGACGTACATGTACAACATGGTGGCTTGCGAGGACAAAAGTTTCAATGAGTGCACGGAAACCAAAACGAACTGGGGTCCGAACATCCCCATAATCGTTCATATTCTTTGATAACATGGTTTTTTGAACTTTTGGTAGGCGTATCTTTTGAATACGCGTAAGCTATCGGAAAAGATACGGACGCACCGAAAGCTTTAAATAGTTTTCTAGTATAAATTGTTATATACTACAATGTAAAACTATGATATCGAAATATACAAAGGTTTATAGTAAGGTGTTGGCATGCGGAGAGACCCTGTGATGATAATGAAGGAAATCCTTCGACTTCTTGAAGAGGAGAAGGACGAGGCATTGAGTCTCAACGCAATCTCGGAGAAAACAGGAATTCATAACCTCACCGTGAGGAGATACGTTCGTATAATAGAGATGGTGAGGAAAGAACCGGAGATCGAGATAATCAAGACGGGTCGTTCGATTATAGTGAGGATAAGGAGATAGCATGAAGGGAATGATTTCTAAATTTTTCGGGAAGGAGAAGAGGAGGCCTCTAGGGCCCGAGCCCAAACTCGAATCAAGACAAACTAGTCTTAAAGATTTTAATATAAGGCGTTTCAATAATAATTCAAATGGTAACGTCATGAAAGAACTTGATGTTGATAGTATTTCGCTAGAAAGGGGTGATGTTTATGATGAAGAAGAATGAGGAGATCAACCTGAAGATCGGGGAGCTCACGAACCGTGAGGAATTCGGAAGGGGAATCGTTAGGTTGGACACGAAAACCATGAATTCTTTGAGCGTGAGAGAAGGCGATATTATCGAACTGATCGGCCAGAAAAATACCGCAGCACTCGCTGTTCGCGCGTATCCTTCGGATGTCGGTCTGAGCATAGCGAGGATGGACGGGATAACGAGGATGAATGTAGGAGTGGGTGTAGGAGAGACCGTTAAGATAAAGAAAGCGGATGCGAAGGAAGCGAAAAGAGTCGTTCTCGCTCCTGCCCAGAAAGGCGTATCGCTTATGATGCATCCTGATCTTTTGAAAAAGAATCTTTTCATGAGACCTGTTATGAAGGGCGATGTTATTTCACCGTTCCCTGTCGTTAGGAGGCAGAGGGAGACAAGTCCCTTCGAGGACATATTCAAGAGTTTTGGAATAGATGTTGAAGGCCTGGGGGATTTCTCGTTCACCCCCATACCAGGGGAGATGAAGCTCGTTGTGGTTTCAACCAATCCCGAAGGTATAGCCAAGATAACTGACATGACTCAGGTGGAACTGAGAAAGGAAGCGATGGAAATCGAGGTGGGGAGGATTCCAACCATAACCTATGAGGACATAGGGGGATTGCATACAGCAATAGAGAAGATAAGGGAGATGGTAGAGCTTCCATTACGTCATCCAGAGCTTTTCACAAAACTTGGAATCGAACCCCCCAAGGGGATTCTGCTTTTCGGACCGCCCGGAACCGGGAAAACCTTGCTGGCGAAGGCCGTTGCGAATGAAAGTGGAGCGAACTTCTATTCCATCGCCGGCCCTGAGATAATGAGCAAGTGGTACGGACAGACCGAGGAAAACCTCAGGAAACTATTCGAGGATGCGGAGAAAAATTCGCCTTCCATAATCTTCATCGATGAAATTGATGCTATTGCCCCAAAGAGGGAGGAAGTCACAGGGGAAGTGGAGAAGCGTACGGTTTCGCAATTGCTCGCCCTCATGGACGGGTTGAAGGCCAGGGGGAAGGTAATAGTGATCGCGGCGACGAACAGGGTGAATGCATTGGACCCCGCCCTCAGGAGACCTGGGAGGTTTGACAGGGAAATAGAGATAGGAGTTCCTGATACGAAAGGAAGGAAGGAAATCCTTCAGATACACACGAGGAACATGCCTATGGGAAAGGATGTTGATCTTAGCTGGTTAGCAGAGGTAACGTATGGTTTTGTTGGGGCAGATCTCGAAGCCCTGGCGAAAGAAGCCGCAATGTCGGCTTTGAGGAGCAACCTTCCACAAATATCCTGGAAGAAGGAGGAAGAACTTCCAGCAGATGCTCTTAAAAAACTGAAGGTCAGCAAGAAGGATTTCCAGAATGCGCTCAAGATGGTCGAGCCCTCCGCTATGCGTGAGGTCATGGTGGAAATACCCAATGTTAAATGGGAGGATATAGGAGGATTGGAAGGGGTAAAACAATCGCTTAAGGAGATAATCGAATGGCCCCTGAAAAACCCGAAGTCGTTCGAAAGGATCGGGATAAAGCCTCCTAAAGGGGTTTTACTCTACGGACCACCTGGAACCGGGAAAACCTTGCTGGCGAAGGCCGTGTCGAACGAATCAGGGGCGAATTTCATTTCAATCAGAGGTCCTGAGATCCTGAGTAAATGGGTCGGGGAGAGCGAGAAAAGGATTCGTGAGGTATTCAAGAGGGCGAAACAGGTTGCCCCAAGCATAATCTTCTTCGATGAGATGGATGCGCTCGTCCCTAGGAGAGGTCTGGAAGCAGGGACAAGGGTGATGGAGAACGTTGTCTCACAGATACTCACACAGATGTCAGGTATGGAGGAATTGCACAATGTGATTGTTATCGGGGCGACGAACAGGCCGGATATTCTTGACCCCGCCCTTCTGAGGCCTGGGAGGTTTGACAGGCAGGTATTCGTTCCCGCCCCTGATGAGAAAGCAAGGCTCGAGATTTTCAATATACACACGAAGAACATGCCACTGAAAGGGGTTGACCTGAAAAAACTAGCAAAGGAGACCGATGGATACTCAGGAGCGGACATAGAATCCCTCTGCAGGGAAGCTGGTCTCAACGCCATGAGGGAGGATATGAACGCGAAGGAAGTGGGCAAGAAACATTTCGAGGAGGCAATGAAGGAAGCGAAGCCTTCCATAACCACGGATATCGTGAGATACTATGAAAGGCTGATGGAGAGTTTCAAATCCAGGGGCATGGAAAGGAAAAGAGTCCCAAAAGAGGAAGAATCAGATTACCTGGGCTGAACTTGATTAACTTATAAAATTCCCTCACAATTATTTATTATGGGAATGGTATACAACCCGAAATACACCGGAGATAGAGTACAGATGTGGAAGAGCTTTCTGGTAGGAAGCCTTATAGTCTCGTCCTTAATATACCTTGTTCTCACAGAGAATGTAGCTGTTTTCTTCGCAGCGCTCGGTCTTATCGTAATCGGTGTGATACTCTTTTTAGACACGATTCTAAGCTTTAGGAAAATCGTTTTCTTATCTCAGAATATTTTTTTCATCGCTATCGGAGGGATAGTTTCCATTATATTCAACGCAATCGGATATCTGCTTTTGTATCTGGGAGTCGTGGTAATACTCGTGATTGTCACGTGGTCCCATAAATACAGAATTAAGATTAAGGAAAAGATCAAGACTTCTTCTTAGTCTTCTTTTCGGAAGAGAACCACTTGAGTTTTCTCTCCCCCCTTCCCATTCTCCAGTTTTTCTGGCACTTCGAAGAACAGAAGTAGAATAACCTCCCGTCATTCCGTACGAACATCTTACCTGAACCCTTCGGGATGTTTGATTTGCATATTGAACATTTCATTTCGTCACCTGCGCTGGGAAATTCTCCCTGCGGCCTCCATCTCCGTTTCCTTCAGCATTATTATGTCATTCTTCCTGATAGGTCCTGAAACGTTCCTCATAAGGACCTTCCCCCTGTCCTTCCCTTCGAGAACCTTGCACCTGACTCTGGTCACGCCTTTAACTCCAAGCCTCTCCAAGACCTGTATGACTTCCGCAGTTACCACCATATAGACCGCCTTACTTCTTCGGGGTTCCAAGTTTCTTTTTTATGTCCTCTATCATTTTCTTCGAATCGCCCGCCTCCTCTATCGCGACGCTAGAGGTAGCGACATCGATCCCTGAAGCCTTTCCTAGCTCGAGTTTTGAAGGAACCTCCACACACAAGACTTTCTTTTCATCACAGAGCGTTGGCAAATGCATCAAGACCTCTGCTGGTTCGACATCGATCGCCAACACAACGAGTTTCGCTAGCCCTCTCTCTATGCACTTCGTTGTCTCGTTTACTCCTTTCCTGAGTTTCCCTGTGTTTTTAGCGATTTCAACAGCTTCGTAAATCTTGTCCGCGAGATCCTTAGAAATCTCGAACTTTACGAACTTCGCCATCTTCATCCCTCCTTCATTGGCTTCCGCAAGACTTGGACAGGCCAAGTCAAACTTCATTTTGCCTTTGTAGTCAATGACTGATTAGAGTATTATTATAGGGTATATATATAAAATTAATGCTTATTGGATTCTTTTTCCTCTCTAAACCTTTTAATATCATATTCAATAATGGGTCTACGTGGTAATATCTCAAACGTATCCATTATCCTATGGCGGCCGTCTACACAAAAAGTTTCTAGACGCACTTCATCGCCCATATCAATTTCGCCGTTTTTGTTCTTATCCACATGAAAAACATTAGTAACCCATGTTCTATCAGGACGCGCTGGTGTATCAGTAACTTTATCTTGGTATCTACCGAGACTTCCCTCACATCCAAGCATACTTAGTATTGCGGCTCCCATTACGAGATATTTGCCTAAACTTCCGTACTTTTTCATGTATAAATATTGAAAATTTGTATTTATAAAGCTATCGTTGATTACTACTTATTAGTTATAAATATTATTTTTATTAATCAGCAAATAATTCACCCGAAATAATCAATATTTAAATATAACGGCTCATAATTATTGGTATCGAGTGGTTTTGATGAATTGTACGAGCTGCGGAATAAAGATAGTAACCCAGAAAAACTGGGTAGAGTTTGAATGTCCCAGCTGCGGGAAGGTTAAGATAATCAGATGTGAGAGATGTCGAAAACTGGTTAACACGTACGAATGTGGATCATGCAACTTCATCGGACCGTGAGTTTCGAAAGACGCAGAACAAAGTTCTACGTCAGCAAATATGTTGACGGCTTGATTTACGGATGAAGCCGTCTCCGTTAAGTTCGTATGGCGTTATGTATGGGGGATGTTATCGTTGTTTTCAGGATAATTCCAGAGAGCATGGACTTTTTCGAGGAAGTTGGGAAAGTCCTTCAAGAACTTAAGCCACAGAGACTTGAGGAAGAACCGATAGCTTTCGGACTGAAAGCGTGGAAGTTCACGAAACTTATCCCGGATGAGGAAGGGAAGCTTCCGGAACTCGAGGAAAAGATCGCTAATATCGAACATGTACAATCTTCTGAAACCATCGAAATCTCCAGAAGTCTGTAATTGAAACTGTTTCATATATTTTTAAAACTTCCGTAGTCAAATATATTCTTATGAAATTCTCGAAAATCTTAGGAATGATATTGTTTCTTTCAGCTGTTAATTGTTTCTTTTCGTCTGTAAATGCTTTAAATGTGGATTATTACGGAATTGAGAGCAGAATCCAAAACGACGGGAACGTTTTGAACGTTATAACCCTCACGTTAAATTCAAGCGTCCCAAATCTTGATTACAAGCTCAAATACAGGGTTTTTAACATTAGGATTGAGTCAGAACACGCTCCTGTGGAATGCGAAACACAGGTGACGGATACCAGCCTGATTTCGTGTAACTTCGAGGGTTTCGAGAATTACGACAGGACCAAGATAAAGATTAGGTTCGACACAAGGGATATTGTTAAGGAAGTGGACGAGAATTACGATTTCACTCATTTCGTTCCTATTGAATGGGGGATTGAGAATTTTTTCAACATAGTGTATCTCCCGGAAACGGCAATCCTTGTCACTGACCTGCCAAACGAATCCTTTTCGCCAAGGAATGGAAAAACCCTTAGTGATGGAAAGCACATAATGGTCTACTGGGACAGAGAAAATCTCGAGGGAGGGGAAGACCTCTTTTTTTCCATAAACTATAAACTGCCTGTTGGCGGCGTATACGACATAGGCATAATGGTTTTGATAGCCGTTTTGATAATCGTTTCACTAGGGGTAGTTTACATCAGGGCTACCCGTAAACACGGATCCGTGGAGGTCATAATGCCGCTTTTGAAAGGGGATGAGAAGGTTTTGGTGGACATACTGAACAAACACAACGGTTCTGTAAACCAAAGGGTCATTGTAAGGGAAAGCGATTTCTCAAAGGCGAAGGTCTCGAGACTGGTCGCCGGCCTAAAGGAGAGGGGAATAGTCGATGTCGAGATCCTGGGGAGAACGAATAAGGTAACGCTTAAACTCAAGAGATAGTTCAAGTCTAAAGAACCCTTTTGAGGGACTCCTCAAGTTTCGGGACAGTGAAGTATTTCGTGAGTTCTTGTGGCTTTATCCATTTGAACTCGAAATGCTCCCTGTCGATTTTTATCTTTTTGGTTTTAGCCCTGAAGAGGAAAGGATGGACTACCCATTTTATTTTCATGTTTTCATCCTTGTCATTGAAAGAAAAAGTTCCCCCCTCCTTAAGGAGTTCAAAGTCATTATCATTCAAATCAGTCTCTTCTTTTATCTCTGTCACAGCCCTGTCGATAGGCTTTTCATCTTTCTCCACGAACCCCGACACACCTCCCCATCTCCCTTTGTATGTGGAGACTTTTTCGCTCCTTCTGAGTATGAGTATTTTGTCCCCGAACTTCAAGAAAGAGGTGACGATTTCATTAACCTGCATACATTTATTCCTTCTTTTGTTTCAGGCTTTTAACAACATCGGAAAGGGACCTCAAAGATTCCAGCATAGGAGAAAGGGAATCTTTAAAGGCTTTCTCCATGGACTCCATTCTCCCGTTTAGCTCGTCTATGTGCTTGGAGTAACCGTCTATTTTCTCCTCAATCCCCTTAACATCTCCGCTCTTTTCTGACCTCATTCTGTTTATTTCTCCAGAAATCGCTTCCATTTTCCTGCCAATCTGTTGGAATTGAATATCCACTGTCTTCAACCTTTCTTTCATTCCCCTAAGTTTTTCTTCAACTATAACTTCTGCGAGCTCCTCTATTTCCTTCCTTTCCACCCCACCTCTCGGTCTCCTTGGTGGAGGAGCAGGCATGCCTGGAGGAGGCCTAAGGAAATCCTCCCCTCTTGGGGCTTCAGGAAATGCTGGTTCTCTTGGTGGCGGTTCAAAAGAAGGTGGCGGAAGTCCTGGTTCGCCCGCAGCCTCGGTAGTAGGGTAGCCCAAGTCACCGGGTATCTCCTCTCTCGGAGGCGGGGCTTCGGTAGGTCCCCCAAGTGTTTCCTCCCCATACTCGCCTGGAGGTCTGTAAGGTTCCCCGGAAACCCTGCTTCTCAAAGCCTCTTTCATGGCCTGGTCTATTTCATTCGTAGAATACCCTTCCCTCCTGAGGGTTCTTATTATGTCTGGCTCCGGAACCCCTCTAGAAGATAACGCTCTAACCTCGTCCGTTGGTATGATCCTTCCTGCTGGAGGAGGGCCTGCAGGACCTGGAGGAACGGGAGGACCCAAAGGACCTTCCATCGGAGGAACTCCCTCAGCTTTTTTCTTTCGCTTGAAAGGATTGAACATAGACACCTCAATTATGATTGGTATTTATATTATTAATATTTGTTTCATTCTCTTAATAATTATACCCTTGACATTCTCTCTTCCACGAACCTTCCCATCTCCTCTTTTGTCACGAAATTCGATTTCAGCGGGTCGTATAACGAGATCAGCTGCTTGATCTCCTCGACATTCGCTTTGGTTGCAACGAGCTTCAGCTGTTTCAGGATTTCTTTTGAAGTGGTTTCGATCTTCAACATCCTTTCTTCAAGGCTCGAAATCTTGGAATCCCTGTCAGAAAGCGATTTCTGTATGTTTTTGTTGTACAAAACCATGTTCTGCTCAACTGAGCTTATCCTCGTGTCTATCGCCCGTATCTTCTGCTCGATCACCCTCAACCTCCGAACGTTTTCGTTGACCCTGTTTATGATGTCTACCATTATTCTCTCGCGCTTTTCATCCAGAGATTTCCCGAAAACTGCCATATTTAGAATTATACCCGAATTTATTAATAAATCTGAAAAGTGCGGGGGCTGGGATTCGAACCCAGGAAAGCACTAAGCTACAGGATTTCTTAAGGGGCCTTTCATCGGAAGGTTTTCCTCAAAACTTAAGTTCAGGTGTTGCTTAAGTCCTGCCCCTTCAGCCCAAGACCACTCGCTTCGAATGGCCATGTGCTTGACCAGACTTGGGTACCCCCGCATTATAGAATTAATTGGTTGGAGAAGGTTTAAAAATTGTTTTTGGAATTATTTAATATGTCGAAAAGGGTTTTCCTGATACACGGTTGGCAGGGGCATCCCAATGAAGGATGGAGACCATGGTTGAAAAATGAACTTGAGAAAAGAGGTTTTAAAATATTCGTTCCTGCGATGCTAGATACAGATAACCCTAAAATGGAGGACTGGGTAGGACACCTCGTAAAAACCGTTGGGAAGCCGGATGGGAATTGTTATTTTGTGGGACATAGCTTAGGATGTATAACAATTCTGAGATACCTTGAAACTTTAAAAGAAAATGAAAAGGTTGGAGGGTGTATACTTGTTGCAGGGTTTTCCGACAGTCTGGGTTATAGAGAACTTGAGAATTTCTTCGAAAAACCGATTGACTGGAATAAAATAAGATCTCACTGCGAAAACTTCGTTGCGATACATTCTGACAACGATCCTTATGTTCCCTTAAAATACGGGGATGTTTTCAAGGAAAAGGTAAACGCCAAAGTCATAATCGAGCATGGCATGAAGCATTTCAGCAGCAGCGACGGAATAACAGAACTCCCAGTTGTTCTGGAATCCCTGCTGGAAATTTCAGGATAGACTATTTCAAGAACTTGTCTAACTGTTTTTTCGCCTTTTTTCTCTTCCTTTGGTGTTCACGGAGGAAGGATTCCAGCTTTTCTATGAGAATTTGTTTGAGCTCGCCCGTGAGCATCTTCCCGGATTTGTAATCATTGTATATTTGCTTTATCTTTTTGTCATTCGGCTCGAATTGGGAGTAAAGATACTGATAGGAAACATCAACTTCTGGGATCCCGCCCTTCTTTCGGTGTTCTGCGATCGTTTCCCTCCCCCCGGAGAAAGCGTATTTCATTATTTTGTTCTTGATCTCCTTGGGATCATCCGTGAGCGCCACGTAAGAATATGGGTCAGAACTCGACATCTTTCCTCCTTTCAAGCCCTTTACGAACCTGTGGTACGTGGAGGAAGGGAGGGATGGAAATTTGAATTCCTTGTCAAACCGCGAAGCGATGTCCCTTGTGAGACGCATGTGAGGATCCTGATCCACTCCAACAGGGACGACAACATGTCTGAATCCTCCGAACTCCTGAAACATGGGATGGAGGATATCCGCAACCTGGATCATCACAGACATCACCTTTCCAGGAGAAATATCGCCATAAATCGCGCGCATCTCGTTGAACGTGGTCTTCCTCGCAGCCATCCCTGCAAGCTTATAGAAAGCGTTAGCTTTGTCAGGATCTTTCGAGCGTTCGCTCTGGAAGTAGAAATCGCAGTTTTTCGGTTTCAGGCCAAGCGCGATGTAGTTCAGGAGGTATTCATTTATCGCGGTTTTTCTGAGCTCGTCCATTCTGTTCAACCGCATATTATACGCCTCGATATCCGCAACGCAGAGGAATATTTTCCCTCCCAATACCTGCTGGTGGTATATGATTTGTTCAGCGAGAATCTTGTGCCCCAAATGGAACTTTCCGGAAGGCATGAGACCCGTCATCATCGCGTAGCTTTCTTTCTTTTTGACCGAATCGAGAATTTTGTCAAAATCCCTGTGGCCGAATACCAAACCTCGTCTCATGAGTAAGTGAGGCTCCTTGATCTTCCTCAGCAACGGCTCGAAAGGCTGGATTCCAAACCCCTTCGCGAGTTTTTCGTAATCCTTCACGTCTTCCGTGCCCCATGGGTTGATTTCGAGTTTCATAGCGTCCACTTTATTTTATTATAGTCTTTCTCTGTATATATTTTTCATCTTAGATTTATTACGGAAATTATACAATTATTAATATGAGAAAATACAGGCATGGGGCTAAAAGAAAAACAGAGGGTTTTCGCGATGTTTTTATAGAGAGACGCACGTTTCGGACGCTCATCGCTTCAGCGATCGAGGTCTACAACAGGGAAACGAACGGGGCTTTGCTGGGAAGGAACGCGACCAGGGAAATAAATGGAAAGAGAACGAAGGTTGTATCAGTCAAAGAGGTCTATCCCTTCCAGACAGAGAAACGAACACCGTCCGAGGTTATTCACGGGAATATCTCCGCCTTCAAGAGGGTATTGCGAGCGTTCGAATCTCTGGAAACCGAGAGAATCGGAGGTTATCATTCTCACCCCTACCCTTATGGAGGGTTTGTGAACCTTTCCGAAGGGGACGTGACATCCGTGAAAGAGGATGTTGAGGTAATGATAAAGATCGGCCAGGAAAGGATTAAGAAGGGATGGGTTGAAGTCCTTTTGTCAATAAAGAGGAAGTATTATGAGAGGCCTGGGGAAAGGGAGTGGTACATCTGTGATTACATCAAAAAATTGAGGGTGAGAATCAGAACGCGTAAGAAAACAGGTTACGATATTCTAATATCAGCATATTGGGTCTACCCGAAGGAAAAGTTCGGGGAAAAACCGATAAAGAAAATGAAGTTCGGTGTGAAGGAAGTTGCTGTTTACGTACCGTGGATCCTTGAATAACTATTTTTGAGGGTAAGCTTTTCGAACTAAATCCATTTTTCCCTTGAATCTCTTTCTTATCGGCTCGAGCATCCGGTTGACTTCTTTCGACATTGCCTTTTTCAGATCTTCAGAATGGAGATTCTTTGAAACAAAATCTTTTTCGAGCGATTTGTAATCTTTGTAAGAAACATTCCCGCCGAATTTATCCGGCCTTTCCACTAGGAATTTCTCTTTCCTGTCCTCTTTCAGAACCATGATCACGTATTTCATGAAGGCGAGCACACCGTTGTTTTCGGTCTTGCCTGCAGGGCAATACGCTTTCGTTATCCTTTTTTCCACCACATCCGGAGGGTCTAGGAGGTCAACCTTTGATTTCTCCTCTGATGCGCTCATTTTCTCTCCGTGCAAACCTGGGAGCATGGGTGTCATTACCTCGACTCGTTTTTTGTAACCTAGCGAAGGGAGGACTTCTCTGGCGAAGGCGAGTATCTTCCTCTGATCATGTCCTCCATACTGGACATCAACATCGAGGTAAACCTCGTCCAGCGCCTGCAGTATGGGATAGATGAACCCGCTGAGTTTCGGTTCCTTCCCAAAACGAACGACATCCGAAGCCGCTCTCCTACAACGGGCGAACGTGTTCAACGCGGAAAGCCTGTACATATCCAGGGTGTATTTCGGATCGAGCTCGAAATCCCTTCCCTTGATGAATTCGAGTTTGCTCCTGTCAACCCCTATTGAATCAAGCATGCCGGAAATAACTTCGATGTAGTATTTCATTCTGGTATCCAGCAAATCGAATGGCGTTTTCTGGTCATCAAGGTGTCCATGTATGTCAGCGAAGAGTATCTTGAAGTGAAATCCCGCCTTGAGGAAATCGCTCACCTTTATCACGGGGATGAAATACCCTATATGGGGTTTTCCTGTGATGGCGAGACCTATGTATGCGTAAGGGTGTTTTTTCTTTTTTAGCAATCCCTTTAATTCGGGTTCTGTCAATATCTCTTCTGTATTCCTCTTCACGAGGTTGAGTCGTTTTTGGAAATCCATAAGATCACTATATTGTATAATTGTTGGAGTTTTATAAAAAATGAATTTTGTGCAGGAGAAGTTGAAGTGTTTGGGAAAATTTTATAAACCGCGCGGTCAAAATAAAAACATGAGTTATTTTATCAACTCTTTTTTCTTGTCCCTGAGAAGAGGGTAACAACTAGCGAAATTCATTCGTATTTTTCAGGAGGTGATGATTATGAAAAGTGTCAAGGACATAAGGTTTTCGAAGGATGTTGATGATCTGGTCAGGCAGATGTACGAATCAGGGGGGTTCACCGCTAAAAAGCTCGCGGAAGGTGTGGATATCTTGGAAAGGATGGTGAAGGAAAAAGCGAAAATTTTCCTTTCTTTCCCCGCGTGCATAATCTCGACAGGGGTTCGTGGAGTTATCAAGGACTTGGTTAAAGAAAAGATAGTGGATGTTGTGATAACGACGTGCGGAACTTTGGATCACGACATTTCGAGGTCCTGGAAGGATTACTACCACGGATCGTTCATGATGGATGATTTGGAGCTGAAGAAGAAGGGGATCTGCAGGCTGGGTAATATTATTTTCCCGAATGAAAACCATGGGATAATTATAGAGGAGAAGGTACAGCCTTTTCTGGAAGATCTCTGGAAAGAGGGGAAAAAGGAATTGTCATCGAAAGAATTAGTCTGGGAGTTCGGGAAGAGGATGAAAAACGAAGATTCGATAATATACTGGGCCACGAAAAATCGAATTCCGATTTTCATACCTGCAATAATGGACGGTTCCTTTGGTTCGCAGATCTGGATGTTCTCCCAGGACCACGATTTCAAGGTGGATATTCTAAAGGATGAGAAAGACCTATCGGACATAGTTTACGATTCGAAGAAAACCGGTGGGTTGATAATTGGTGGAGGTATATCGAAGCACCACACGATATGGTGGAACCAGTTCAGGGGTGGGCTGGATTACGCTGTTTACATAACGACCGCCCCAGAATGGGACGGCTCATTATCAGGCGCTCGACCTCGCGAAGCGATAACATGGGGGAAGATAAAGGAAAAGGCGAAACATGTAACGATCGAGGGTGATGCGACAGTTATTTTGCCTATCATGATCGCTAGTTTGATTAAGAGGTTGAAATCTTAGTAATTCTTATAAATAGTAAACCCCGAATAATTGTAATGATTGAAATACGGTTTCTAGGGGGATGCGGGGAAGTCGGGAAGCTAGGGATGTTAATAGATACAGGAGTTGAGAAGTTTCTCTGGGAATACGGGATTAAAGTACAGACAGGGGAGAAGCCGATAGAGCCGAGCGTAAATCTTGACGGGATTTTCGTTTCCCACGCCCATTTGGATCATTCCGGTCTTCTTCCGAAGCTCTACAGGCTTGGTTACGATGGACCTCTTTATTCCGACCCTGCAACGCTCGATTTGCTTTCCATCCTACTTCGCGATTCTCTGAAAATCCAGAAGAGATCTGGCGAACCTCTGGATTACCTGCTGGTGGATATCAAGAATCTCGAAAGAAACACGAGGTTCCTTCGAGCGAACGAGAAAGAGGATTTCGTTACGTCCTCCGTAGAATTCCATAGCGCGGGACACATACCTGGAAGTGTTATGGTTTTGCTAGAATCCGGTGGAAAGCGGATACTGTTCACAGGGGATGTTAAATTCATCGATACGCAACTGATGGAAGGGGCACAAACTAAATTTAAGGGTATTGACGTGCTCATTTCGGAATCCACGTATTCCTATACAAACCATCCCGAAAGGAAGTCCCTCGAAGAATCGCTCAAAAAAATCGTCCAGGAAACGGTTTACGGAGGTGGGATTTGCGTTATTCCTGCTTTTGCCGTGGGAAGGACGCAGGAACTGCTTTTGATTCTCCACGAACTTGGGATTCCTATCTATCTGGACGGGATGGGAATTCGAGCGACAGAATCCATCCTCCGCCATCCAAAAAGCGTGAAAAACCACAAGAAATTGGAGAAGGCGTTTTCTTTCGCAAGAAAGATCAAGAATGCAAGGGAGAGGGAAAGGGTTATAGAAAGACCATGCGTGATTCTCACGACGGCAGGTATGCTTAACGGCGGTCCTGTTGTCTACTACATCTCCATGCTCCATGAAAGACCTGATTGTTCCCTCGTCCTCACAGGGTATCAGGTCCCTGGAACTGCGGGCAGGACTTTGCTGGATACAGGGAAATTCACAAACGGGGAGATCGAAGTCAAACCTAAGATGCGAATGGAATTCCTTGACTTTTCCGCGCACACGGATCACGATCATTTGATAGATTTTTACAAAAAGGTGAAACCCAAAAAAATCCTGATCGTCCACGGGGAAAAAACAGAAGAGTTCGCGAAAGAATTGCGAAAGCTAGGATTCGATGCTCACGCTCCCAAGAACGGGGACAGATTCGAATTGGTTTAAATTATCAAATTCAATTATAATTATGATGGAAATTCCAGGGGAATACGGTAGCGGGTCTGGGACGATCGTCCGCTTATCGACTGCTTTTTCCGCCCTCACCGGCAAACCTATCAGAATAACGGATATTCGGGCGAAAAGACCGAGTCCAGGCCTCCGGCATCAGCATCTGGAAGCGGTGAGGATTCTCGCTAAAATTTGCTCTGCAGAGATCAAAGGAGATGAAGTGGGGTCGAAGGAGATTGAATTTCATCCTGAGAAGATAAAAGGCGGGGAATTTGATGTTAACATTGAAACCGCTGGATCGATAGGTTTATTGAGTTACGCAACCTTGATCCCTGCGGTTTTCGGGAAGGGGAAGACAATGCTTAGGGTAAAGGGCGGGTCCATCGCCTCTAAGTGGTCGCCTCCTATCCCCTATATGGAAAACGTTCTTTTGCCTATTCTATCAAAAATGGGTATTCAGGCGAATTTCACGATTAAAAAACACGGGTTCTACCCTGTTGGAGGGAGTAAGGTGGATTTCGAAATAAATCCCGTGCAAGAAATAAAACCGATAACCTTAACGGACTCAGGTGAGGTTTTGAAAATCAACGGCCTTTCAATAGCGAGCGAATCCCTCAAAAATAAAAACGTCGCTGAAAGGCAGATCAGGGGTTTCAGAAGGATCATAAGGAAGGAAAAGGATGTGGATGTCAAACCAGTTTACGTCCAAGCTGCCTGCCCGGGATCCGTATTTGTCATTTGGGCTGAAACGTCAACAGGTTGTATTCTAGCGGGGGACAGCGTGGGAGAAATTAGGAAGCCCTCCGAAGTGATAGGAGAGGAAGCGGCCTTCAAGCTCAAGGAGGAGATTCAATACAAATCTAGCGTTGGTAAAAATCTCGCAGATCAGCTCATACCGTTCATGGCTCTTGCGAAAGGAAAATCAGAAATCATCGCTCCTTCGTTTTCGGAGCATGTGAAGACTAATATCTGGTTGTGCGAAAAATTCCTGGGATCGAAGTTCGTTACGAAAGAGGACGGGGAGAACTTAAGGATCGTTTGTTCTGGTAAATAAAGATTGAAAAAATTATCACGATCGTCGCAAGGAAACTCTCGATCATTAGGAAACTCACGTGAGTTTCTGGGATTCTCGTCACGGTTCCTAGGAAGTAATCAAAATAGTCGTTGGCGAGGAAGAGGAGAAGAAGTATAACAGTGTTATATTTGTTCGGCTGGATTTTCGGTATGAGGATTATTCCTTCCAAAACCATCCCGAAATGAAGGAAAAAGTTAACGATCCCAACAACCTGATCCTCGAAAACCACATAATTCCCCCAGTAAAGGTAGATCGCCAGCATCGTCCATATCCCGTATTTTATCACGTAGACGGACGCGAGTAATTTGAGAAAATTAGGGATTTTCTTTCTGAAGTAAATCAGAAGACAAACGAAAGCGAAGAGGAGGACTGAAATCGGTGAATCGAGGATTATGATCCAGAGGAAGGGGGAGGAGTCCATGAGCTGTTCCCAGTAATAGCGAATGCCGACAAAAAATCCCGCTAGGTTCGCTAAAGCGATCAGAATGACGAAAATCCTTTTGCCAAAAATTTTTTCCGAAAGACTTTCGAAAATCATCTCTTGATCTCCTTTGCCGGGACGCCCCCTACGAATTTCCCTTTAGGTACGTTTTTGTTAACCAGAGAGTACGCAGCGACAGTCGCGTTGTCTCCTATTTCAACACCTGGAAGTATTAAGCAAAGGGTTCCTATCATCACGTTCTTCCCTATTTTTATTCTCCCCTTTTTCCAGTGATGATTGAGGAACTCGTGTGTTACGATCATTGTGTCCTGCCCGATAAGCGTGTTGTCGCCTATCTCGATGAGTTCCGGAAAGAAGATATCCATCTTGACTCCGAGCAGCGAGACGTTTTTCCCTATCTTCGCTCCAGTCTTTCGATAGAGCATGGATTTCAATTTCATGTCCGGCATAAACCTGCAGATCGTGTTAATGATGAAGTTTTTAAAAACCCTTATAGGATGTTTTATGTTCTTCCACTTATGGAAATCTCCCCTTTCCCTGTAATATTCGAAATAGTCTACTTCCCTTTTCTTTTTTTCCATATCGTTTCCCCTTTCATCCGTATCTCAACAACCCTGTGGTTGGGGATGAAAATTTCATGGTCGTTATCCTTGTAATAGAAGTGCGACCTTTTTATACTTATGATCTTTCGACCAGAAACGGTTTTCCTGTCGTCTTTCGCGCCTCTGTGGATGAAGATAACTTTCGCACCCGCCAGCTTCCCTGTCCACTTCAACTTGTTCAGGGTTTCGAACACCATCTTTATAATATGTTGTTTTCTAGAAATAAACCTTTATTCCTTCGTTTCCAGGTAAACATCAAGGCTGTCCTTCCTCCCGCATCTAGGGCATTCGTCCATCTTCTGGAAAACAATCCCGCACTTCAGGCAGATCATTTTCTCAATCAATTCGCCCATTTCAACACCTTGGTTACTTCCTTTCTAAAAATTGTAAAAAAGATTTAAAAATTTACGCCGAGTTTCCGAAGCTCTTTTTCGAGCGTCCGCGCGTTTTCATGTAATATCGCTCTCATCCCGAGCTCTTTCGCCGTTCGTATGTTATCCTTCCTATCGTCTATAAACACGCATTCCTTCGGTTTCATACCAATCTCCTTTAGCATGTATTCGTAAAATCTGGGATCGGGTTTCGCTAGTTTCGTTTCGTAAGATTTGAAAATCCTGCCAAACATTCCTTCTAGCCCGTGCTTTCTGTCAAGAAAATCGAAGAACTCCCTGACGTGATTTGTCAGCGCGAAAATTCTGTATCTTTTCCTCAGCTTTTGGATGAGTGAGAAAACTTCGTTGTCCATTTCCGGAACCGAATACATCATTTCCCTCAGCATGTCCTTATCCGCTTCTACCTTCAGATCCCTTATCAAATTCTCGAAGAACTCGCTTTCGTTTATTTCTTCCAGCTTCCACATTCGCCAGTACTTCACGAACA
>CAYFVC010000022.1:0-21248 GCA_964346665.1 uncultured archaeon
ACCGTCAAGTTAACAACAACAAGAATTTCGTTAAGGTAAAGGATTTTGTCAATCCTGACAGGAAAGTGGGTTTTGATATTCGTTCAAATGGCATCAAATTAAGGAGGCACGGGAAGAAATTGAAAACTCCAATAAAGTTCCACAAGGAAAGTTTGGAAGAATGGCTTATGAAAAAGGTAATTTATCACGGTGAAAAAATAATGGAAGAGTTGGGATAATATTTGTTACTTATTTCTTTCAACAAAACAACCTTTTAAGTAATATACCTATCTGATTATTATGATTATGAAAAAATCGAAAAGGTCAGAAGGCTGGAAGTTCTTCCTCGGTCTCGGCGTGGGTGTGGGGATTGTTTCAATAGTCATAGTGGCTTTGTTGTTTTCTTCCGGATTCACGTTCGGGAACAAGATCGCAATCATAAACATTCGCGGAACCATCACCTCGACACCTTCATTTTTTATCGATAGCATAACCCCTGATGATGTTTTTTCCATGATAAAAAAGGCCGAGGATGATCCGAGCATAAGGGGCGTTCTATTCGAGATTAATTCGCCTGGAGGGTCTGTTGTCGCGTCTAGGGAGATTGCGTACGCTGTGAAAAACATGAAAAAACCTAAGTTATGCTGGATGGGTGATGTAGCTGCGAGCGGGGCGTACTGGATCGCTTCCTCCTGCGATTACATCATGGCGGATCCTTTAACTTTAACAGGGTCGATAGGCGTGACCGCTTCGTATCTCGAGTTTTCGAAACTGTTCGAGAAATACGGGATCACGTACGAGCAGATAATATCGGGGGAGAGGAAGGATATCGGAAGTCCTTTCCGTAACCTAACCGAGGAGGAGAGAGGTAAGCTAGAATACATAACTGGCGAAATCTTCGAATACTTTCTGAACGACGTGATAAACAATCGTAACCTAACCGAATCCCAAGTTGAGCAGATAACGAGCGGAGATATCTTCCTTGGGAAGGACGCGATTTCGCTAGGATTGATCGATTCCGTCGGAACAATCCAGGACGCGAAAGATAAGGCGGAATCCCTAGCAGGGATCGAATATGCGGATTTTGTGAGTTTGAAGAAGAAGGGAATTAGTTTGTTTGAACTGCTTGGGATGTTGTAGAACTTACGAAACATAACACTGTTATATTCCTCTACTTGTGCGCGAAGTACACCACGATTTCCTTCCGATTATTAAAATCAATCCTTCCGAACCCGATCCTCTCCATCTGTATCAGCGTATCGGGTTTTAAGTGAAACATTTCGGACTCGCCAAACCCTTCCACTACACCGCTCTTTGTCACTATCTTCACTTTGACATAAGGTTCGCTCACCCATTGTATTTTGGGTATGTCTTTAGTTATCAAATCCCCTGTATACCTCGGTTTTCTTCCTAACGATATGTTGTACAACCCCTTCAAACGGATTAATTTACCTTTGAACTTCTCGTGATCGTCTTTTGAGATATATACTCCAGAACCACTTAGAGGGATTTTCTTCTTCCCCCTCTCAGGGAAGTCCGGATGTAGTGGTTCGAAAACCTCGCGCTTCTCGGGGGCGGAATCTACAAGTATGTAAATAGGATCGATCACAACCATATACCTGTTCGCCATCGAGTCTATTAGCTTTCGATTTTGCGTGTCGAGATTTCCCCAGCTCAATTCGATATCGTTCTTGCTAAGCCCGCACTGTAGAGCGAGGGATTTTATGGCTTCAGGCTGGAACCCTCTTTTTAGGAGGGAGCGTATGGTCGGAAGCCTAGGGTCATCCCACCCTGTTACCTCCCCTTTGGCAATCATATCCTTTATATCCCTCGTGTGAAGTTTTTCGCTAGGGAAGCGTATCATCCCGAAGTTTATAACGTTCGGGAATCCCCAGCCGAAAACTTTCGAAATCTCCTTCTGAACTGCTGTGTTGTGCTCGTGCTCTTTCCCCCTGAAAACGTGAGTGATTTTCAGATCGTGGTCGTCGACGGCACAGGCGAAGTTGTACAGGGGCCAAGCAGAGAACTTTTCGCCTTTTAAAGGATGAGTAGTTTTGTTTATCCTTAGAAGCGGTGGGTCTCGAAGGACAGGGTTCGGGTCGGACATTTTCCACTTCAATCGCAAAACAGCAGAACCCTCCTCCAATTCTCCCGAAACCATTGAATCCCAGAGTTCGAGATTCTTCTTTTTTCCGTTTCCCCTGCACGGGCAATTGGACTTCGATAGTTTGTATTTCTTGAAATTTTCGGGTGGACAAGAACATACGTAAGCTCGTTCTTTCTCTATCATTTGTTTAGCGAATTTGTAATACAAAGGAAGCCTATCGGACTGGAGAACTAACGAATCCCACTTCGTACCCATGCGAAGCAGATCTTCCTTTATCCATTCGTAAGCCTTGGGTTCGATCTTCTTCGCATCCGTGTCCTCCACTCGAACTATGAACTTCCCCTTGTACTTCTTCGCGTATGCGTGACTCAGGAAAACCGCGCGCATGAACTGGCCTATGGAAAGCGGACCCGTGGGGGAGGGGGCGAATCTCGTTTTCACCTTCCCTTCTTTCGCATCAGTAAGTTCGGAAAGGCCTTCCTCTTTCTTTTCCTCCTTTTCGAGCAGCTCAGGAGCTAGTTTTTCGAGTTCCTTTTTCTGTCTTTCAATACTCATGAAATTAACTTCTTTCACTAGCGTTTCAACGAGCAGGCGCGTCTCCTTTATGTTCAACCTCGCTTCTTGGGACTGGGAAATAATTTTACCCAAAACAGCCGAAACATTCGCCTTTCCTTTGTAGAAGACCGCGTTTTGCAAGGCGTATTTGTAAACGAGTTCCCTGAGTTTCATAATCAGATATTTAAGCAGGGGAAATAAAAATTAATCGTGGTTTTATGAGGTTCGATGTGAAGTGCAAGAACTGTATTTTCTTTAAAGGAAAGGTTCCATCAGACTTGGAATGCGCAAACAACGACGGTTCCATTTGGGACCCCGAACAACAGGCATGTGACAACTTCAGGGAGAAAAGATAGCCAGATCAAAATACCCCGGTTCTCTTCTTTATGCTAAGATAATAGTTGACGTCCGAAGAATACGCGAATAATATCGAGTAAACAGTGAAAAACGTTCTGAAAACCAAGAAAGAAAGGCTCTGGACAGATAACAGCGAGGGTTCTCCTGTCATTAGGATAAAAATGGTTTCTGGTATTGAACCCACCATCAAGATCACCATGTAAATCACGAAGAAAATTATAAGGAAAAGGAATGTGTTAAGTTTGTTTTTCCCGATAAGATTCCACGATTTCTTTATAGAATTCAGCGGTCTTTCTTTCTCGAGAACGCAGAATACGGGAGCGAGAAATGTCATGAAGAAAACGACCACTGCTATTATCGATCCCACCAGAAACCAGATTCCACTTATTATGAGCAACAAAATTCCTGCTTGCGATTCTAAAAACGGGAAAATGAATAAAAATAGGAATATCCCACCGAAACACGCCATGAAGATTAGTCCTAAGATGACGAGCGTGGCCAATAGCGGGAGGAATCTTTCTTTCCCTGCCTTTAAACTATCAAGAACGGGTTTTCTTTTCCCTCTGTAAAACTTCGCGGAATTATCAAAATACACACCCATTAGGAAAATCCCTATGATCCAGCCTACGATTATGATGGGCGCTAGGTAAAGCATGGAAGAGATGAATTTCCCAAAAGCCTCAATTCCTTCAATCCCGCTGATATCCCCCACCAAATACCCTGTCATGAACCATGTTGGCAGGCTGAAAATAAGTTGTACGGCGAGCAGCATAAAGAAAACGTCCTTTCTAAGGGAATACTTCAAAGCGAAACCGAAAACCTTGCCGAAATCAACCGCCATGGTTTTTATTTATATCAGGCGGTTTAAATATTGTTTAAGATGAGTGTGAACATAACGTTTCTCGGAACCGCTGGCGGACGTATAGTCATAATGACCCAGATGCGAGGTTCAGGGGGGTTCGTTCTGGAAATGGATATGGAACGAATACACGTAGACCCGGGACCAGGAGCCCTGGTTCGGGCGAAGCAGTACGGTGTGAACCTTCGAAAGCTAACCGGGTTGATAGTTTCCCATGCCCACCCCGACCATTATACAGACGCGGAAATGGTTATAGAATCAATGACGCAGGGAACTCGAAAGAAGCGAGGCGTTTTGATAGGTAACGAATTCGTTATAAAAGGAGGTGGTGAATACAGGCAAGCGATTTCGCCGTTCCACCTGAAAATCCTCGAAAGATACGAAATCTTCAGGCCAGGAAAGAAAACAAAAATCGGGAAAATCGAGATAACCGCTACTCGAACGAAACACGGGGAGGAGAAAGCGTTAGGTTTCGTGTTCAAGGGATCGAAAACCCTGGGATACACAGGGGACGGTGAATACTTCCAAGGGCAGGAGAAATACTTTCGGGGATGTGACTACCTTGTTGTCAATGTCTTGAGACCGAGGAATGTGAAATGGCCTGAACACATGAACACCAACCAGGCGGCAAAACTCATTGGTCTCGTGAAACCAAAGCTCGCTGTCTTACAGCACTTCGGGATGCTCATGTTAAGGGCGAACCCTGAAAGGGAAGCGAGGTGGATAGAAAAACAAACAGGTGTGAAAACGATCTCTGCTCGCGACGGCATGAGGATTAATTTTGAAAAAACTTCGAAACATGGTCTGGGGAAATGGATTAGATAGTTTTCAAGAATTTCTCGATCTCCTTCTCCCAGTCCTTCCCCGTTTCAACCACGAAGTGTTTCTCGCGTATGGGCTCGAATTCTTTTTCGATCTTCTTATAAATCTCGAAATCCGCGTCGCTGGGGGTTCGCTTTTTCGTTCGTTTCCCCATCCTTTTCTTTAGGATTTTTTCATCGCACACAACTTCCACTATGTGGAAATCGCTGTTCATATTTTCCGCAATTTTTCTCACCCTTTCCCTCAATTCTTTTTTGTAAAAAGTCCCGTCAAGCACGACGTTCTTCGCGCTTTTCAGGAATTTCTCTGTCATCTCGAAAAGCAGGTTGTAAATCAACTCCTTTTCCTTTTTCGTGTACTTGGGTTTTTCGAACAGTTCTTTCCTAACGATATCCGTGTTGAAAACGAACGATTTTGTTTTATCCGCTATTTTTTTCGCAACCGTTGTCTTCCCTGTTCCAGGCAGACCGCATACCAAAATCAGCATCATTTCATCTTGTCCTTATCCACAACCTCGCCCGGGAGTGTCGAGAGCCCAGGCCAGATCTTCCTTCCAGGGTATATCGAGGTGTTTATGCCCGTGTGAACACCATCACCTATGAACGTCCCGAGTTTTGCAAGTCCCGTGTCGATCTTCTCACCCTTGACGATCGTTTTATGCGTTTTTCCATCGTGCCTGTAATCAGCTGTAACGGTCCCGGCAGCGATGTTCACGTTTTCTCCTATCACGGAATACCCTATGTAGCATACGTGTTTCGCTGTCGTATTGTCCATTATTATGGAATTCACTGCTTCGCCACGAAAGCGAACGTGATTTCCTATCGAGGTATCCGCTCGTATGTAAGCATTCGGTCCTATCACGCAATTGCTTCCGATAGCAACCGGGCCTTCTATGTGCGTCCCAGATCTAACGACAGTTCCCTTTCCTATTTTCACCTCGCCTTTTATCACAACGTCCCTCTCCACTTTCCCCTCTACCTTGCCTTTCATCTCGGAAAGGATTTTCTTGTTGGCCTTCAGCAGATCCCAAGGGTACACGACTGGAATCCATTCGCCCGTGTAGAAACAGCGAATTCGTAATTTCCCGGCCAGGATGTTAACAGCACCCGTAAGTTCGTACTCTTTTCTTTTCGAAGGTTTCATGGATTTCAGAAATTCGAAAACCCTCTCATTCAAGACGTATAACCCTGTGTTCGCCAAATTTGATTTCGGGTCTTTGGGCTTCTCGGTTATTTCCGTGAGGAATCCTTTATCAACCCCCAGAATACCGTAATCTTCCGGTTTCGAAACTTTTTGTCCTAGGATCGAGATTCCATAGGAAACACATTCCTTAATCGAATCTCTCGGGTACAAGTTGTCTCCCATCATCACGAGGAATTTATCGTCCTTTCCGATGAAACTTTTAGCTTGAAGGAGAGCGTTTCCTGTCCCTAGCGGTTCCTTCTGGCTGGCGTATTGAATTCGAATGTCGCCGTATTTATCCCCTATTTTTTCTTTGATCTTTCCGCTGCCAACAACAAGTATCGCTTCCTTCGCGATTCCGTCCAACCGGTCGAATGTGTGCTCGATTATTGTTTTGTCTCCTACCCTTAGAAGTGATTTCGGTCTGTTCATGGTTAAGGGATAAGTCCTCGTTGATCCGCCCGCACACAAGATAACGGCTTTCATAAAACTTTTTGTATTTTACGGTTTTTTAAATGTTAAACCGCGAAGTTCGCAACCCACACCAATCCATACCCTATCAAACATCCCGCTGTCAGGAAAGGCATGGCGGGATAGAACGTGTCTTTTTTCGCAAAGGCAAGCATTATGAAAAGGAATACTGCCACGATCACCGGGATTATGAGGGCCTGTAAGAAAGCGAAAGGTTTCGTGAGCATCCCTCCCTTTATCATGGAATCCATCACAACCCCAGCGAAGATCATGGGGAAAGCGATATCCCCTCCTCCCAGTATCGCGCTCTTGAACTCCTCCCTGATTTCTTTTCCTCTTTTTACTCCCACCTTGACCTTTTCGATCTTTTCTTTTGCTTTGATCTTGTACGATAACATCACCCCAGCGAAGGCCTTGCTCTTTGTCTGAAATTCAGCCAGCGAAATCATATGCTTTGATCTCCAAACAGCGAACATGTCGTACGCCGAAATCGCGAGGAGAAGGAGGATAGCCCATACAATATCGAGCAACGGAACGAAAATTATAGCGATGCCTGCGTAGATGAAGAGTTCTGTGAAATTATGAACCCATATGTTGGGTTTGTAGACCTTGAGGAACGCGAGAAACAGGCATATCGCTAGTGAAAGGGTTGGGTTTATAAACACACCGATAGTTATCGAGCAGGTCATCCAAACGGCGAAGAAGAACAAAGCCTTCCAAATGTTGATTTTTTTAAACTTCACCAGGAGGAGGATCAAAACCGTCCCTATTATTATCGCTGTCATGATGTACGCAAATGTCTGCGGTCCATGGATGTCAGGTCTTGTCCCTATCGCGGTGTCTTCATGTTCAACGATTATTACGCCTTCAGGCGTTTGTGAAACCTTCGTGTTAACGTTGAGGGCGTAGAGACCTATAACTTGCGAAAGGAAGAATATCAGAACTATAAGAATGGTTACGGGCAGGGTGTGTTTCATAATATTATTTGTGTTGGAATGTTTATTAATCACCTCGGACAAATCTAAATCATGGTGTTCCAAATAGGCGCAATGGAAATGGAAATAGTGATAAAGCTTGTTGTTTCAGCAATTCTGGGAGCCCTCGTGGGGTTCGAAAGGGAAATGCACAGAAAACCCGCTGGTTTGAGGACGCATTCCCTTGTCTGTATAGGATCCGCACTCTTCACAATCATATCCATAAACGTGATCGGAGGGGAACCCTCAAGGATTGCAGCGGGGATCGTAACAGGCATCGGATTCCTAGGGGCAGGGATGA
Source organism: uncultured archaeon (assembly GCA_964346665.1). Classification (GTDB taxonomy): domain Archaea; phylum Aenigmatarchaeota; class Aenigmatarchaeia; order QMZP01; family QMZT01; genus JAZGEG01. The sequence goes on from CAYFVC010000022.1 coordinate 7,608, forward strand.
TATTCAAATCAGAAGACAGGGTCAGGGGTTTGACCACAGCAGCGGAGCTGTGGGTCCTGGCGGCAATAGGTCTGGCAATAGGAATTGGTTATTATTTCGCAGCGTTGGTCACAACACTAGTAGTGATTTTCATACTCATTCCGCTGAAATACGTGGAAAAAGAAGCGAAGGAAGCTCTGGAGTAGCTAATTTTAATAAATTAGTGGGTACATTAATGCTTAATAGGAGAAGTTTTTCGTATGCTTCAGAAAACATATGATTTCAAAAAGAGCGAGAAAAAATGGCAGAAATTCTGGGGGAGAGAACGAATATTCAAATTCAATCCAAAATCCAAAAAGCCGATATTCTCGATAGACGTCCCTCCACCATACGCTTCGGCAGGGCATCTACATATAGGTCACGCCCTCCATTACACGCAGTTCGAGATAATAGCTAGGTTCAGAAGGATGTCAGGTTTCGAAGTTTATTTCCCTCCATGTTTCGACAACAATGGCCTTCCCACGGAGAAATATGTGGAGGAGAAGTTCGGGGTAGATAAGACCAACACGACCAAACATGAATTCCGAAAGCTTTGCCTTAAAGAATCGAGAAAGATAGAGAAGGCGTATTCCGATCACGTTTTCAGGGGTCTGGGTCATTCATATGACTGGAAACTGCTGTACACAACGATAGACCCCGAATCGCAAAAGGTTTCCCAGATGTCATTCCTGGATCTTTGGAAAAAGGGTTTCGTTTACAGAAGCGAGGAACCCACGCTTTGGTGTACGAAACATGAAACAGCGCTTGCACAAGCCGAGATAGAGGATTTGAAAAGGACGACTACCCTTAGCTATATAATTTTCGATCTCGAAGGTGGGAAAAAAATCGAGATCGCGACAACCCGCCCGGAGTTCCTCCCTGCCTGTGTAGCTATTTTCGTCCACCCGGAAGACAGGAGGTATAAGGGTCTCGTGGGGAAGAAGGCGAAGGTCCCGCTGTTCGGACACGAAGTTGAGATAATGGTGGATAAAGGGGTTGACCGGGAGTTCGGGACAGGAATAGTGATGGTATGCACGTTCGGGGATACGACAGACATAGAATGGTGGAAAACCCATAAGCTCCCTTTGAAGATATGCATAACGAAGGACGGGAAACTGAATGAACTCGGTGGGAAGTACGCAGGCATGGAACTGGATAACGCTAAAAAAGAGATAATCAAAGATCTGGAGAAGGAAGGCAGGATATCCAAGAAAGAAAATCTCGAGCAGACCGTGGGAACGTGCTGGCGCTGCCAAACGCCGATCGAATTCCTCCCGACCAAGCAGTGGTTCATAAAGACTTTGAATTTCAAGAAAGAGCTAATAGGGCAGGGAAGGAAAATAAACTGGTTCCCGAGGTTCTACCAGAAACGTTACGAGGACTGGACAAACAACCTCGCATGGGACTGGTGTATTTCGAGACAGAGGTTCTACGGAGTTCCCATACCCGTTTGGTATTGCAAGAAATGCGGGAAACCAAAAGTAGCGGAAGAAAGGGACCTCCCTGTGGACCCAGAGGTTGACAAGCCAAAAGGGAAATGTGAATGCGGATTTTCGAACTTCATTCCCGAGGAAGACGTGTTCGACACTTGGATGACATCCAGCATGACCCCGCAGATCGCGGTGAGGTGGCTTAAAAAGCCGAAGGATTTCAAAAACATGTTCCCCATGTCCATGCGACCACAATCGCATGATATCATAAGGACATGGGCTTTCTACACAATCCTCAAGTCTTACCTGCATTTCAAGCAAATCCCCTGGAAGGACATAGCGATAGGAACGTACGTTCTCGATTCCAAGGGAAGGGGAATGCACAAATCGAAAGGGAACGTTTTATGGACGGAGCATTTGCTAGAAAAATACTCCGTGGATGTCGTTAGATATTGGGTTGGGACGGCGACATTCGGGGAAGACCTGCCCTATCAGGAGAAAGACCTCATAACAGGCAGGAAATTCCTGACGAAGTTGTGGAACGCTTCGAGATTCGCTCTCTCGAACCTGAAAGGTTACAAACCCAAGAAACCAAGGAAATTCGCAGAAATAGACAAATGGATTCTTTCGAGAATCAACGATTTGGTGAAGGAAACCACGAAGGATTTTGAGGAGTACAAAACAGGTTCAGCGAAAAGGGAGGTTGAACAGTTTTTCTGGCATACGTTCTGCGATCATTATCTCGAGATCGTGAAAGACCGATTTTACAACCAAGGTTCCTACGAAAAATGGGAGGTAGATTCCGCGAAATTCACTTTGTATTACGTATTGCTTTCCATCCTGAAACTCCTCGCCCCGATCACGCCGCACATCACGGAGGAGATATACCAGAATTATTTCAAAAAGAGCGAGGGAAAGAGAAGCGTCCACGTTTCTGATTGGCCGAAATTCGATTCTTCACTCGTTGACAGGAAGGCCGAAAAGACCGGGGACATCGCAGTGGATATAATAGCGAGCATAAGGAAGTTCAAGTCAAGGAATTCAATGTCGCTTGCCGAACCCTTACGATATGTAATGATAGATTCAAACAAGGTGAAGCCTGTTTTGAAGGACATACAGAAGACCATGAAGATCAAGAACATCAAGATAGGTAAAGCGAAAGGTTTCAAGAGTGAAACGTTCAAGATAGGGCTGGAAATAGTGAAATAATTTTAAAACATAACGCTAATCTTTAAGCATGAGACTGGCTTTTTTCGTTTTGCTTTGCATGATAATTTTTTTCACTTTTAATGTTCAAGCCCAGGAAGTTTGCAATGAGGGGGACAGAAGGAGATGCGGAACTGATGTTGGGGTATGCGAAACAGGGATAGCGGTATGTAAGGGTGGAAAATGGGTTGAATGCGTAGGATGTAAAGGACCGATTTCAGAGATCGATATCTGCGGTAACGGGATAGATGATGACTGTGATGGAGAAGTGGATGAGGGTTGTTTTCCCTGGATATCGTTAATTCTCGTGGGCTTGGGGATTTTGTTCATCGGAATAGGGCTTTATTACATGCAGAAGGGAAAGGGCGAAAGAATCCTCAGAGAAGGCCTGGGGAAGGATTAAAAAACGGGGACTGTTGCTTGTTTTAGACCAAAACCTTTTTAAAGCCTATTTATATATAAATCCTTTATACAATAGTATAAAACCAAATCGAACCTGATCAAAATATAAAAAAGGAGGGATAAGGATGGCAGAAAAGCCGCACATCAACATCATAACATCAGGACACGTAGATCACGGAAAATCAACACTGATAGGACGATTGCTCTACGATTCAGGATCGCTCGATGAGAATGAACTGAGGAAGCTGAAAGAGAAAGCGAAAGAATTGAAGAAGGAAACGTTCGAATTCGCATTCGTGATGGACAAGCTGAAGGAGGAAAGAGAGAGGGGATTGACTATCGACCTTATGCACAAGGAATTCAAAACAGACAAATACTATTTCACGGTTATAGATTGCCCTGGGCACAGGGACTTCGTTAAGAACATGATTACAGGAGCTTCACAGGCGGATGCCGCAATCCTAGTGGTCTCCGCAAAGGACGGTATTCAGGAGCAGACAAGAGAACACCTATATCTAGCGAAGGTCTTGGGTATAAGCCAGATAGTGGTTGCCATAAACAAGATGGACGCGGTTAACTATGATCAAGCGACGTTCAACAAGGTCAATGATGAAGTGAAAAAATTACTTCAGACCTTGGGTTACAAAACAGAAAACATCCCTATCGTCCCTTGTTCCGCTTATGTGGGAGACAACGTCGTGAAGAAATCGGACAACATGGGATGGTACAACGGACCCACGGTTATCGACGCCTTGGATCAGACTATCACGCCTCCAGAGAAACCACTTAACAAGCCATTGAGACTGCCCGTACAGGATGTTTTCACGATAACAGGCGTGGGAACAGTTCCGGTAGGAAGGGTAGAAACAGGCATATTGAAACCAGGAGACAAGATCGTCTTCGAGCCATCAGGCACGCAGGGAGAAGTGAAATCAATAGAGATGCATCACAAACAGCTCGAAAAAGCCGAACCTGGAGACAACGTTGGTTTCAACGTGAGAGGCATTTCGAAAACAGACGTGAGGAGAGGTGACGTCGTCGGACATCCTGACAAGCCGCCAACAGTTGTGAAAGAGTTCACTGGACAGATAATCGTTCTGCAGCATCCGACAGTCGTGACGAAGGGTTACACACCTGTATTCCACTGTCATACAGCGCATGTCGCAGGTAAGGTCACAGAACTGGTCAAGAAACTCGACCCGAAAACTGGAGCAACATTGAAGGAAAAACCGGATATGCTGAAACCAGGTGATGCTGCTATAATAAAGGTCCAGCCAACACAACCTTTAGCGCTCGAAAAACAGGCTGACTTCCCGGAACTAGCGAAGTTCGCTATTCGTGACATGGGAAAGACTATAGCAGCGGGAATCGTGACTGATGTCGTGAAGGCGAAGTAACGTTCGCCTCTTTTTCTTTATATTTTTAAATAGGTGTTAGTTTATTCTAGATTATATGAAAATCCAAATCCTGTACATTTTGGATTGCCCTTGGTGCGTGAAGACCAAAAAATTGGTAAAAGAAAGTCTGAAAGAACTCGGGGTAAGGGCTGAGGTTGATGAAATCCTGATAGAGTCAGATGAAAAAGCCAAGAAGTACGGGTTTTTGGGATCGCCAACCGTAAGAATTAATGGAAAAGATATTCAAGAAGGAGTCAGTAAAGCCCGATGTTCATGCTGTGAAGAACTCTCCGAATTCGAAGAAACAACCGAATTCGTCAAAAGAGAATCTATGTGTGGGTGCAGAATCTATTTCTACAAAGGTAAAAAATACCCCCACCCACCAAAGGACATGATCAAAGAGGCTGTTAGAAATATGGTATAGTGAAAGTTTTATCTTTCTTTCAGTTCCCTTTCTATGGGTTCTTTTACGAGCAGAGAATTCGGAAGTATGATGTTCTTCTTGTTGACGCGCAGCATGGTCGAAAAGGGATCGATCCTTTCAACAACCCCTGAATAGTTCTTAACCTTCACTTTGTCCCCGACTTTCAACGTGTTTTTCAGATGCATGCCCGCAGTTAAGTTTGGAATGAGATCTTTCAAACCCAGGGAGAATACTATCACCACTATTGCGAGCAGTGCGGAAAAGAATATCAGCAGGGCATTTATGTCAAGTCCTATAAGGGCGAGAGCTATTATAATAGAGATCATGGATACCGAATATTTCATCAAACCCCCAGAGAACTTAGCGAGCACGTCCTCCCTTAAAAATTTTCTCGCTCCCTCCTCGAAAACCTTGCCGAAGAAATCGGCTATCATGAATCCGATTATGATCACGAGTATCGCGAGTATTAGCTTGGGGACGAAAATTATGATCTGGTTGAAAAGACCAGCGACGGTTGTGAAACCCAAAAATTGTATGATCACAGCTATCGTGAGTATGTAAATGCTCCATTTCACGAGGTCTCCTATGAATTCGACCACGTCCCCCTTGTATCCCGCCGCCTTCAAAACGTCATCTGTCCATGTTCGAGCTGTCATCCTCCTGAAACCTACAACGTAAAGGATTTTCCCGATAACCGCCTTGGATATCCTCCCCGCTATGTAACCGACCACGATTATCAAAACTATCTGGATTATCAGTTGAAGGTTCGGAGAGATGTATTTAGGAAGAAACTCTTGCAAAAAGTTGACGATCCATGCGTATGTTGACTGTAGGAAGGCATTGATATCAAAGGCCATAGAACTTTTTTGGGATTAATATATATAAATGTGAATTTCGGTATTTACAAGAGCTGTTTGTCCTTGAGAACGTCCTTCACAACGCTCTTCGCGTCCTCGAAGAATTTCATGAGCATGGGTCTTTCCTTATGACGTTTGTAGTTCTCATAGATTTGATGGATTATCTCCTTAGGCAAATTAACTCCTGTTGCCTGACTCGGAACCATAAGATCCGGAGAAAGGCTTATGTTGACAACCTTCGGTCCGCCATTTACGCTTATGTCCACCCTAGCGATCTGCGTATCGATCGCTTTCGCAGCCTCCAGGGCGAGGTGTTTGGTTTCGACGTCAGGTTTATGATTTTTGTAATCCCCCTTCGAAAATATGACATCCTTTTCCTTTGTTTTCTTCTTAACGCTCGCTATCACGTCTGGTTCCGCTACGTAACACGAAACCACATCCTTAACAAACTCCTCTATGAGTATTGTTTGTTTCAGGCTTCCGAGCGCACCTATGACCGATTTCGCCTCAGAAAGCGTGTTTGCTATCACCCCTGTCTCCTTTCCAGGAATCCTTATTACTATAGGGAATTTCTCCTCTTCCAAAATTCCCTGCGCCGCCTTGGGGGATTTCGCTAGCTCTATATCAAGGGTGCTCACCCCTCTTTTTCTCAAGACGCTGAGAAGGAAAAATCTCTCATCCGCCAAGAGGAAGCTAATGGGCTTTACAGGGGTGTAGATTTCAGGTGGAAGCAAAGAAAGCAGTTGGTAGGCAAAGGAATAGAAGGAGTGGGGAACCCTCGGGTATACGGAATCGAATTTGGTGAGGTCCGAGGTCCTGTACGAAATTTCGAACTTCTCTCCAAGACCTATCATTATCCCGTCTACGGGAACGAAAAATACTGAAAAGAATTTCTTCTTCGCCTCTTCAAGGAGTTTGAGGTTAGTCTCGGACTTCTCCTGACCTATCAAGCAAAGCGTCATAAAAACCCCTTTAATAACTTTGAAATTGCATACGGGTTTAAAAAGTTAATGTTCACGATTTCGAACGAATTTTAAATAAAAAAGCCAATTATTCTCTATGGAAGATGTTCGAAAGAAGGTAGAGAAGTGGATATTTTCAAAAGTCAAGGATGCGAAAGCGAAGGGTGTTGTGCTAGGGATGAGCGGTGGCGTGGACTCGAGCGTTGTAGCAATACTCGCTAGGAATGCGCTCGGAAACAAAGCGCTAGGTTTGATACTCCCATGCGAGTCCGACCCGAATGACAGCGAAAAAGCGAAACTTTTGGCTAAAAAGTTCGGGATAGGAACAAAGGAGATTGATCTTACCAGAGTATTCAGTTCATTGAAAAAACTGTTTCCCGAGGCGGACAGGAAAACCTTGGGGAATTTGAAATCTCGCTTGCGAATGCTTGTCCTGTATTATTTCGCTAACAAATATCGATACTTGGTTCTCGGAACCTCGAACAAATCCGAACTCATGACAGGGTACGTAACGAAATATGGGGATTCTGGGGTTGATCTCGAACCAATCGGGGATCTCTACAAAACCCAGGTAATAGAACTCGCGAAATACTTGGGAATACCCAAAGAGATTGTGGAAGAGGAACCTTCCGCAGGGCTCTGGAAAGGGCAGACCGATAGGGAAGAAATAGGGGTTGATTACAAGAATTTGGACCTTGTCCTTAAAGCGATAGAAAAGGGAGGGACCGGTGAATTCGATCGCGCAGTTGTAGACAAGGTAAAAGAAATGATCAAGAGAAGCGAACACAAGAGGTATGCTCCCAAGGTGTGCGAACTGTCTTAGCTACTTCTTAAGTTCGTCCTTTATGAATTCTATAATTCTTTTCGCGATGTTTATGTCTGTTGTTTTCTCTATACCTTTCAATCCAAAGTTTATGTTCACCTCGATAACCTGCGGTCCCTCCTTCCCAACAATCATGTCAACTGCGCATAACCTCGACTTTATAGCCTTCCCTGCCTTGAAAATTATCTCTTCCATCTCGGGCGTGAGTTTGTATGAGATCGCCCGACCTCCAAGGCGTATGTTTGTCTTTTTCTCCCCTGGAGCGGCTATCCTTTTGTAGGAAGCGATTATTTCGTCCCCTGCCATAATCCCTCGTATATCCTCCCCCGGGTTGGGAACGAATTTTTCTATGAGCATTTCCTGCTTAAGGATTTTCATGGTCTCTATAATTGATTTGAAAGCCTCTTCCGAATCTACCATGAGAACGCCCTCACCACCGAAGCCGCTTAGGAATTTTATCACAGCGGGGAGTTTGACCTTTTTGATTATGTAGTTCGCTGATTCTTTCGAGGAGGTTAGATAGGTTTCAGGGATAGGAATTCCGTTTTTAGCGAGCTGTTCTAAAGTTATGAATTTATTATGTGCGATTATCACTGTTTCAGCTACGTATGGTTTTCGAACGCCCATGTGATCGAGGAACCTCATCACAGGATACCCGACCTGCGCGCGTTTCGAATCTATCCTGGGAAGTATGTAATCATACTTTTCGAGAGCATCCTTTTCATAAAACACGTGTATACCTTTCCTATCAGTTTTGAGTCTGATATCTATGATAGGGATGAGCTTCGCTTGTTTGAACTCCTTTCTCCCCTCCTCCAGGATACGTTTAGTGCTGTAACCTATTTCGCTCTCTTTCGGGCCTAATACAGCGAATTTCATAACAAACCCCTTACTGTTTTTGATTTCTCGATCTCCAATCTATTATTCAAACCGTTTATTAAATATTTTGTATTCTTATGCGAAACGATCCAGTAGGGATAATACACGGGTTTCACCTCGAGGATTCGCATACCCCATATCTCCCCGACCTTGCGAACGAAGTCAGGGGATACCATAAAGTCCAGCTTCTCACCCTCCTCCTCCCTCTCTATGATTTTATGGTCAATCCTTAGGAGGGAGGGATCAACAGGGACGTTGAGATCGAAGGAACCACGAAACATATACCCATCAGAGGCAACGAATTTCTTTTGCATGAGGGATTTGAGATTCGAGTTTGCGATGCTTAGGAGTATTTGGAGATCGTTCGAGAGTTTCTCGATGGTCGCGTATTTGTTTTTTATCAGGTAGAGTAAAATGCTTCGCTGGGACGGGGGGAGTTCTAGCAAAGAACGAATCCCCTTGCTGTATTCAATCGAATCACCCTTTTCAAAAACTATTTCGCCCGTAATCCCGTCCACGTAGAATTCGATTTCATTCCCTTGGTGTACGCCAAACACTTTCCACACGGGGTAATTGAGGAACCTTATCTCCTCTATCCCCTTGAAGCTTTTTTTCACATCCTCCTCGAAAAATCTCGGGGCGAATAAAAGGATCGTGTTTTCGAGCGAAATTCTTCTTTCCACCGCCTTTATTGCCTCGCCCCCGTGCTCGCTCCTTCGGATACGAATATCCACGAAGAGAGGCTGTTCTGTCGTTCCTACAACCATCGCGACCCCCACGGGCAAATCCTTTATCTCCTCCCTTGTCCCGAATTCCACGCCTTCGACAGATTCCATTATCGCCTTGATATCGTTGGGGTTCGTGACCTTCAGGATTATCTGGGTTGAACACTGGGAGAGAACGTTCTTGTCAACCTTCGCAGGCCTCTGTGAGATTATGCCCAAACCCACTCCGAACTTCCTTCCCTCCGAAGCGATTATCCTCAGTATTTTCGAACTTGCCGACTCCCCCAGGCCTCTTTCAGGACAGAAGTTGTGCGCTTCCTCCAAAATGAAAAAGAATTCAGGAACTCTCCCGCGCTTCCTGGCAGTGAAGAGCTCTTTCGCAATCTTAAGGACAACGATCTGCTGTATTTCGGGATTCGCTTCCTTAAGATCAATAATCGTTACCTTTCCTTTCTTCACGAGCTCTTTTGGCTTGGTAGGGTTCGCTGAAAAGAGTTTGGTGTTTTCAAGGACTTCAAGCAACGAAATCAGGTTCCATTTCACGTTGCTTTCTATCGAATCCACTTCGTCGATTATGTCCCTGAGAGTGTAATCCTTGCCTTCGAGATTTTTTATCGCTGAATACAAAAGACCTCTCTGGGCAGAAGAAATCTTCGCTGGGAGCATTTCGAAAATCTCATCCGTCGTGAGCCTTGAATCCAGTTTTATGGGGTTTTTCAGGCCGAGATCAAAGATTTGAACATTCTTCTTGTACGACTTCGGTTGTATCCCGAACCCCTCCATCTGAGAGATTTCATTCTCCTTCTTATTCTCCTCCACCAGCGTTCTATATTCGCCATGGGGATCGATAATCACGACAGGCGTTCCCTTCTCAGCGAGCTCCTCGAGAAGGACTCCTGCCACGTACGATTTACCTGTCCCTGTCTTCGCTAGTATCGCGACGTGCTTCGTGATCAGGTGTTTCACAGGGAGATTCACCCGTATTTTATAACCTCCCAAGAGCCCAACGTACAAACCCTCGTCTTTCAGACCTAGCGCATGCCTGATCAAATCCTCATCCGCAGTGTAAACAGGAGTATCTGGTTCGAAAGGAACGGTCAACGGCTTGAGAAAACCCCGTGAATCACGAAAACCTATGACTTTCGCTTTTCCCACCGTCCTGTTCGGGTATTTCGTTATGGAATCTATGTACGCTAGAATCCACCTCCCCTCGAAATCCTTCACAGCGATGTATTGTAATTTCTTTATCCTGGCCTCCGCTTTGAAAGCGAATGTTTTCGTGGTCACGCTCCCCGAGATCTTCCCCAACATCATAACTAAATTAATGTAATTGAAACTTTAATAAAATTAAAACTATTTCAATCACCAAACCCAACCAAAACCAACCGGTTCCTGTTTCTTCATTCTCTCTATTCTTTTCTTTCTTGCCTTCTTACCAATGATCATATTTGCGAGTATTATAAGTATTCCCCCTGCAATAACGTATTGCGGGACAGTTTCTCCTAATATAATGAAAGCGAGAAATATCGCCGTTAAAGGTTCCGTTAAAGTCACGGTTATAACCGCGTTGTGCGCCTTCTCGGTTTTCAGACCCTTCGCGTAGAACGTGTATCCCAGGAAGGAAAAGAAAGCGATGCCCAGAATGTAAACGGGGACGAAACCGGTCGGGGAGAAAGCGAGGGGTTCGAACGGAAGGAACAATATCAAAATCAAACCCCCTATGATCAGAGGCCAGAAGGTAACCTTCCAGTAGGGCAAACCCTTTCTTTCAAAATGTCTGATGAAAACAAAGAATACAGCATAACCGCAGCCGGATAAAAGCGCGAGGAGATTCCCGAAGGTGTTCATTTCGAAAGTTAATTCAGATCCGTATATTGACCACACCCCAAGTAAAACCAAAGCCAGAGCCACTATTTCCGACTTCGTTATTCTTTCTTTGAGGAAAACCCAGGAAAGAATAGCCGTCACGATCGGGTAGACGTAAACTAGGATTACTGCGTTAGCAACAGGAACGTATGAAAACGATTTCACGAAAAATCCGAAACCTATCGTAACCCCAAAGAAACCCGCTACCAGAAATAATAACAAATTCTTTTTCTTTATCTCAAGTGTTTCGATGGTTTTCAGTTCCTTCGCGAAAAGTATAAATAGGAAAATCATCACCCCCGCCAGGAGCGCTCTGAATATCGTTAGCAGAAAAGGCGAAACGTCCGTCCCTATCAGCTTTACCCATATGCCGATCGTCCCCAGAAAGAAGCCGGTCAGAATTAGGTAAAGAGTTCCTCTCATATTGTTAATTGTTTTTCAGGATATATATTCGGTTTTAAAATTTTGTGAACAATCTCTAAATATGGACAACAGGAGGTATACGGATAGCGAGTTTAAACTCCTGAGGAACGATTATCTTATGGATTATTTAGTAAAGCCCATCGTAAAAGGATTTTGTTCATTCATTTACAGCAGGGTCAAAGTGGAAAATGGCGGGAATCTTCCGAAAGAAGGCCCAGCTCTCTTGTTGCCCAAACACAGAAGTTTTCTGGATCCGGTTATACACGGCTTCGCTTTATATTAAGAAACAGGCAGATATGCAAATTATATCATGAAAAGGTTCAAGTACAAGTCTGTCTGTTATATTCTGGAGAATTTTGGAGGTGTGGTGTTAATGAGAGCGACCGATATAGAAAGGATAAAGAATCCAAAGAAGAGAGAAAGGCTGGAAATGGTTTCCGAAGAATACAACAAACGTGTTCGGGAATATACGAAGCGATTGTATAATAACGGAGAATTCCTATTCTCTTATCCTGAAGGCGAGGTGATGCACGAGGATATGGGGAAAATAAAAACGGGTGTAATAAGAAAGACGTTGGAAATTCAGAAGGAAATCGATAAAGAAATCCCCATAATACCAATGGGAACGGAATATAACGGTTTTATAAAAGTCCCCAGCATGCCGAAACCTCCTGCTGTTGTAAGGATAGGGGAACCGAAAATCATTGAACCAGACATATTGGAAGACAAAAGTAGGTTTGAAGAATTTGGCAGGGAACTTGGCGAGGAAATAGCTTATCTCAGCGGTCTTAGCTAACTTATTTTAATATTAATAGTTTTAAACTTAAGAGAAAGAAAGCGATTTAAATAAATTATCTTTATATCCCGTCCAACTCAAATTTGTTTCGCCCTCACGAAGACAGCACTCGCGTGTTTCGAAGTTGTATTCTCCCGATAGATTTTTATCTTTAATCGCTGATATCACCCCCGCCCATCTTTTGTCTTTACCCAAACCAAAAAAGTAAGGTTCTTCAGAAAATATACCTTTCATCTTTAGGAATGCACCTCTTTCGAAATCCTTCTTTAGATTTTCTAAATATTCATTGTGGTTTGCGTATAATCTTATCTTTAATTCCTCACCCCTGGCTTTTATTTTTTCTTCCTCTCTCATGGTTTTTACTGTTAATTCAAGATGCTTGTACATCTCTAGATCTATTGAACTAAGTCCTCCTAACCAAGAAGAAAGGCGAGCATACCATGGTATTTTATAATCTTTTATAATTCCTATGACATATCCTTTAATTTCCTTTATCATAATCCCTCACCATAACCATGAACCCCTTAAAACTAAGAATATTTAATATATAAATGTTACATTTTTCATTATGGATTTGTATTTTGTTACTTCAAGCAGGAACAAGTTCAGGGAAGCCAAGGAAATTCTGGATCTTGACATAAAGCAGGTGAATTTCGAAATCCGCGAGATACAGTCAATGAACGTGAAAGGGATCGTTGAGGACAAGGCGAGGAAGGCTTATGAAAAGCTTCGAAAGCCAGTGATAGTTGAGGATACGGCTCTCTACATAAGGTCTTGGAAAAACTTCCCAGGCCCGTTTATTGCATGGGTTATCAAAACTATGGGGATAAACGGGATTTGCAAATTCGCAGGGAAGGACAGGTCAGCAAAGGCAGAGGCGTGCGTTGCGTATTATGATGGGAAGAGAATGAAAATATTTTCAGGGGTAATAAAAGGGAAGATTTCGAAAAGACCGAGGGGGAGGAAACGTTTTGACTGGGACAGGATTTTCATTCCTGAATTTTCGAAGAAAACGTTCGCTGAAATGGAGATCGCTGAAAAGAATAGGATTTCCCACAGGATGAAGGCATTCAAAAAATTAAAAAGATTTCTCAATTCAAAGGTCAAGTAAAGCCAAGCCGGTTTCCTCATCAGGTTTTCTTTCAATCGTTTCATTAAAGGGGGAGAAAACGATTTCGCAAGTTGGCAGGACCGTTCCTTCTATCAAGTGCCCTCCAAACGTTTGGAATTCCGAATTTCCAATTACGGCATGCGCATGTATCTTTATCTTCCCTTCGCTGAGCGAAACGTTCCCTTTCAAGCTCAGCAGTTCCATCGGAGGTTTTTCGAAAACCTTTGAATGGTAATTTTTGTCTTCGATGGTGTAATACGCGATTTCCGCTCTTTCGAAACCTCCTATCCCCGAGAAGTGTCCAGATTCGATTCCTTCCTTC
>CAYFVC010000023.1:0-1758 GCA_964346665.1 uncultured archaeon
TACGCTCCGATCGAATTGTCGTTCCCGTTATTCGTTGGTGGAATTCTTCGTTACATCGCGAACAAGAAAGGACTCACGGAAAAAGGCCAGCTTATCGCTGCGGGATTCATAGGGGGAGAAGGGTTCATAGGAGTCCTGCTTGCTCTTCTAGGGCTTTTTGGAATAATATAGGGATTTAAGAATGTTTAAACACATGTTTAAACATGACTCAAGATGTGAAGGGCGAGACTCCACCCGTTTCGCCTCCTGTTACAATTACCACTGATGCGGAAAGTGAAGCTGAGGGAACTCGTTGCCAGTGGTTCATGAGCGATATGAAATTCTGCGACAAGGTCAAGAAATACGTAAAGTGCGATGGGAACGTTAGGAAGTGCCCGTTCTGAACGGGCAAAATTATACACACTATTTCAGAGGTTTTCCCAGCCAAGTGACACGTAGATATTTTTCATCTGATTTTTTGTCCGATGGGTAATATAAATTGTTACTAATGATATCGTACCCTTTAAATGGTTCTCTATATCTTTTACTCCAGTCTGACAAGGTGTATATATTAAAATCATAATTTCCAGCAGTTCGTGCTGTATTCTCGATATCCCTTACAAGTTCACAGGCAGTCTGTATTCCTACTCGTGTGTTATCATGAAGATGGAATGATTCATTTCCATTTAGACTTGCCCCCGCCCTTATCACGCCACAAAACTTAGAAACTTTTGCAGGTGATGATAAAAATTCGTCCAATATAATTTCCTTTGCAAATTCTTTTTCTTTAGGAGTGTATCTAAATATAACTCTCTGAAAACTGCGTTCTAAAATTTTTATAATTTCATCAAAATATTCTTCATTGAAATCTTCAATTGTTATCAACACCGATCACCATTAGTAATTAGTATATTGTTATCAATTAGTTATAAAAACTTTGACTTCTAAAAAACACCATTTTTATATCTATACCTCAAACATTATTTACATGATAATAGGGATCGATATCGGAGGTTCGACAACGCAAGGCGTTCTCGTCAGAAACGGGAAGATAAAGGGTTTTGTTTCTATTCAGGCGAGCGATGAGCTTGCGAGCGCCGCCGGCTGTTTAGGGAAGATTCTGAGCGCCAACAAAATCGAGATAAATCATGTGAAATTCGTGGCCGCCACAGGAGGAGGATCAAGAAAGAAATTAAGCAAGAAAATACTCGGGATTCCTGTAAAAAAAGTGGATGAGATAAAAGCAATGGGCCTTGGAGGATTGAACCTCACCAAGAAAAGGAAGTGTTTTGTCGTTAGTATAGGGACGGGAACAGCGATGGTGGCCGTGAAGGATTCGGGAAAACATATAGTACACGTGGGAGGGACAGGAGTTGGAGGTGGCATGCTCAAAGGGTTGTACAGGCTCCTGCTCAACAAGCATGACATAAACAACCTTGAAAATCTTGCTAGGAAAGGGAATTTGAGGAAGGTC
Organism: uncultured archaeon; assembly: GCA_964346665.1. Lineage (GTDB taxonomy): Archaea > Aenigmatarchaeota > Aenigmatarchaeia > QMZP01 > QMZT01 > JAZGEG01. Next base: position 1,454 of record CAYFVC010000023.1, read on the forward strand.
GATCTCACTATTAAGGATATCGTTGGGAAAGGGATCGGAAAGCTTTCCCCGAAAGCGACAGCAGCTAACTTCGGGAAGCTCTTGGATGACATCGAACACAAAGACATCGCTCTGGGATTGCTCAACATGGTAGGAGAGGTTATAGGGACGCTCTCCACGTTCGCAGCGAAGAACTACGGACTGGAAAAGGATATCGTATTCATCGGGAAGGTCACGAAAAACCGGACTTTAATGAAAAGAATCAAGCAGGCTGTTCGAACTTTCGGGGGGAAGGCAGTCGTTCCTGCTCATGCGGAATTCGCCAC
>CAYFVC010000024.1:0-7625 GCA_964346665.1 uncultured archaeon
TTTCGAGCCTTCCTGCCACCATTGAAACTCCCGCCGGGTCCGTCAACAAATATAAATCATTTCCGCACCAATTTAATTATCCATGGGGCCATGAGGTAGTCTGGCTATCCTGGCGGGCTCCAGTATTCATTGGAGCTTTGAGGGTCTTATGAGGACTAAGATCCTATGATAAAGAGAGACCCGTATACCTGGGTTCGAATACCACTCTTTCCATACGCTTTTGCAAGTCGCAAAAGAGCGGTGGACCAGAAAGGTCCATTCGAAAATCCCAGTGGCCCCATCCCAACTATTTTTTATTCAGCCAATACAAAGAATAATTATGAAGGCCCAGACAGCTTTCGAGTACATGGTCATCGCGATGTTTGTTCTAGCATTCCTAACTCCAATCTGGATTTACCTCTCCCAGCTTCAAACCCAGACTAGTGACCAATTCGCCCTATCTTATGCGAAGAACGCTGTCACCCAGATAGCTAAGAAAGCTGACCTGGTCTATTCCCAGAGAATGGAGGCGAAGGTGAAGATAGGGCTTTACATTCCGAGAGGCGTTGAAGAAGTAAACATAACCGGAAACGAGATAAACATGCGTGTTCGTTCTATGTCAGGGGATGTTGACGTTTTCGCTACGTCCATTGCTCAATTACAGGGAAATCTCCCTACCAGCGAAGGATTTTACTGGGTGATGTTAAAGGCTGAAGGGGATTATGTTAACGTGACGCTTGCGTAACTATGAAGGCTCAGGTTGCAATAGAGTTCATGATAATATTCGGGGTGTTTCTGATAGCTTTAACATTAATTGTCATTGCTGCCTGGAACAACATAGTTAATATAAATAAATCCACGATCGATTTTGAAGTGTACAGAATTCTGAATTTGGTATCGAACAGAATAAACACGGCTTACCTTGAGGGTCACGGTTTTTCTATAGGTTTGGTTGTACCAGAACAAATAGGTGTGTACAACTACACGCTCGAAATCGAGGAGAACACGCTCTGGCTCACCGTGAATGAAAACCCCTTTTCGAGGAGGCTGCTGACTTCGAACATAACAGGAAGCCTTGAAGGGGGAACAAACACGATTGAAAACGTGAACGGGGAGATTTTGATATCATGAAAAGCCAAATTTGGTCTCTGGATTTTGTAACATCCATTATGATTTTCCTCATAGTACTCATCCCTCTTTTCTTTATCTGGAGTTATGTAAACACCCAGAATCAGCAGCAAATCATTTTCGATGAAGTCGAGACGCTCACGATGTCCATATCAGATTCGCTCATCCGAACAAAAGGTTTTCCTGAAGGATGGGATAATTCTAGCGTAACTATCATAGGACTTGCTTCGGAAGAGAACATCCTTAACGCAACGAAAGTTTCCTATTTCTTAACGATGGGAAACAACGAATACAATAGGACTCGAACGATTCTGACAGGAGGCTATGATTTCTTCTTCAACCTCACAGATATTAACGGGACTACACATGGAACCATAGGAAACAAACCAGCAAACAGGATGACCGTCCCTATCGAGAGGTATTGCCTGCACCACGAAAGGATCGCAAAACTAGAATTCGCACTAATAGTTTAAAGGTCGAACTCAAACACTTTGTAGCGAATTTTTATATTATACCCCGCCTTCTTTAACCTCTCGATCATGCTTATGTCTTCTTTACCTTTTCTAGACAATAGTTCCTCGATGCCAAGCTCCAATGCTATTATCGGGTGTATAATGTTCACTATAATATCTTTATCTTTAAACTCTATCTCAGCGGCAGGGGCCTTCCCTAGATATACCCTGAAGTGGACTCTCCCCACGATACTCCTGAAAATTTCTTCTAGAATGTTCATAAAGGGTCAAAAATTATTTTTTCTTAGCGAAAGGGACTATTGTGAATTCAACACTCCCGTCCACACTCACCTTAGAATTTCCGATGTTGAATTCCACGCCGTCAAGGTTTATCTTTGTTTTGGTCTCTTTGCCTTCAAGAATCTGCAGGATTTTCATTACAAGCTCTTCCTTGTTTTTCACGATCTCCTCGAAAACGCCCATCATACCACCTCATAGATATTACAAATATTTTCTTTTTATCTATATATAATTTGCCAATTTATATCCTTCTTTCCAAAATTATACTATGGTAGAGAAGATAGTGATAGGGAAGGACTGGAAAGACCTTAAAAAATTCGGGGAGAAGGGAACCGCTTACATCGGTAAACATGTTGTTGGCAAGGGAGAGGAAACCCATTTAACGAACCCCATGCAGATGGACCTAACTAGGCCGCACATAGTTCTGGTTTGCGGGAAGCGCGGGACCGGGAAATCGTATACAGCAGGCGTTGTCGCAGAGGAGATATACAAACTTCCAGATGAGATACGAAGTAACCTTTCAGTCCTCATGATAGACACCATGGGGATATACTGGTCCACGAAGCTCCCGAACGAGAAGGACGTTGACCTTCTGAAAGAATGGGGAATGAAACCCGAGGGCTTAGCGAGAGCGAAAGTATTCGTCCCCAAGGGTTATGTAAGCGAATACAAAGAGGCGGGTATAACGATTGATTCTCCTTTTTCGCTCTCGATTGGCGAACTGACAGCAGAGGATTGGATCACAACTTTTGGATTCTCCATGATAGATGAACATGGAATAGTGATAGAAAGGGTTGTAGAAGGTTTGAAGGAAACTCGTGGAAGCAGATACTCGATAACAGATATAATAAGTGAGATAAAGAATGACAAGACAACGGAACAAAAAGTTAAGGACGCGTTGGTTAACAGGTTCCTTGCAGCCAAAGAGTGGGGGTTGTTCGAAAGGGAAGGGACGAAAGTCGAGGAGTTCCTGAAACCAGGGGTTATCTCGGTTCTAGATGTTTCCCATTACATGCGCGTATCGGAATCATGGTCGATAAGGGCGATGCTGGTTGCTTTGCTTTCAAGGAAGATTTTCGCTCAGAGGTTGAAGGCGAGGAAGGCAGAAGAATATGGTCAGGTAACGGGTCAGGTCAAGAAATCCATGCCCATGGTTTGGATAATGGTTGATGAAATGCACCAGTTCATACCCAACGGGGGTTCGACCGCAGCTACCGGACCTCTACTCACGCTTATCAAGGAAGGAAGGGAACCAGGGATTTCGTTGCTGATGATAACCCAGCGTCCGAACAAGCTCCATGAAGACGCGTTATCTCAAGCGGACCTTGTGATATCCCACAGGCTGACCTCGAAAGCGGATATAGAGGCTTTACGCTCGATCATGCAGACCTACATGCTCGAGGACATACAGGATTACCTGAATGACCTCCCAAGAACGAAAGGTTCAGCGATCATACTCGATGACAATTCCGAAAGAATATACCAAGCACAAATACGTCCGAGATTATCGTGGCACGCTGGCGGTTCACCCATAATAATAAAGGAGAAATCGCTCGTGGGAGGGGAAGAGAAAAAAGCCCGGTAAGATTTTTATTAACCATTATCTTTTTATATAACTCTGCTGGCTCGTCTCACTTCCGGCACTTTCACAGCGGCAGGGGAAGGGGAAACTTTTGTACGTCCAATCGTCGTCCCATTCACACAAACCTGTGGGCAGTACATTGTAATTTGGTTTGAATACAGGATTGTTACCTTCACAATGTTTCCCCAGATCTTCTATTGCTTCCTCAACACTCATCCCTGCATCTTTCATATTATCGTATATAGCGTGAACTCTTGACTTATACCAAACTGGGCAAGGATCGGTAATGCATTTAGATTTAGAAACGTCATAGCAGCATACAATACCCTTGTGTTTAGAATAGTCGTTGCATGTAGCTTTATCATTATTCCATTTGGAACAGCCTTTAACCCAAGCTTCTCCTTCTTCTTTCAGACATTTACAACCATTACTACTCGGGTAACATATCCGCAATTTACATAAGTGAACTCCTTTGTTTTCACAAAGAGCAACAGGTCCGCACTTTTCTATTCCTCCTGCCCCGTAAATCCAGCAGCAACCTGGCTGTTGACTGCATACTGATACACCTTTTTTGGAATATTCGTGACATGTCGCACCATCCCCGTTTCCGTCCCCATTCCCATCCTCTGGGCAATCATCCCATGTGTTGCAATAAGGATCAGGGGTCGTCCCGAGCTTTTTCTCGTTCAGGAAAACGTCCGTTTTCTCGTCAGGTTGGGGACCGTATGGGGGAGGTGCGCATTTGAAATCAAAATGGTTTGTGATAACGGTTACATTACAGGTGTAATTCCCTAGGGTCGATTCGAAGGTTAGATAATAACTGTCTAAACACTGGTCAGTTCTGTTTGCCCCGCACATAAGAAGTTGATTTTCTGCCATGCATCCTTCTTTGTAACAGTACTGGGAGTCAGGCTCGGAGGTGAAGCCGTTGTTGTTATCACATGTCCAGGTATTTTCGAATGACGGCAAGTTTCCCTGGGCTGCCTCTGAATAAAGGGACATTCCAATAAAAATTACAAAAATAAAAATCAACACCACAGGCAAGAAGATTTTCTTATTCATTCGCACGCCAACTAACCCCCGACGATTATTAATTAGATTCTATCTTTTAATCTTTCCCCTCTTCTTGACGATCTTTATCCTCTTTATCCTGTCCTTGTCCGCATCCTTCACTATGATCCTGAAATTCTTCATCCGTATTTTATCCCCTTCCTTCGGGAACCTTCCTAATTTTTTCACGATCAGATCCGCAATCGTTTTGAGATCTTTCCCCTTGAACTCTATCCCCATAACCCTTGTGATGTCTTTTAACGGGGTTTCCGCCTCGACAATTATGCTCTTCTCATCCAGCAAGCGAAGCTTCGTTTTCTTCACATCACTCTCGTCGTATATCTCCCCCACTATTTCCTCCAGCAAATCCTCAAGCGTGACAAGACCCTTCACATCCCCTTTCTTGTCCGTGACGATAGCTAGGTGTGTTCCTGTCTCCCTGAAATCATCCATAAGCAGATTAAGGTTCCGATCCTCTCTCGCAAACATGACAGGAGAAACGATCTTTTCGATCTCCATGTCGAATTGTTTGCGTTTCAGATGTTTCAGTATGTCCTTTATGTGAATCACGCCAATCATGTTGTCAAAGCTGTTCTTGTACACGGGTATCCTCGAGTAGCGGGATTCCAAAAATTTCATTAGAACATCCGAAAGCCTCATGTCAGATCGTATCGCAGCAATCTTCTTTCTCGGAACCATTATCTCTGAAACCACTGTATCCCCGAATTCGAAAACATTGCGTATCATCTCCTCCTCATCCTTCTCTATCACCCCTAGCTCCGTTCCCATACTTAGGGCGGTATGTATCTCTTCCTCTGTTATCTTAGGTTTCCTTTTTCTAGTCCCGAAAACTCTCAACATCCCGAGACTGAGGTATTCTATGAAGACAACTATCGGGTAAAGAATTTTCGTGAGGACGTAGAGGGGCCCTGCAATCACGAGGGAGACCTTTTCAGCGTTCTGGTGGCAGAAGGATTTGGGCGTGATCTCCCCGAAAACCAAAATAAGAAACGTCATTATCCCCGTTGCTATGCCAAGACCCTGTGACCCGAAAATCTCAGTGAAAATCAAGGTCGCTAAAGCGGCAGCAGCGATGTTGACCAGGTTGTTCCCGATCAAAATGGTAACCAGTAGCTTATGCGGCTCATCTTTCAGTTTCCTAAGTATTCTCGCTCCCCTCCTTCTCTGGCGAACAAGTTTCCTGACCTTTATATCACTTAACGAAAAAAGCGCGATCTCTGATCCAGAGAAGAAGCCCGAGAGCGCTACCAAGACAATCAAAACAGACGTTTCGAACCACATGATACCCTAAAAAATAATTGGATTTTTTGGTTTATTAGTTTAGATTTCAGGTATAAAAGAAAACCTGTGTCTTTCGAGATCAACTTTTCCCTTTTCTATCCTAACCCCCTCCCTTTGGAGGAGAGAAGTTCTTTTCCTCATACCCGTTCCCGAAACTATTTTACCATTCGATTTCACGACCCTGTGAAAAGGAACGGTTTTCAAATGCACGTTGCTCGCGAGAACCTTGCCCACGGCTTTCGAGGATTTCGGCTTTCCAACTGTTTTCGCTATTTCAGAATACGTTGTTACCCTTCCCCTCGGAACTTGCTTCACAAGGGAAAGGACATTCTCAGCGAAATTCACCTCTTTCGATTCAAATCTCCTTTTTTCACTCTCAATCAAAAATTTCGATATCCTTCTAGTCTTGTTTTCAAGTTCTATTATCTTTCGGGCGAGGTCTCTGTAGCTCTTTTCTATTTTGATTTCCACCTCCTTCCTTCTCTGGTCGAGTTTATACAGACGGAACTCGGTTTTGTTTTTGTAAGAATTCGCGAGGTTGAACGTTCTTTCCAAGTGGTTGGAAATCTGATGAATCTTCTTGTACAGATCATCCTGGTAGTTCATGAGCTTGTGTTTGGATATTTCCTCCGCTAGTTTCCCAGCCCCTATTATCACAATGAAAAGTCCGAGAACGATAAAAAACTCGAAAGATATAAGGTCTATCGCGTACCCCGCGACCACAACAAGACCCATCACTACGAACACTATCCAGAATATCTTGTCCCAGTGCCTGAACCAGTGGAGTGAAAACATGGTTATTATTTAATAGTAAAGAATTTAAACTTTTATTCTCCCGAATAACTTTATAAATTGATATCAGTAATAATAGTAGATAAGTTATAGGTGGACCTCATGAAATTCCCTAAAACTTTGCGAACATATTGTCCTAAATGCAAGAAGCACACCGAACACTCTGTCAAACAATCCAAAAGGAAAGGTCGTTCGCAAGCCCACCCTCTTTCACAGTCCCAGAGACGTTTCAAGAGAAAGATGGAGGGGTATGGTTCATTTCCAAGGCCTAACCCGAAGGGCGAGGGGAAACCTACTAAAAAGGTCGATCTCCGCCTCACGTGCAACGAATGCAAGAAATCTCACACAAAAAGGGGATTCAGGATCAAGAAGTTCGAATTAACCTAGCGCATGACGACTTGAATCGAAATCTTAGGTCGTCTATGAAGGTTCCGCATCAATCGAAATTAAGGTGAAAGGATGGCGAAAAAGGAGAAAAAGACGAGGAAAAAAGGGAAGAAAATAAGGAAGGGAAGGAAGCACGAATCGGTGAAGATTTGGAAGAAATACGAAGTGAAAGGCGAATCTATTTCGCGGAAGAACAACTTCTGCCCTAGATGCGGGGGAGGGATTTGGCTTTCCAAGCAAAAGAACAGGCTTTACTGCGGGAAATGCGGGTACACGAGTTTCGGTCCCGGAAAGCCTGCAAAAGAGATCAAACCACCTGAGGAGAAACCAGAGGAGACTCTAAAAGAAGAGAAAATTGAGCAAACAAAAGAGGAAACGAAGCCCGAAGAAAAACCACCCGAAAGTTCTGAAGAGGAAAAACCAAAAGAAAACCAAGAGAAAAAGGCCGAATGAAATCCTTTTATCACATTTATTAATTAGAACTTGTAAAGTTTAATATAAAATTTAAGCGGGGTGTTGTGTTATGAAGATCACAATTTCTGTTATAAAGGCTGATATAGGAAGTGTTGGGGGTCACATAAAACCCAGCGAAAGGTTGTTGGAAACTGTTAGAGACTATATTTCTGAATATGGTAAAGGTTTGTTAAAGGATT
>CAYFVC010000025.1:0-4653 GCA_964346665.1 uncultured archaeon
ACGAAACCGGGTCTTCTGAAAAATATGAAAAGAACTATTAAAACACCCACGAAACCGAGACTTGTAACGAAACCTATATTACTTCCTATGCTTCTGAACAGCTCCCTGCTCAGGACAATCGAACCCGCGAGATCCACCTCTATCCCCGCAGGCCTGTCCGAATACCTTACGGCGTTCTCTATCTTCGCTATCAACTGATCTTGTTGTTCCTCGGTTAAGCCGTCGGCTACGGTAAAACTGAGCGTGGTCAGGGTGTAGTCGCTGGACAGCATGTTTTCCGCTGAATTATCAGAATCCAAAACATTGTTTATCTCGTTCTGGTCCGAATCGATTTCCACGATATCCAGAATACTCCTGGTCCCGAGAACGAATTCGTCATCCCCGACCTGTTTACTGACGAGGTTCATGTATTTCAGGACTTCCCTGTCTCTCATGTCCTTCGCGTATTCCGGGTCCTTGAAATCGGTCCTGAATATCAGGACAACCGATTCAGTCGTCCCTCCCAGCTTGTCTCTTATCTCGTTCAGGGCTTCTATCTCCCTTATGTCCTGGGGAACCTGGCTCTCAAACTCTGTATCGAAATCTATGTTTCCGAAACCGATGAACATGAACAGGGTGAACAACATAAACAAAGCCAAGACTGTTTTAGGCCTTTTCTCTTCCACTTCTGCAAGCTTCTCAAGCGCTTCCTCCACTTTCATTTAACCATCCTCTTTACCGAATGGGCAATTTTTTCATCCAAAACCATTAGAGAGGGGAGAACGAAAAGCGCCACCACCATGGAATAGAATATTCCAAGACTCAGCGCTATCCCCAGGTCCGTTAGGAAGGGAATCCCTGAACCCGCAAGTGCCATGAAAGAGACTATTGTGGTCACAGCGGTTCCAAGGATGGCGGTTCCCACCCTGTCAACCGTGACACCGTAACATATGAAGCAGCTTTTCATGCAATCCTCAAGATCCACTCCTTCTTCACGGCACCTTTCATGCTCCTCATCCCTCCTGTTCCTCTTCTCCTCCATGTACCTGTTCATTATGTGTATCGAGTAGTCTATACCTATACCAACCACTAAAGAACCTACAGTGACCGTTATCAGGGATAACGGGACCCCCAGCAACTCCATGGTCCCTCCTGTCCATGTTACGGCTATAATGAGTATCGTTACCGAGATAGTCCCCTTAACCGGAGATCTGTAGGCAACAATCAAAACAATCAATATAAGGAAGATCGCTATGGATATCGTCCTTATCAGGTCCTCGAAAAGTAGGTCGAAAACGACCTTGTTTATTATCGGACCGCCGGTTACGACGAGATCAACGCTTCCCGGGAACCCTACGCTTTTTATGTCCTGTTCTACCTTTTCAACCACCCTGTTCAGCCTTTCCTCCTCGAGACCCCTGTTAACCCGGACTATGAGGGTAGTCAGGGAGTAATCGTTCCCGAAAAGCTCCCTCGATTCCCCGAAGAATGATTTTATGGTCTCCTCGTCTTCGGGTATGTAACCGAAGGCCTGGACCAGGATGTCAGGCGCCCCGAAAACGCTGTTTATGTCGGGGTTTTCCCTCAGAACTTCCTCGAGCCTTTGAAGATCATTCATTATCCTCGGGTTTCTTATGTCGTTTATCTCGCTCCCAATATCTCCGGCAAAATCCGTGTCGAGTTTCGCGAGCAAGAAGAGGCTCGAAAACTCAGAGAATTTCTCGGTAAGGAGGTTCTGGTTTTTCACCACCTCCAGATCCTGCGGAAGGAATTTGTTGAAGTCTGTTTCTATCCGTATGGAAAGGGCATTCACGAGCATGAAAACCGTTATTATCGCCGTAACGGCTATCACTATCTCCGGGTTCTTGGCCGCAAATTCACCGTACCTCTGGAGAAAATTCTTTGACATGTTATCTACCTGAGAATTTCAAGGTCATTTCTTTCTCTTTTTCCATAAAACTATTGATGCAGCAATGATCACTACAACAGCCACTGGAATATAAATTAACACGTTCCCCAAATCTTCCCTTGCAATCTCGAATGGGATTGTGGCCCTCTCGGTCCCTACCTCGTTTCCTTCAAGATACCTGATTTCGAGATCAATCAGGTATTTCTTAAGGATGGCGTTCCCCTCAATCTCAAAATCAAAAACCGCGTCGCTCGATTCCCCGGGCTCGAGATTCCCTATGAAATCGTAAATCTCATCGAAATCGAAAGGGTGCGTGGAATCCCTGAATATCTTGACGCTCACGCTTTTCGCTTCCTCCTCGCCGTCGTTACTTAACGTAATCCTGAGTTCCCCCCTGCTTCCCTGAGAAATGGTGGAAGGGCTCACCACTTCGCTTCCTTTCACTATGTAACCCGTGAAGGAATCAGAACCCGTTTGCGTTCCTGCCCTCACCTCTTCTATGACGAAACTCGGGGAAGGTTTCACGTTAAGGTCGAAGAACAGAATTTTTTCGAGATATTCCTGGCTGTTCGCATTCTTGTACCTCACCTCGAGAACCCCCGGATACGTTCCGGCTTTGAGGTTCTCTTCTATGTCTATGTAAAAAACCGCTTCCTTCAAAGAGTCTTTTTCCACGTTTCCCAGATTGTAATAATTGGAATAACTCGTGCTCGGAACGAAACCTTCTGGAAGCTGGAGTTTCACGGTTGTCAGCTTGGCGTCCCCCTCCCCGATGTTCTGTAGTTCTACAGTCAGCTTAACATCCTCAAGACCCGCTTTAATCTCTTCCGGCAATGATTTCACGAGGCCTATCTCAAACTGCGGGTTTTTTGATTCCACGTTTATCACGAAGGTTTCAACCACGGAAAATCCGTTATCAAGCCCATCATCAGAACATCGGATTTCGAGCTCGTTGTCGCCGTCCACAGCGTTAGGATCAACCCTTACCTTGTATTCAAAAAGTGCGTAATCCTTTGCAGGGAGCTTCCCAACGCTCTTCCTGGCTTCCTCATTAGGATCAAGAGAAAACGGAAAATAAGGGTCAAGCTCGCATTCCACATTTTCAGCCACTTCAAAACCGAGGTTTTCAGCCTTAACGAACAAATCGAAATACCCACCCGCTTCCGCGGGGAATGGCTCGTACTTAACCATGTAAACTTTTACGTTAGGTCCGGTATCTAATACCTGTGCCTGGACCGTACCTATAAGTAAAATAAGCATGACCAACACCAATGGCAACCACCTTTTCATTTTATCACATCCTATATACACATAGTAAGCAATTTAAAACATTACTGAAACAAATATAGCAAGAATATAACAGTGTTATATTTATAAGCCTTTTGGTTCGCAATCCGAACTTTTATTTTAAATCTTTCCTTTCTTCGGCCTTTCCCCTTTCAGCCACCAGATCCCTAGATAAACGAAAGGCGTGTCGAAAAGGGCAACAAGAATTTTTAACGTGTAGTATGGAATTATCAGGGCGAATATGAAGTCCACCGTATACGTTGGGGTCACCATGTAAAAAGCTATGAACATGAACACCGTGGTGTCTATGAACTGGGAAACGATCGTGGACAGATTATTCCTTAACCATAAGAATCTCCCTCTCGTTTTCTTTTTCCAGAAATTGAATGCCCATATGTCGTGGTATTGCGCCAGCAAGAAAGCAACCAAGCTCGCTATCATTATCCTTATCGAGGGGTTGAACACCGTTAGGAATTCCTCGTTGAAGGGGTAGCGTGAGGCAGGAGGAAGCAAGACGGACAAGACCGTGAGCAACATCACCAGGATTATAGCAAGAAAACCCGCGATCACGAAACCTTTCACCTTCTCCTTCCCGAAAACATCCTCCACTATGTCCGTGACGAGGAAAGTGATCGGGTACATGAAGATCCCCACGGAAGCCACAACGAACCAGAGATTCGCGATCTTCGTCCCCAGTAAATTCGCGGCTACGATCGCCGCCACGAATACCCCAAGCAAGATTTGAAGTTTCTGTTCCTGCTCCAACATGCTATCACGAATGCCTATTTTTGTTTTTGTGTTATTTATAGTTTTTAATTCTACTGGCAAAAATTAATCATGATCGAATTCGAAAAAGATTTCGAACTTGAGTTAGGCCAGAGTTCTGTGAGGAAGAAAAGCAACAAGTTCATGCTGCTCTGGAAACTTCCCGGGGCCGAAGTCAACGGAGGGATAGCGAGCTCTCCCCTGAAATATAAGAATCTCGTGATATTTGGATGCGGGGACCATTACCTATACGCTGTAAATCTCAACACAGGCAAAATGGCGTGGAGATTCAGGGCGAGCCAGATTTGGGTTGATCTGAAACCTTTCGAAAGCGACGGGACAGTATACGGGGGTTCTTATGACGGATATATGTATGCAGTTAACGGGGATAAAGGTGAGGAGATATGGAGGTTTAAAACAGGAGGAAAGATTTACGGGTCATGTATCGTAGAAGGAGGAAAGGTTTATTTTGGTTCGGAAGATTCTTATGTTTATGCGGTCGATGCGAAGACAGGTAAAGAGATATGGCGTTTCAAGACAGGAGGTGAAGTGGGCTCAGCCCCCACTATTTACAGGGGGGTTTTGTATATAGGGAGTTACGACGAGAACCTTTACGCACTTGACCCAGAAACAGGAAGGGAAATATGGAGATTCCGAGTGGGAGGTAACATATCAAACCCACTTCCGTATTTCGTGGATAATAACATTCTCTA
>CAYFVC010000026.1:0-113469 GCA_964346665.1 uncultured archaeon
GTTTAGGATAACCCCTCCAGCCTCTGTTTTGTGGAGGATGTCAGGGGATTGTATCTTCAAAACAACAGGATATCCTATCATTTTAGCGAACTTCTTCGCCTCCGAGGGATTCTTCGCGAGGAATTCCTTGGTTATGGGGATAGCGAATTTCTTGAGAATTTTCTTTGATTCAAATTCTGTGAGTTTTTTCATATTATTATTTTAAAACCATATTTAATATATGAATCTCGATCGCCTCTTTCATCCAAATTCCGTCCTCCTGATCGGTTCTTCAAAAGTGAATGTATCGAAGATTATGGTGACCCCCGAAATTTTCAGAAGGGTTTACCTGAATCTTCACGAATTCGAAGGGCATGGTTTTCTCTCGGATATCGAAAAATCCCATAAGTATCCTCCAGCGGATTTAACTATCATTAGTCTCCCGCCTGAAAATATCCTTAGGGTATCAAAGGAATTGAAAACCAAGTTTCTTCTGGTTCTCTCTGGAGGTTTCAACCCTGAGCAAAGAAAAGGATTGCTGGATATTTCGAAAGGGAAGTTCCGAATCTTGGGGCCGAACTCCGTGTGCGGGTTGATAAACACGGAAAATCAATTGAACACCACCTTTGAGAAAGAATTGAGAACAAGGCCTGGGAAAATATCCGTTATCTCGCAGTCAGGAGGGATTGGAGCTACGATCCTTGACTACATGGTCTCGAACAAAATAGGAATTTCGAAATTCGCTTGGGTAGGGGATATGATTGACATAAATGAATGCGATCTCCTAGAATACATGCTGAAAGATGGGAAAACCAAAGTCATTTTGCTATATCTGGAGTCTGTTAAAGAGCCAAGGAGGTTCATGGATATCGCTAGGCATTCGAAAAAACCAATTCTCGTTTTGAAATCAGGGGTTTCGGAGGAATCGAAGGAGCGAGCCCTAACACATACGGATTCGCTTTCAACACATTCTGAAATCTATTCTGCCGCTTTCAAGCAATCAGGTGTTATAGAAGTCGAAAGCGTACGCGAACTCTTCAACTACTCGCTGATATTCGAAAGGTATAAGAAGAGAAGGATAGAAAACGTTGCAATAGTATCGAATACGGGCGGGTCCTCTATAATAGCCGCTGACTTTTGTCATAAGCTTAGATTGGATTTAGCAGAATTCTCGGAAAAAACTATAAATGAAATCCGTAAGAAATATCCAAAATTTGAAGTGATGAATCCCCTTGATATCAAGGCGGATGCAGATGGAGCTAGATACAAGCAAATACTCGACATCGTGGTCAAAGACAAGAATGTTGATTCCATCCTCATAATAAACCAACTGAAATCCTGTTTGCTTAGGCCGGAAGATCTCGATACCTTGAAAAGGGTTAAAACAGGGAAGGTGATTGTGAATTGCGCCCCTGGGGATGAGGACTATCGAAAAATCCGCTTTTTCTTGAGAGATACGCTCCCTATCTACAGTTCGATAGAAGATGCTGTGAAGGTTTTGAAAAAAGTTGGCGAATTCGGAAAAAGGTTTTAAAGATAACCTGCATATTTATAAAAAATCCAAACCGAAGTGCACAGAAAGAAGATGGACACAGATATGGTCTGTGTCATACGAAACTTGTGCTTCATTCGAAAATTGGGGTGGTTAGATGGTTAAGCATTTCCTGACTTTGCTCGATTATTCTGAAAAGGAGATAAAACATATCCTTGACCTCGCTTTGAAAGTGAAGGCAGAGGAAATTGAGGAAAAACTTGAAAACCAAACTTTAGCTATGTTGTTCGAAAAATCCTCGACGAGGACAAGGGTTTCTTTTGAGGTAGGGATGACGCAGTTAGGAGGGCATGCAATATATCTCGATATGCGAACCACCCAGCTTGGAAGAGGGGAGACTATTGAGGATACAATAAAAACTATTGAAAGGTATTGCGATGTTGTGATGGCCAGGGTAAACAAACACAGCGATTTGGAAAAGATGGCTTCGGTTTCGAAAATCCCGATAATCAACGGCTTGAGCGAGAAGTTCCACCCATGCCAAACCATGGCGGATATGCTCACGGTTTTGGAGAAGAAAGGGAAACTCGATGATTTGAAGGTGGTTTTCCTTGGTGATTGTGGTTTCAACATGTTCAATTCCACCATGATAGGGTTTTCAAAGATGTGGTCGAACGTTGTCGCTGTTTGCCCTGACAAGAAGGGATACATCCCTGACTTGGAAATTCTCGAAAAAGCGAGGAAATACGGAAAGGGGAGCATAAAGGTAGAGCATGACCCAATAAAGGGGATAAAAGATGCGGACGTTATTCACACGGATACGTGGGTTTCCATGGGGCAGGAAGACGCGGATAAGAGGATAAAACACCTGAAACGGTATCAATTGAATTCGAAACTTCTTGAGCATGCAAAAGATGCGATAGTCATGCATTGTCTGCCCGCGCACAGGGGTCACGAGATAACGGATGACGTGATTGACGGACCGCAGTCGGTCGTTTTTGATCAGGCTGAAAACCGTTTGCACGCGCAGAATGCGATTCTTTTATACCTGCTGAAAGGCGTTTGATTTTTAATTACCCCAAAACATTATAGATAATATGTGTTTCGCCCTCGTGGGGAAGGTCTTGGAATTCGATGGAAAAAATGCAAAAGTTGATTTCGAGAGTGTTCGCAAGCGTGTGAACTCGGAATTCATAAAGGTGAAGAAAGGGGACAAGGTTTTGGTGTTCAACAATTTCATTATAGAAAGGTTGCAGGATGCATCGAAACCCGCTGGTGGTTTCGATATAGAGAGGTTATAGTATGTTCAAAGTTTTACCCATAAAGGACAAGGAGTTGTTTTTGAGGTATGCGATTCCATGTGGAGAAGTTTTGGTCAACAGTGGTGAATTGAGAGAGGATCTACTCAAACAACTGAACGATTCCGTGAAGGACAAACAGGATATTGAAATTCCAATTGAAAATGTGTTTAAAGTCGCAACAAGGATGTGCACAATACTAGCGAAAAAAATGGGGAAGAAGGAGATAGATTCAGAGGTTATCCGAAAGTATTTCTTGATCGAACATGAGAATGCTATAAAGTGGAGAAAACAGATACGTCCCGATCTGAAGGTGAAGGATTGTCTGGTCTACCCTGGGAGAATCCTAAGGATTGATCACGATAAGGTTCTTGTCAGAACGCCTCTAGGGGATAAGTTCTTCAGGGGTGACTTCACAGAGGGTTTGAAAATGAAGGATCGGGTTAGCGTACATTACGATTATATAGCAGAAAGTATAAAAGCAGATCACTTTAATAAAATGTTGAAGAGGAGAAAACATGGAAAATAAGGAGTTGTTAGGGACGATTCTCGCCTTGCTGACAGCAATTATAAGCGGTTTCGCAATTCCTATGAACAAGATATTCGTTGTTGATTTGGATCCCACTGTTTTTACTGCTGTAAGAGCGATAATAATAGGGGTTATATTCCTTTTGCTATCCCTCGCTACTAAAGGCTTCAGTAAAGAAAACCTAGGGAACAATTGGAAATACCTTGCTTTAATAGCAATAATAGGTGGGGCGTTCGCCTTCCTTTTGTTCTTCACCGGCCTAAAATTCACAACCGGTGGGAGATCCGCTTTCCTACATAAAACCCTTCCCCTATACGTCGCTATATTCGCGTTCATTTTCCTCAGGGAGAAAATCTCTAAGAAGCAGATTTATTCTCTTATTCTAATGTTGATTGGAACTGTGATTCTATTTTCAGCTACTATAAATCCTGCTGATATGTGGATGAACCCGCAGCTAGGTGATGCGTTAGTTATAGGAGCGACAATACTTTGGGCACTGGAGAATGTGATCGCCCGAAAAGCGATGATAAACGGAGAGACGAACTTCGTGGTCTCTTTCGCGAGGATGTTTTTCGGGGGTGTTATACTCTTCGGTGTGGTTGCCCTCACAGGCAAATTCGATGTTTTGCTCTCGCTTACAACACAGCAGTGGAATAATATATTCATCTCCGTTTCTATACTTTTCGGTTACGTTCTGTTCTGGTACTGGAGCATAAAATACATCAACGTCTCTAAAGCGTCGACCCTCTTGCTTCTCGCCCCTGTTGTTTCGTTGATATTGGGAGTGTGGTGGTTTAACGAGCCAGTCCCTGCTGTCCAGCTTCTCGGCAGCGCATTGATACTAATAGGTGCGTATTTTGTGGTCGGAATAAAGAGCAGATTCGCGACAGGAGTTTGATCTCTACGTCTTGTTTTGAAATTCTTAAATATGGTTATTGTTCCTTTCCCCGAATATCCCTCGTCCTATTCTCACCATGTTTGCTCCCTCTTCTATTGCTATTCTGAAGTCATCGCTCATGCCCATCGACAGGTAACGCATTTCAACGTTTGGGGTTTTAAGATTTCGAACAGAATCGAATAGAGATTTCATTTTCCTGAAAATGGGTCTCGTGTCTTCAGGGTTTTCAAAGTAAGGCCCGATCGTCATGAGCCCTTGGATCTTTACGCCTTTCAGGTTTGAAACTTTTTCAAGAAAATCCTTTAATTCATCCGAGCGGACACCAAATTGCTTTTTCTCATCCGTGAGTATTTGTATTAGAACAGGTGTGATCTTTCGGGATTCAAGGGAGTGCTCGCTTATTTTTTTCGCGATCTTAACAGAATCAACCGATTGTATCATATCGAATATCTCGATCGCTTTCGAAACCTTGTTGCTCTGCAAATGACCAACGAAATGTTTCCTCGCATTCGAAATTAACGGGAACTTGCTTTCGGCCTCTTGAATTCGATTTTCACCGATATCTTTTAATCCTGAATCTATTGCTTCCCTTATGCGATTGAACCCGAACGTCTTCGAGATTCCAACAAGAACTACTTTTTTTGTCCCAACTCTTTCAGATGAAATTTCGATTTCCTTTCTTATCCTTTCAAGATTTTCCTTTATCCCCATTCAAATCCTTTTAGAAAGCAGTTCAACATAATCAGCTGCGTGTTGTAAGGCCTTTGAAAAACCCGGTTTCGCCCCTATAACAAGGATTGTCTTCCCCTTCTCTTTCGCGAGCTGGAGCGCTGGCAAATAATCAGCATCCCTAGAGGCTAGCGCTATTATGTTTATGTTTTCGTTGAAAGAGGCCTTAACAATGTCAACGGCGACACTCACATCAACGTCTGATTCCGTTTCCCCTGCAAGCACAACCTTGGGCTCGAATCCCTGGTTAGCGACTGCCTCTATCAGTTTATCGGAGGCGTACTGGTTGAGGAAGACCTTCCCTGTAACGATCCTTCCGTACCTCTCGGTTTTTTTCCTCAATTCGTCAAGGTCTATGCTGAATTCCCTTCTTATTATGTTTGGACCGTCCACGAATAGCGCCAGATTCTTCTTATCCTTCTCTTTCCTTTTTCTGAAAAACATAAGTATCACGAATGTGTTTTATAAATAACTTGTTTATTAAAAAGATTTAATAAGGTGGATTATGTTCGGTAATCTTGAGAAGGAATACAATGTTGTTGTGGTAGGAGCAGGTCCTGCAGGCTCTTCCATCGCTAGGTTTTGTGCTGAAAAGGGATTGAAAGTTCTGGCTGTGGATAAAAGGCAGGAGATCGGGAGTCCGAAAAGGTGTGGTGAAGGTCTGTCCAAATCAGCGATAGAAAAGATGGGGATAGAGTTGGACAATTCATGGAAGAGCAGGACGATAAAAGGAGCGAGTGTTTACGCTCCAAATGGAAAGAAGATAACGGTTGACTTTGAAGGCCCGGAAGGCTGGGTTATCGAGAGAAAACTCTTTGACAAGTATCTTGCAAAACTCGCCAGCCAGGCCGGAGCGAAAATCATAACGAAAACAGAGGTCTTTGACGTGAAAAGGAAGGATAACAAGATTATGGTCGGAATGAGATCGAGAGGCGAAACCTCCGAAACCTCGTGTAAAATACTAGTTGCGTGCGATGGGGTGGAATCAAGAGTTGCGAGGATGCTCGGGATCAACACTACCCTTCCTTTATCCGATATCGCCTCTTGCGCGCAATTCGAGATGAGCGGGATACGAATAGACTCTGACAGGATAGAACTTTATTTCGGGAACGGAATCGCCCCGGGCGGATATGTTTGGATATTCCCGAAAGGCGAAAACACGGCGAATGTCGGTATAGGTGTTCGCAAGCCCTACTCAAAAAAATCAGCTTTGGTCCATCTCAAGGATTTCGTCAAAGAAAGGGATTCCCTCCGAAAAGGATCGATAATAGAGGTTAATTCAGGAGGAGTACCTGTGGGGGGGTTCCTTGAGCAAATGGTAGATGATAATTTCATGGTGGTTGGTGACGCCGCCCATCAAGTCAATCCCATACACGGAGGTGGTATAAGCGAGGCGTATGTTGCGGGAAGGATAGCAAGCAAGGTTATCGCGAAAGCTTTCGAAAGGAATGACTTCTCCAAAAAATTCCTTTCCGAATACGAGAAGGAATGGAGAGAACAGAGGGGCAAGAAATTGAAGAAGATACTAAAGCTAAGGCGTGTGGTTGAAAATCTCAGCGATGAGGAATTGAATTGGTTGGCTGAGTATTTGAAAGGGGAAGAACTAGTTGATTTTGCAAGGGCATCCGGCTTCAAAAAGCTGGCTTTTATTCTCATGAAAAAACCGAAACTTGCGAAACTGGCAAGAAAGCTCATGTAATTTCTTAAAAATATAAATAATATCGATATCATATTATTTCTTGTGGGGTTTGAGAAATGAGCAACATCGAAGAACCAGAACCACCAAATCTTGGTGGTGTATATGGTAATAAAAAGGATAAGAGAGAATGGAAGAGAGAGGATAATTTCTTTAGCCCAGAGAATAAAGCCTGAGAAGTTCGGGCTGGATGATGTTGCCCAGCAAATATTCGGAGCGGTTCTTTTGGCAACACCTTTGTCCGTAACGGAAGAGGTCTGGATGTTGGCGAGAGAACTGGACCCTATACGACTAGTTATGTTCGTTTTGCTTTCGATAGCTGTCGTTGCGATAATCATATACTACACAAAATTCCAGAAAGTCGCAAAAGAGGCGATAGCGGAATTCGATACACACATAGTAGGTAAAACCTACATACCGAAAAGGGTGGTTTCTCTTTTCCTTGTGTCATACAGCATGACCTGGTTCGTTCTGTGGCTTTTCGGAGTTACAACTCATGTCGCAGACCCCGCTTGGTCCTTTAGGATTTTCGTATTCGTTTCGTTCTTCGCCTCGGTGGGGGCTGCAACAGCGGACATACTGAGGTAAATTTTTATATAAGTTTTCGAAATGATTAACATGAGATGTTTAAGTTGCGGATCGGAAGTGAACGAAAATTGGATGTTCTGTCCTAGATGCGGATCTAAACTAAGGAAGGAAAGGGATGTTTTTAGCGGGGCTTTCGAAAGGATGGAACGTGAACTGAAAGGGATGGATAAAGTTTTCGAAAGGGATTTCGAGGTATTTGATCTCTCGCCATTCTTCAGGAAACCGACCAAGACCAGCGGTTTTTCCATAAAGATATCCAGGAGTGGAAACAAAAAGCCTAAAGTTTCCGTTAAGACATTCGGAGATGTTGACCGGAAAGAGGTGGAAAACGAAATGGAGAAGTTGGGTTTCAAGGAAATTCCCGAAACAGAAAGGTTTGAAGAGAAAGAAAGGGGAATCTGTTTAGAAACGGCAAAAACCACAGAGGAGCCTGAGACATGCGTTAGGAGAATTGGTGACAAGATCGTAGTTGAGGTTAAACTCCCAAGCGTAAAGGATATGAAGAACATAGAGGTCATATCGCTGGAAAGTTCAATCGAAGTGAAAGCGATAGCAGGGGATAAAGCGTATTTCAAGATTCTCACAAAACCCCAGAAAGCGAACATTGTTAGGAAGGATTTTGAAAACGGAATTCTTAGGATAGAGTTCGTTTGAACAATCGAAATTTATATTCGGACTTAACCAATAATTCTATGTGAAAAACAAAATTCCATTCTTGCCGCTTCCGTACGAAAAAGTCCGAAAAATAACAGAGCATTTTCTAGGTTTGGGTGAAAACCTCGCTGCGATGTTCCCTTCGCTTGAATACGATCTTGAACAGTCAGGGTTCGAGATATCCCCGAGGAGATGGATGTCCATCGCGCTCTTCGCTTTCATATTTTATTTCTTTATTATATCCATGCTCCTGTTTCTGGTTACGCTCGCAGCGAATATCGATGTATACAGATCGTTAAATGTTTCGTTGTTAGCAGGATTGGGTATAGGTCTCGGTAGCTTCGTGTTTTTGAGTTTTTATCCAAAGCTATCGGCCAAGAAAAAAATCAATAACATCGAGAAGAATCTTCCATACGTCCTCCACCATATTCTCGTGGAAGTGAGGGCAGGCGTCCCTCTATATAACACGCTCGTCTCCATAGCGAAGAGTGACTATGGGTTGCTTTCGAAAGAGATGAGGAGGGTAGTGAACGAGATAAACACGGGTAAATCTGAAGCCGAAGCCCTTGAAAAAATAACAAGAGAGACGCCTTCGTTCTTCTTCAGGCGTGTAATGTGGCAGATGATTAACGCCTTGAAATCCGGTGCGGATATAGGGTCGACCGTGAAGGAAATTGTGGAGAACCTTGCTGTGGAACAAAGGGTGTCTATAAAAAGATATGGAGCACAGCTTAACCCTCTCGCTCTCATATACATGCTCTTTGCTGTTATATTCCCTACGCTTGGTATAACCTTCCTTCTGGTCCTTTCGTCTTTCACAGGAATTTCAATTAACCTTGAACTGGTTTTGATGGGGATAATAGGAGTTCTCGTGCTTTTCCAGTTCATGTTTATAGGGTTGATCAAATCGAGGAGGCCTCCTGGGATAGATTGAGGTGAATATATGATTTACAGATTTTTCCCCAAAAGTTACAGGGAGCACATCAGGGAAAGGCTGGAGCTTGCTGGGATGAAAACAACAATCGAATCGTATATAAACAAATCCGTTCTCGTGAGCCTGATACTCGCTGTTGTTATAACGGTTGTTGTTAGATTTTACGCTATTTTCGTTTTCATAGGCGTGTTCGCTGGGGTTTTCATATTCTTCAACGCGTACCTAACGCTCGCTATCGATAAGAGGAGGGACTTTGTCGAGAACGTTCTTCCCGATGCATTGGAACTTATGGCTGCGAACATTCGGGCGGGTTACATACCAAGCAAAGCGCTTCTGCTGAGCGCGAGAAGCGAGTTCGGACCCCTTGCGGAAGCCATAAAGAAATCCGGTAAAGAAATAATGACAGGGAAATCGCTAACAGAGGGATTAGGTGAAATACCCAAATACATAAAATCTGAAATTCTTGAAAGGGCGATCAAGCTTATAAGCGAGGGTTCTACATCCGGAGGGCAGCTTGTTTCACTGCTCGAGGAAAATGCGGTGGACATTCGAAGAAAGCAGGCAATAAAAAAGGAGGTTAAGGCGAATATAATAATGTACGGTATATTCATAGTTTTTGCCGGAGTTCTCGGAGCGCCTGTTCTCTATGCACTATCCCTTTATTTAATAACGACTCTCACTTCGCTGGGTGCTTCAGGCATCGCCACAACCGAGGTCATGTCAAGGGGTGTCCCCTTCTTCAGGGGAGGGATCGAAATTTCGCCGGAATTCCTCTTCGGTTTTTCTATACTTTCCATAATGATAACCACTTTCTTTTCAGGGATAATAATAGGACTGATAGACAGGGGGAAGGAAAAGGGGGGTATTAAATACGTCCCGATCTTCATGACAATCGCTCTTATGGTTTTCTTCGGAGCGACCTATTTCATAGGTACCATGTTCTCCGCTTTCATGCCCGGATGAATATATATATACCAGTTTGGACCAATTATAAAGTGATCAAATATGAAATTCGTAAATAAGAAGGCACAGTCTGCAATGGAGTATTTGATGACATACGGTTGGGCAATACTGATTGTCATAATAGTGGCAGCGGCTTTGTACGCTTTAGGCGTATTCAACCCAGCGACATTCGCGGGAAGAACAGCAACTGGTTTCACCCAAATTGGAACACCGAGCGACTGGGATCTTACAGTGGCGAATAATGGTCAGCTCAAGGTTACGCTTGCTAACAACAAGATAGCATCCCAGGTCGCGATTAAAAGTATTACAGCGGCTCTCAAGGGCGGTAGTACACTTACCTACGACACAACCAATTGTGATCAAACAGGTCCAGGAACTGGCTACCTCGTGATAGGACCTGGAGGTTCTGTAGCACTGGAAACAGTATGTAACCAAACAAGTGCTCCTTACAACTTAACATTCGGGAGCCTTACAACAGGAACAAGTTACTCAATAGATGTAGACCTACTCTACAACGCAGGCGGGTACGACCACACTGACACGGGGACTGTGACCGGTGTTGTTAGTTAAGTAGAATAACCAATTGCCCTTTTGGTATTTTTACTCCTTTCTTTATTTTTATTTCGGTTTTTCTATTTCTATTATTAGTGATCAGGATGTACAAACAAGTAATAGTGGTCAGGAAAGATCTGAAGATGGACAAAGGTAAGATAGCTGCACAAGTAGCACATGCCTCCCTGGAAGCGTATAAAAAAGCGAATGTGAAGGATGTGGTTGAATGGGAAGCGGAGGGGATGAAGAAGGTCGTTGTTGGGGTCAAGGATATTAAGGAATTCATGAATGTGAAGGAGGAAGTGAAAGAAGCGAAGATCCCTTATTCTATTATACGCGACTCCGGAAGAACGCAGATCACGCCAGGAACTGTGACAGTTATGGGAATAGGACCTGTAAAAGAGGAGATAATAGACAAGATAACAAAAAAGCTGAAATTGCTTTGATTGCTACTTCTTAGGGCTTAGAACTTAGAGACAAAAAGTATTTAAAACTTGGTACTTAAAAGAGTAACATCTAATTGGTGATAAATCATGAAGCATTATTTCGTTAACACTGGTATTGACCTCGCATTCAAGCTCGTGCTCATGAACGAGAGGTTTCCTGTAGACACGATAGCGAGAATTCTTGATTTCAAAACAGAATACGTTGAAAGGCTGCTCAGGATTCTGGAGAGGAGGAAGATGGTTAGAATGAAATATAAAATCTTCGGGGGAACCGAGGTTATGGTTAACAACGGACATGAGGAGGTGCTGGAAGGAATGACGAAAATGAAGGTTTTAGACTGGATGATAGAGTGTCCCAAAAAGGGGAGAGTTGTAATGTTCAAGGTTTCGTGCCAGAACTGCAGATATTTCAAGGATGTAGAAGGGGAAATTACGAATAAACGGGGGTGTTTCGAGTTCAGGCCGGAACATGTGGTGTGTGCTTGGAAAGAAAAGCCCGATGCCATGTAAGAACACGGAAATCTTGGAAAACAAAGGGTTTTTAAATTTTACCACCACATACTAAATGCTAAATTTACTAAAATTGGTCGGTGTTTATGTTAAAGGGCTTGTTGAGCAAGGGTTTCGTGAAGTACAGCCTGGGTCTGGTGATCCTCGTTCTATTTTTTATTTCTATAATTTTATATGTACAGCCAGGAAGGGGTGTAACGGATACTGATTTTGTAACTGGCGCGGGTGTAACAAAAGGACTTGAAATCACGGATTTTTACGAAATAGGAGACGAACCCCAAGAACCACCACAGCCAGAAATTCCCGAACCTGAGGAAACAATAGGTTCTGATTTCAGTAGTGGCTTTGTGGGTAGTGGTTTCTCTGGGAGCGGGTCTTCTAGTGGAGGAGGCAGTGTACAGTGTCACCCTCAAACTCACAAAGTTTGCGATTTTAAAAATGAAATCTGTATCGTTGTTGAAGGTCCCGGGGAAGACGAATGTGAATCAGACGAGGATTGTTATTGCGACCCAAAAACACCCGGTTATTGGAAGAACCACCTAAGTGAGGCAGAAGGCCTGCTTGTATGTGTGCATGACAACTACGATGTTTTTGACTACGTTGAAACAGCTGATAACATAACCTACGTTCTTGAGTGCAGTGGTAATTGTTCTAACATGTTTAATAAACTGAAAAAGTTCCTTCTAGCAACAATCCTGAACATATGTGCTGATTACTTCGACTTGGATGATGCGTATGATGGGAAAATGATAGAATACTGGATTGAGCAATCGGTAGCTGAGGTAGAAAATGGCGAAAGCGAATTGGATGAGTATTACAAAAATGCTTTGGATAACATACTTAACGATGAAATCGAATGCAACCCTGAAAGGCACACGGAATGTAATTACGTTAATATAACGTGCGATACCGTTCTCGGAACGGGTAAAGATGAATGTTCGACCTGGGATGATTGTTTGTACTGCGGAGATGGGAATGTGAACCCTCCTGAGGAGTGCGAGCTTCCTGGGACGGATGATAATACGTATTGTTCGCAGACGACAACGGATTGTTTGGGTTATAAGCTTGGGGTGAGAGATTTGTATGGTTACTGTGATTTGGAGTGTGGTTGTGTTGATGACCCGTTTGAGTACGAATGTGTTGAAGGCGAATGTGGAGCTGAGTGTGATGAGGATATTGATTGTCCTTGTCCTCCGGATGGTTGTGTAGGAAGCGATTGGTATGATTATCCAGCACATGGGGTTTGTATGGAGGATTGTACTTGTGATACCAGTGAAGAGCCTTGTCACGGACCTTGCAAGCCGAACATAACGCATGACGACCCTAGGTGTACGCATTTCGAGTGTGATTATTTAGAAAAGTCCTGTGTTCTGGTTGAAGGGGAGTACGAGGACCAGTGTCTGACCTGGGATGATTGTGTGCATACGGAATGCAATTACGTTAATATGACATGTGATACTGTTTTGAGCCAGGGGATAGATGAGTGTGATACGTTTGATGATTGTGAAAAGCACAAGGTTTGTGATTATGAGAACTCTACTTGTAAGATTGTGGAAGGTCCAGGAGTGGATAAGTGTTCAACGTTTAATGATTGTGTTCACACGGAATGTTGTGATATGAGTTGTGAGATTGATTTGTCGCCTGGAACGGATGAATGCGCGAGTGATTCGGACTGCATTGATTACGTCTGCGAGGATATAAGTTGTGTTGCTGTTCCTGGAACAGGGCAGTTAGGGTGTTTGGATGATGATGACTGCAGGCATTATGTGTGTGATTATGTGGATGTGGCTTGTGAGCCTGTGGCTGGGGATAATAGTGACGAGTGTTCAACGTATGATGATTGCATACATACGGAATGTAATTACGATGATTTGGCATGCGAAATTGTTATGAGTTCTGGGACAGATAAATGTCAGACATTTGAGGATTGTCCTCAGCATAAGGTTTGTGATTATGAGAACTCTACTTGTAAGATTGTGGAAGGGGGTGGAATTGATGAATGTACGGTTTGGGAGGAGTGCTTGATATGCGGAAACGAGGTTGTAGATCCAGGGGAGGAATGCGAACTGCCCGGAACGAGTAACAACCAATACTGTTCATGTCCAAAGGACGGATGTAAGGGTGTTAACTATTATGATTATCCCAATTATGCGAGCTGTTTAGAGGATTGTATGTGCGGTGTATGCGAACCCACAAAATCTATCTGCGATCCTGATTGTATGGGAGATTGCGAGGTTGAGGTTAAAACAGGGCATGATATGAACCCAAATTGGCCGGATGGCCCCCCGTACACAGCGACAAATGACATATGGATAATGGCAACGGATGTGAGCGAGCGCGATAGAGCGTGTGATGGCTTGACAATAACAATAAGATACTGGTGGTGTTCCTGCCCGGGTAAAGACCCGGAACAAAGCGCCATAGATTATGATGAGCCTCCAACAAAGTACGACAGACTTTGCAGCGCGAACGCGGCAGGGGAAGACAACCCAACACACAGTTTGGAGTGCACACCATGCAACATTAAAAATTACCATGCACAATTCTCGCAGGATAGCGGGAAGAAGTTCTGGACTGGTGTTGGAAGCTCCACAGGTACATTCCAGATAGATGTTCGTGAATATCATGACTGTTATGAAAGAAAATATCCAGTGGCTCTGGCATGCGCGGCAAAATCTGAAGACCAGCCAACGGAAACAGAAACTCATTTAGAATGCAGCAACATGCAGTGCGTGGAGGCTAGCGGAAGTGGTGCGAATCAGTGCGGTGCAGATTGTGATTGTTACTATTATGCATGCGACACACAGCAGGCATGTGTTAAGAAATCAGGTACGCAGGCTGATGAATGTTCCGTGGATTCCGATTGCGTACCCGAGTACCACAAAGAATGTGTAGATTTCATGTGCGAACCTGTTCCAGGACCAGGGCCTGACGAATGTTATAATAACCTAGACTGTGGATATGAAAAACCAGATCCACCACCAATGTAAATATTCTCCAAGGACGAATTTATAAATAAAGACCCGAATTTATTATTACGTGATTTTTTATGTCAAAGGAGAAGCTACAAGAGAAATACGTCCTATACCAGCTTTTAAACCAGAACCTCGAAAGCCTCAGGCAGCAACTGCAACTCGTGGAACAGCAGTTTATCGAGATAAAGTCAACCACGATGTCCATAGATGATCTGAAGGGTATGGGTGAGAAGAATGAAATATTCCTCAATATTGGTAGCGGGTGTTACGGAAAGGGGAAAATAACGGAGAATGACGAGATACTCGTAAATGCCGGGGTTGGGATATTCATAAAACAAAAAGCGGAAGAAGCGAAATCATTCCTTGAAGAAAGGATCAAGGAACTTGAAAAAGCGAGCAATGAAATACAGGCACAAATGGAAAGAGTCGCGAAACAGATGAATGAACTAGGTCTTGAAATCCAGGAAATCGTTCGTAAGGAAAAATCTTAATTTATATCACAAATAAATAAATTAATATGATACTAATCCTCCTTTCCATCCCAATCATAGTTTTCTCTTTGTTGGCCGTTCAGTCCAAGGACCTTTTGTTCTCCGTGATATTTCTCGCGATAGTTTCGATGAGTTTAGCGCTCATCTTCCTTGTTTTGCAAGCTCCAGATATAGCGATAACAGAGGCCGCTGTTAATGCAGGGCTCACGACTTTGATCTACGTGATAGCTATAAAGAAGACAAGGAGGCATGAAGAATGATTTTGAAGAATGTTGTGTTCTCCTTATGCCTTTTTATTCTGTTAATCTTGATAGCGAGCGTTTTATTTTCGCCTTTTTTCATAAATTGGGAAGGCAAGGACGCCGCAAGGTTTTACATAGAGGAGGGAGCGAAACAAACGGGTTCAGCGAATATCGTTAGTTCAATAGTCTGGGATTTCAGGGGTTTCGACACGCTTGGAGAGGAAACGGTTTTGTTCACCGCTGCCGTTGGGATTTTAACGATTATAATTTTCGGTTTAAAAATCACGAGGAAGATGGGATAATGGATGTGATAATACGAACGATAGTTAAGGGTTTGTTCCCTTTCATAATACTGATCGGTTTATTCATAATATTCCACGGACATCTCACCCCCGGTGGTTCGTTTCCTGGAGGGACGATTGTTGCCTCGGGATTCGCCCTGGTCGCGGTCGTGTTCGGCATAAAAAGGGCCGAAAGGCTGGTGAGTGAGGAGACCGCCCATATAATGGAAGGGATTGTTGCAATGATATTGGTCGTTCTCCTGTTATACGAATCGTTCATAAGGGAATACGTTGTTCCCTCGGAAGAGATGTTCGGATTTTTCAGCGCGCCCGAAATCCTCTCACTCAACGTTGCGGGAGGTTTAATGGTGATGTGCGCGTTGATATTAATCGTGTTTTTGATGATAAAGGAGTGATTATGTTGGAAACGTTGATAACGAGCGCGTTGCTTGTGGTTGTGGGAATATACTGCGTGGTGATCAAAAAGAATCTCGTAAAGAAGATAATAGGTTTAGCGATTTTCACCAATTCCATCCATCTCCTTCTGATATCCATAGGTTTCAGGGAGGGCGGAATAGCTCCGATAATAACCCAAGCTAACCTCGGGTTTTTCGCAACACATGCGGTGGACCCTTTACCGCAGGCGCTCGTCCTCACCTCGATAGTGATACAAGTGAGCGTGACAGCGCTTGCTCTTAGCATAGCGATACTCGCGTTCCGACATCTGAATACTTTGAACACCGACAGGATGAACAAGCTAAGTGGTTAGTATGTTAGAATACGTAGTTGCGATACTTATAATTGCAGCCTTTCTTATGTTAGTCTTGAAAAGGGATTTTATAGCGATATTTTCGATAGTAATTTCGTTCCTCATTATGGTTCTTCTGTTCTTTCAAGATCATATAGCGATCGTTAGGTTTGGTGGTTGGGTTCCCCCTTTCGGGATAGTCTGGGTAATGGATGGGTTGAACTTATTCATAGGCCTTCTGATAACGGGAATTTCGTCCCTGGTTGCTATATACTCGATTAGGTACATAAAAGAGAGGAAACACAGATTCTACACGCTCCTCTGCTTGATGACAGCTGGGTTGCTTGGTGTGTGTTTGACAGGGGATATATTCAACATGTACGTTTTCTTCGAAATACTTTCCATTGCCTCCTACGGGCTGGTTTCGTTCTTCCTTGATGAAGATGCGATAGAGGGGGCCTTCAAATACATAATAATGGGGTCTTTCGGAAGTTCTTTCATCCTACTTGGAATAGCATTGCTTTACGGGATTACGGGTACGCTCAACTTCGCTGACCTCGCTTTGAAAATTTCGCACTCCCCGATCTTCATGATAACCCTTGGTCTGATAATAGGTGGTTTCGCTTTGAAAGCCGCGATAATCCCGTTTCACGCATGGAAGCCTGATGCGATTGAAGGAACGCCCACCCCAATAGGAGCGATATTCACCACAGCTTCATCAGCGATAGGCGTTTACGGTATTATGAGAATCCTATTCGTTTTCGGATTGATTCAGTTAAACCTCGCGCTCATAGGTTTCGGGGTTCTCACGATGATGGTGGGAGCATTGCTAGCGCTTGTCCAGCTCAATGCGAAGAGAATGCTTGCATACTCGAGCATATCCCAGATAGGATACGTTGTTATGGCAATAGGTTTTGGGACAACACTGGGTCTAACCTCTGGGCTCTACCACATCCTCAACAACGCACTTATAAAGGGGTTGCTATTCATGGGTATCGGCTGCGTTGTATACCTCACTGGAAAGGAGAATCTTGATGAAATGGGAATGAAAAACACCCCATTGCTGATATGCATGGGTATAGGGATTTTGGCGATGGCGGGAGTTCCTCCATTAAACGGTTTCGTTTCGAAGTGGCTCATATTCATGGCCTCTTGGGAGATAAATCCCATATTCACCATACTTGCGATACTCGCATCCGCCATCACCCTAGCGTATGGATTGAAAATATTCTCCTCCATATTTTTAACCGAAAAAAGATTCGAGGGCGAAATCCCCAAGATAATGCTGGTACCTGTGATAATATTGACTGTGTTGTGCGTGCTTATAGGGGTATTCCCCCAAATCGGATTGCAAATTGTCGAGCCTGCAACGAATGCTTTATTAAATCAGAATCAATATATAACTGCTGTGTTGGGAGGTAGCTAACGAATGAAACAGAAAAGGGTTCTGTTTCAGCATTTAATAATTTAGTGATAGTATGTTTGAGTACTGGTCATTCTTCACCCTAACGTTCGCGGGTTTCATAGGTCTTGGTTTCTTGATATATTTTTTAGGAAACAAAAAGTCTAGGTTCGAGGAAAGGAAATACGAAACCTACACATGTGGCGAACCCTTCCCGAAGGTTCACGTGAGCCCTGAGAACTTCTACGTTGCGATCAAGAAAGGTCTCGGGATAAGGGATATACGCGAAATCCACTCGGGTAAGCTCTCGGATTATCTGCTTTGGTTTTTGATAGGTATTGTGATAATACTTTTGATGGTGTTGTGGATATGAAGGAGGAAATGATAAAGCTCGAGCCGAAGGGATCGAAAGTTTCAAAAACCCCTCTCTTGAAAAAATTAGTTAGTTACTGCAGGAAGAAGTCTCCTTGGGTTATTCACTTAGGAGCGAGCGGTTGTAACGGGTGTGCGATCGAAATACTGGCTGCTCTCACCCCGAAGTACGATGTCGAGAGGTTCGGAATCCTAGCGAAAGGTTCACCAAGGCATGCAGACATTCTGATAATCGAAGGCCCTGTGAACGTGAAGATGAAGGAAAGATTGTTAACCATATACCAGCAAATGCCCGACCCGAAATACGTCATAGCGTTTGGAACGTGTCCCATTTCCAAAGGCGTATTCCACGATTCTTACAACGTTGTCGGTCCCCTATATAAAATAATTCCCGTTGACGTTCACGTCCCTGGCTGCCCTCCGAAGCCAGAAGCCTTGATACAAGCGATTGTTAAGGTCATGGAGAAGATGTGATATGCACATAGAAAATTATATTAAACGCTTAAAGCCGAAAAGTGAAGGAAATAATTTATGGATTTCCATCGAGAGGGGTAAATTTCGGAAAGTTCTTAAGGATCTGAAATCCCTTGGTCTGTCAAGGATATCCTCCATAACAGGGGTTGATGAAGGAAAAAGGATAGACGTTATTTATCATTTCATCCACAAAAAGAAAACAATAAACATAAAGCTATCTGTTAATAAAAAAGACGGTGTTGTTGACACGATAACTGACATGTACCCTGGGGCGAACCTCTTCGAGAGGGAATTATCCGAAATGTTGGGGGTCCAGGTGAAAAATCACCCAAACCTGAAAAAGCTGTTTCTAGCGAAGGGTTCGCCTAAAAGTCCTCTGAGAAGATCTTAAATTCTTCACGTAATTTTTTGAATCACTTGAACCCTATTGCGTAATACGAAACGACAGAGGAAAAATCGCCTGTTGAATCCCCTGAATTTGTTTGTTGTATTACCTTCGCTGTTTTGAGGTTGAGGGATTTCGCTACGTACATAAGTACGGCGATAGGTCCGTATCCGCATACAGATGCGTCAATCTCTTCGAGCGTTCGAAACAGTCCTTTGGTGTCGAGTTTATGAATTCTTTCGATAGCTTTCTCATCCTTTTCCTTCGCGACCTCTTTCGGAAGGTAGTGGGAAAAGTCAGAGGAGGCGATAACATCGATGTTCTTCCCATTTATGGTTTTGGCAATGTGTTTTCCGAGAGTTTCGCATTTACCTAGGAATTCTTCTGAGTAATCAATGTTCGCTATGCTTATCGGGACAAAGCGAAGGTCCTTGAATCTATGCTGAAGAAATGGGAGCTGAACTTCAATAGAATGCTCGTGTGTATGCGAAAGGTAATCTTCCCGAACGACCTCGCACTTTTTGATTTCATTCGCAAGTTCCGAGTCTATTTCTACCCCTCCCATGGGGGTTTCCCATTCACCCGATCCCATTATTGAGAATTCGCTTCCTATCATGTTGTGGTTCGGACCTAAAATTATGAAACTTTTTGCTGGCCTCAGCGATTGTATCGCATAAGCGGCGGTCTTTCCGGAATATTCATAGCCAGCGTGTGGCGAAACTACGCAAATAAAATCGTTAGCTTTCGTGGATTCAAAGAGTTTCGAGAGCATTTTCGCTAGCGAATCCCTGCTGAACGGGTAAAACATCCCTGCAACTATGGGCTTTCTTTTCATGATTTCTAATTGGCTTCAAGGTTAAAAAATTTAAATGTAAGAGACCTTGAGCTGCTTTCTTATGTGTTTCAAAGGACTCAGGAAATAGAAATCGAAATCACACGTTAGTTCACTCCTCACCTTGTATTGGTTCTTTGTTGTCCTTATCCTGAATTCCGTTGTTTCCCCGGGGTCCAATTTCTCAACTTCTATTAGCCATGTCTTGGATTCCAGTGAAAAGAACGAGGTGTATATCGTGTAATCATCACTTTCGAATTTGTTTTCGTAACCTAATTCCTTATACCCCTCAAGGATCTCAACCCTGTCCGCATCTATGCTGTCTATTTTGTGTTTAGTCGCGGAATCCGTGCAGTTATAGGTTGC
Organism: uncultured archaeon; assembly: GCA_964346665.1. Taxonomy (GTDB): domain Archaea; phylum Aenigmatarchaeota; class Aenigmatarchaeia; order QMZP01; family QMZT01; genus JAZGEG01. Next base: position 19,837 of record CAYFVC010000026.1, read on the forward strand.
GCGAATGTTTCGGATTTCCGTGTTACTTGCTGTTATGTTAAGGTAGAAATCCGGCTTCTTATCGGTTTCGTTGCTTCCTGTGTGTATGAACACGAAAGTATCTCCTTCCATGTAATCTGGACCACCATATCGGTGGAAGAAATCCGTCATATCTATCACCATGCAATCTTGCGGGCATTCATTAGCGAGTTCTTCGCTTTTATCACATACCCCATTCCCACAGCATGGCTTTATTATGTCGTGTTTGCATTCGAAATTAGTATGTAAGGAACAGGAATCCTTTGTGCAGGGGTTGGAATCATCGCACGATTCCGGACATTCTTTCTCGTCTATATCGCACACGCCATTATTATCCTCGTCAAAACAACATCTTCCGCCTATGAGTTTTTCGGGATCCACGCATGTAGGTACTGTCTCCTCTTCGAATGTTAAGCACCCTGCAATCAGAATTACAAAAATAATTGCAAATGGAAAAAATTTCCTCATACTTTAAATTATCGTTACGGGTTAATAAAAATTTGGTCTACATCCTCTCCAGAGCCTCTATACCGAGCAGATTAAGGGCATTTTTCAAAACAATGGAAACAGCCTTGACTAGGGCTAGCCTAGCAGATCTCATTTCTCCCTTCGCCTTCAAAACAGGCAGAAACTGGTAAAACTCGTTGAATTTGGTCGAAATTTCGTAACAGAAATTCGCGATGTAGTGCGGTCTCATGTCATCCCCCGATTTCCTCACAACATACGGAAACTTCGATATCATTTGAAGGAGATGTTTCTCGTGAGGTTCTTTGAGCAGGGACATGTTGAATCTCTTCGGGAATCCCTTTGCCTTTCTAAGAATAGAATTCGCGCGAGCGCATGTATATTGTAGGTAAGGGGCGTTGTTTCCTTCGAAAGACAAAGCGTCTTCGACTCTGAAAGCATATGTTTTTTCAGGGGAAACCTTTATCATTGCGTATTTTAATGCTCCAACGCCAACACTTTCAGCTATTTTCTTTTTCTCTTTCTTCGAGTACTTCGGCATCTTTTCATTAACCGTTTTCATTGCGGTATCAATTGCTTTTTTGATCAAATCGTCCACGGATACGAATTTTCCTTCTCTCGTGGACATCGATCCCTCAGGTAATTTCAAAAACTCGTAGAAAAGGATTTCGTAATTTTTCGCCTTCTCGGGCATTATCAACTTTAGGGTGGAAACGATCTGATCGAAATACAGTTTTTGGTCACCACCCATGACGTTTATGTTGAAATCTGATTTCGATAGTTTGTAGTTGTGGTAGGCGAGATCCCTGAGCGTGTACATTGAAGTTCCGTCAGACCTTGTCAGGTTGAATTCCCTTTCGATTCCGAATTCCTTGAGATCAACCCATACCCTTTTCCCATCTATCTTTGCTTTGCCTGTCTTTTTTACTCTTTCAAGAATTTTCTGAACATCTTTGTTGAAAATATATTTGCTCTCAGGGGAATAATTATCTACCTTTATTCCGAGTTTATCAAAGGTTTTTTTGTGTCCTTCCAAGCATTTTTTTGTTAAAAAAGTGAAATATTTTCGTAAGGTTTTGTCTCCTTTCTCGAACCTCTGTATTATCTTCTTTACCTCTTCTTCGAGATTTTCATTTGCTTTCAGCTCTTTGTTTCCTTTTAAATAGAGGTCGAGTACCCACCAATCTGGCTTTCCCTTAACTTTTGGTTTTTTCTTAATGTATTCCATAACGGCTATCGCAATCTGCCTTCCTGTATCGTTTACCAGGAAATCTGTTTTTACCTTGTTTCCCGCGAAGGACAGTATTCTCGCAAGGGAATCTCCAATCACGGTGTTTCTGAAGTGTCCTAAATGCAAAGGGCCGTCTGGGTTTGCTGAGGTGTGTTCCACAAGAATTCTAATCCCTTTCTTTCCTGACCCGTATTTTTTTCCCTCTTTCAGAACCTGCCCAACAACCTTCTGCCCGATCTTGTCCCAATTCGCAGAGAAATTAAGATACCCTCCCTTTGGCTCGACCTTTGCAATCATACCGGAGGGTTTGATTTTCGAAGAGAAGTCTTTCGCTATCACGTCTGGGGGTTTTCTTAGTTTTTTCGAGACTATGAAGCAGGGGAAGGCGAGGTCCCCGAATTCGGGCTGGGGAGGTTTTTCGAGGATTATATCTTCTTTTTTGATCTTCGACTCTTTAGCTATCTTCTTCTTTACTTCATCTTTGAATTCCTCAAAAAGGTTCATAATAATTCTATTATCATAAGCAATTATTAAATTAACAGTTTTGAGCTACCTTCTATCTTTCTCTACAGATTTAAGGTAGTCGCCAATAACATTTTTAAAAAAACTGTCATATTCAATACCTTTGGGATTGCCGTCAATATTATATGAACTACCAAAGAAATCAAGAATTACGTCACCTGGAGGGCCATGCTTCAGGTTTGTTAGCCCCGATGTTTTCGATTTCATTCCACTTTCTATAGAAAGAAGTGTTTATATAGTTTTCGTTGTATTTATAACATTATGGAACATTTTTGTTCCATTTGGGACTGATAGTATGCCGAGCATTTCAGAGAATGTCTGGCTGTACGTAAAAGGGAAACCTTACCTTCAGGAAGCCTTGGAGAAGGGGATAGTCAACTACTCCGCACTCGCAAGGATGATAGACAGGGAAATGGACGGAAGGAATTTCGATGCTGTAAAGGCAGCGCTGAGGAGGTTGAATGAGAGGTTGGGAAAGGAGAGGAGGAATGTGGAGCAGAAAGTTCTGAAGGTTATAAAGGCTAGCATACTCGAGATGCGTGACAAAATAGCCGTGATAATATCGAACAGAAAACTTGATATGCCTGTTATAGCTAGCGCGAAAAGCAAAAGCGGTTACACTTATATTGTGGAGGGGAATGTTATCGAAAGGGTTGAACACAAGGATTTCCTAAAAATCCAAAAGAACCTCAGCATGATAACGATAATAAGTCCAGAGAGCCTTGAGGATACACCAGGGGTTCTATCCTATTTGCTGTCTTCGCTTGTGGCTGAAAACATAAACGTCGTTGAATTCGTATCCTGTTACAAGGACACGTTGCTGGTTTTCAAGGATGCTGATATAACGAAAGCATTCGAAATCTTATCGGAAAGGTTAAGGGTTTAGCGGCTCAAAACCTTCAACATTTTCTTATGCAAATATTTGTTCGCTGCAAGAATGCTTGATCTCTTCATTTCGAGTGGCTTCCCTTCAGTGGTTGTAACGATTCCGCCTGCCTCTTTCGCTATTGAGGAAGCGGCAGCGAAGTCCCATGGTTTTAGAACAAATTCCCAGTAACCATCAACCCTTCCGCACGCTACGTAACATAAATCAAGTGCTGCCGATCCTGATCTCCTTATGCCATGGATACCCTCATAAAAAAATTCACCTATCTTCTTTAGTGTAATATTCATCTTTTGATCTCTGAAGTAATAAAACCCCGTATTTAGAAGTGAATTTTTAAGGTCTTTGTTTTTCGAAACTCTTATCCTTTTTCCGTTGAGGTACGCTCCTTTTTTCGCAAGAGAATGGAACATCTCCTTTCGCAAAGGATCGTAAACAACCCCCAGTTCCTGTTTGTTCTTCCTTACCAAGGCAATGGAAACGCAGAAGAATGGATAGCCGTGCATGAAATTCGTCGTCCCGTCAAGTGGATCGATTATCCAAAGGTTTTCGGAGTCACCTTCGCTTCTCGTTCCCTCTTCCGAAATTATTCCGTGACTTGGGAAATTCTTTCTTATTAGGGAGGTTATCAGTTTCTCTGAATTCTTGTCCGTGTTTGTAACGAAGTCTATCTTTGTTTTGAAGTTTATTATCCTCCTTGTTTTGAATTGATTTGTTATCAACTTTCCGGCTTCTTTCGCCGCATGCATAGCGACTGAAAGCTCACGTGGCATGTAACGCATACTTGGTATGCGTCTTTTGAAATTATTTTGTTTCATCCTCGATCCACTTCGTGTACTCTTTCGAACCTCCGATAATGGGGAGAGCGATGATCTCAGGGTTTTCGTATTGATGTACTTGCTTAACCCTTTTTATGAGTTTCCTCAAAACCCTTTTCTTCGTCTTCACCATAAGAAGGACTTCATCGCTTTCGTGTATCTTACCGCTCCACCAGAAAAGGGATGTGAGATTTGGAAGGATGTTCACACAAGCTGCCAGCCTTTCTTTCAACAAGATATCGGCTATCTTTTTCCCGTCCTTCGCATCAGGACACGTTATAAAAACAACTAGGTACATGACAAAACCTATTCTATTAGAGTTCCCACAAATTTTTTCCTATTTATCGCATTTTTAATGTTCTTGAAATCCTTTCCGTTAAGCACGATCGTTTTGATCCTGATATGTTCAAGAAGTTTCGCCGCAACGGGGTCCATTATGGTAATGGGACCTGCCCTGTGTTTTTTAACCTTCACCATTTTATGAAGTTCTTTTGCGCTTATTTTCTTTAGCATTTTCGCACCCTTGTGTTTGTCAGGATCCTTGTTGTAAATTCCCTTCACATCAGTTCCGATTATTATCAGATCCGCTTTGAAGAATTCACCTGCCGCTACGCTTACAGCATCCGTTGTCTGTCTTAGAACAGTTCCTCCCATCACGATTACCTTCCCTGATTTTATCGCTTCTTCCAGGCGCTCTTTGTTCTTCACAAGTCTGTTGTATGCGTGTTTACCCAGAGCGGAGATAAGGATCATCGCATTCATCCTCGTCCCGAGTATGCCTATGAAATCGAGTGTGTCCTCGTCTGGTTTGAAAGTCCTTGCAGCCTCTATGTAACTCTTCGCCACCATTCCTCCGCCTGTCACCACTATAATCCTGTGTTTTTTTCTTTTCAGGTCAATGATGAATTTCGAGAACTTCTTCATGTAATTAAGGTCTGGCGTTCCTTCAGGACACAAAACCGATCCGCCTATGTCGAAAACTATCCGCATGCAAATCACCTTGTTAATAATATATGTTTTTAGTATTTATTGTTCAATTTTTATTATTTTCTGAGACCACGCATTTTCTTTCCAGAAGATGTCAGACCCCGGAAAACCCTTCCTTTATGCTTTTTCTCGGAAATCCATTTCCTTTCCTTATCTCTCGAAACGTTCGGGTTTTTGGGGTCGAGAAGGACGACTTCGAACCATTCATGTTGACCGTCTTCCCCGACGTAATACGAATTGAGAACCTCAAGATTCGTGAACTTTCTTGCGACTTTTTCTTCACCTATCAACTGGTTTGATTTGGCTGGGGGGAAGAACCTACCCATTTTTTTCGGGACTCTCCCACCCTTGAACTTCGGGCGCTTTCTTTTCCCCTTCCTAACGCGAACCCTAGCGATAACGAAACCCTGTTTTGCTTTGTAGCCTAGGGTTTTCGCGCGATCAAGTCTTGTTGGCCTTTCGATCTTCTTTACGACACTTTCCTTTCTCCATCCAACAAGCCTTTTTTTCTGTATTTCCTTAAGGTTCTTATTTTTTCTTACGCTGAAGTTTTTGATCATTTTATCACTTTACGGGTGATTTAGATATTTAAACATAAAAAGATATAAAAAGTTATAAATTCAAATTAACTTTATAAGGGGTGTAAAACATATGCATGCAGCAGTTAAAATCATAATAGGGCTGATCTTGATCCTCATTGGTCTGGGATTGTTCGTTGATTCAGTTTACCCAATCTTCGGTTCTACAGGTTTTTTCCCAGGTGACTGGCTTAAAAACTTCGTCGTAGTGTTGACAGGTGTGATACCGATATTCCTCATTCTTCTGGGGCTGTTCATAGTGTGGCTTGAGGCGGATGAGCTGAAAACATCGAAGGAATTCGAGGAACCGAAGGAAGAGAAGCCTGAGGAGAAGTAGATCACAACTCGATTCTTTGAATCAAAGAGTCTTTAATATCTGTGTTTTTATTCTTTTTTTCCAGCCTTTTCTCGTTTCAGCATATTCTTGAGCTTTCCGTCTATCTCTTCGCTGTATTCGATTTCGAGGGATTTCCTGTAACTTTTCTTCGCTAGCTCGTAATCCTTTATCTTTTCGCTAGCCTTTCCTATAATGTTGTAACACCATTGTACAATGTACATGGAATTGGATTTAGAAAAATATTTTTTCGCTTTCATCGCGAAGTTTATCGCATTGTTGAAGTCGTTGAAAGCGAAAGAATGATCAGCAGCACATTTGTAGGACCATCCAGCTTTGAAATTATTCCCCAGTTTCAGGCTGTATCTTGCCGCATCCATGGAGAAGTCCACCGCTCGCTTGTCGTTAATCGAGCCCGCAAGCCTAGCGGACTCCTGATATAGAGAAACCGCTTTCGAATAATCCTCTCTATCAACCGCTCTCTTTGCTTTCTTCACCAGCTTTTCTATTTCCTTTTCTATCCTCTTCCTATCTTTCTCATTCGTTTCAGGCATAACAATAAAATATTAACCTAATAATTCAAAAACCTTATTCTGGCTTACATCCCAAGCTGTTCTCCCCATTCCTCGTATTTTCGAATGGTTTTCTCGTCCACCGTTCTCTTCACCTTGGAGAAGGAGCGATCAAAATCTTCCTTTGTGAGCGATCTGTAATTCATGGCATATTTTTCGATTTGCGCAGGCGTCAGCTCCTCAAGCTTCGGGTTTTGTTCCCTAACCATGAGCATTATCGCTTCCCTGCAGACACTTGCTATGTCCCTTCCAGAATACCCCTCGCCCATTTCAGCTAGTTTATTTATTGTGATCTCAGCAAGCGAAACCCCTTTCAAATGGATTTCAAAAATCTGCTTTCTTGCTTCCAAATCCGGGAGGGGAGTGTAAATCCTTCTTTGGAACCTCGAAACCATAGCATCGTCGAGGTCCCATGGTTTGTTCGTGGCCGCTATCAGTATGACCTTTTCATCGGGTTCGGTGGCGAAACCCTCTATCTCCATGAGCAATTGGGAGACAACTCTCCTTGTGGATTCTTGAATGCCCGAATCCCTGCTAATCATCACAGAATCAAACTCATCCATGAAGATTATCGAAGGCTGGCTCTTTCGAGCCTTTTCGAACAACATACTCACTATTTTAGAGGACTCCCCGAAGTACTTCGAAAGCAAAGTGGAAGTTCTCGCCTCGAAAAAGTTAGCTTGCAGGGTGTTGCTCGCCGCTTTTGCCAGCAATGTTTTCCCGGTTCCCGGAGGGCCGTAAAGAAGAATGGTTCGGGGGGCTTCCACGAAATCTGGTTTTTTGTGTATCATGGGGAGTATTATTGCTTCCTTTACCTCCCTTTTCACTTCCTCCAAACCCCCTATATCATCCCACTTAACCGTGGGTTTTTCTGAGATAACCATACTGTCTATCGCCTCCGGAGACTTCGCACGTGTATAAGGGGTGGTCGAGCTAATCACATTGCTCATTGTCTCGTATTGGGAGGCAGATTGAAAGAAAGATTCTGCGTATTCCCTCGGGGCGACATAAGCAAGCCTTCTGTAGATCGAGGCCGCTCGTTGGTAATGAGCTACCGCCTGCTTGGATTTCCCCTCTGATTCGAGCTTTTTCGCGGTATCGATTTCGTGCTGTAATTGTTGCTTTAAAAGTGAATGCCTAAGTTCTCCCATAAATATCACCAAAGAGAAAAAATCACTCTGTTTCCTTCTCTGCGGATTCCTCTGTCATCTTCTTCGCTTTCTCTCCAGCTATCTTCAAAGCTGTCTCTTCATCGACTTTTTCTAAATCGTCTATCGCATGTATAAGTTCCTGTGATTCCTCATCGACCAAGACCTCTTCTTTTCCGAAAACCCTTTCCAGTTTCTCCTTTACCTTGTCCAGCCTTCCCTCTTCCAAAGCTTCCTTTACGTCCTCGTCCGTTAGAACCTCATTGAGCTTGTTCATGTCACAATTAAGTATATCTTTTGTAAGTTCTGACTCTTTCTCCGTTTTCTCTCTTTCTTTCATGGCCTGTACGAGCATGATGAGCTGGAGTTCGCGCAGGAAGTGACAAGCTTCCATCTGCTTCGTTCGAGATTCGAGCCTCAATGCCTTTATCTTCTGCACATTCAGCATTTTCAGCGTGGTGGGCTGCCCTTTCGCTTCAAGCATTAACTTCTGGATTTTCTCCGCTATGCCTTTCAGATCATCCGAAATCCTCTCAACTTCCTTTTCTATCCTTACCCTCTCCTTAAAGAGATCGTCGTCCTTTATCGAAAAAACATCCTTCCCGAACCTCGACATGATGAATTTTTTAAGATCCATAATCCTCACCTTTTTACCTTGATATTTATTTTGACAAGTTTTAAATATAAAAGTATGAAAAAAGCGTTTCTACTCTCTCTTGACGCTATAGCCGCCATAACATTGTTATTTGTGATCTCGCTGTTTCTAGCAGGTTTGTCATTCACTTATGCCTCTCCAGAACTACGCTATCAAAGGTATTATTACGCAGGGAAAGACTTGGCAAATATCCTTGAAGAAACGAGAATAAAAGCAGTTTCCGATATAGTGAATCTCGGTGACTACGGATTGGGTGAGGATGATATGAACAGGACTATCTTGGATGTAATAGGCTCTTTCTGGGCAGAAGGAAACATAAGTTACGCGAGGAATCTCACGAAGGAGATATTCGAAAATGTCATGAACAGGACAGGACTCAGTTACGAGATTATGTTCGATGGGGACTCGATATACTCGAGTGGGGAATATTCGGACTTTCTTTCGAGACTCTCCACGATAGTTTCGGGTTATGAGAAAACCAAGCCTGTGAACGGTTATCTTGCAAAGGTTTACCTCACAAAGGTTAGTAAGTCCAATTCATATTTTTCGTATTTCGGAGGTTATGTGGGCGACGGTAACGTAACGAAAATCATAATGCTTCCTTCGGACGTGAACGTAACTAATTTTTACATGGAGATGAATGTGGGAAACAACTTCACACTCTACATTAACGGGAACTTTTCTGGGAACTACGAAAAAACGAAAGTTAACTTCTCCGCGGACAACTGGACTGTATGCTCCGTAACGATCAACCCCGCGTATTGCTCGTATTTCACAGGAGGGAACAACACGGTGGAGATAAAATTCAAGGAAAATGTAACCAACTACATAGGAGGAGGGTATTTGAAAATCAAATACAAAACCTCGGAGTTGACAGAAGGTGAATACATTTACAGCGGGGATACAAGGATTGGCAAATATTATTTCCCCGGGATAAATGGCCTGATCAACCTCTATTCCTCATTTTACATACCCGGTACGCTGAACAACATAAGCGTACGCCTCCACTACTTCAACAACCTGAGCTTTAACAATGTAGGGATCCCTGTGTATTTCGTGATAGGAGCGGAAGAAGTCTATAAAAGCAACGAGACCGGAGAACAAGACATATATATAAACGATTCTAACATATCCGAGATCTTCGGAGGTAAAACAACTCTAATAGAAATATTAAGCAACGCCACGATCCCAATAAGATTCGGAACGGAAACATTCGCTTTCCTAGGAGGTAAGGGCTCTAGCGATTCAGTTTTAATAACTGATGTTTCGGGGAGTATGAATATGACATGTGATGTTCAAACCACTGCATGCCTACACCCTGACTGCAACTCAGGGACAAGTGGCTGTCAGAACTGGAGAATAGATGTAGCGAAAGATGTTGATAAGGAATTTGTTGACACCATTATCAACTACACAGGTTGTAGGGTTGGTCTTGTAAATTATTCCACAAGTGTTCAAGAAACCCATCCCTTAAGCAATGACAGTGCTTCCCTAATATCCCACATAGACGGGTATAGGGCATCGGGGATGACATGTATATCATGTGGTATAGCAAGTGCAACGAATATGTTAGTAAATTCAAAAGTCGTTAAAACCGTTATCCCTTCCAAATCATCTTGGCTATACAACACAAGCTTCCCTTCAAGTGATCCTCCAGACATTAACGGCACCAATTGGACTTGGCATAACTACACAGATTCAGGATGGAATCAAGGACAGGCGATACTTGGTTTCGAGAATGACCCTTATTCCCCGAACATTAACACAAATATAGGAAACAACGGAGGAAATTATTACTTCAGGAAACATTTCAACATAAGCGATCCAAATGATATAGATTTCGGAGAACTATACGTCCTTTCTGATGATAACGCTGAAGTTTATCTTAACGGGAATCTAATAAATAACGATACAGAGGAGCACAACGCAACCTATTGGAACAAGGGAGGGACCCTTTTCTATGATGACTTCGAGAGTTATTACGGGCCTGGAGCATACCAAGTTGACGGAACTGATCTTAACATGTCTCCTGGCTACTGGTTCATAGATGACACAGGGGAGGAAGTTTTCATGATGTGTGATCAGTCAGACTACCCATCACATAGCGGAACAGATGTTCTGGTTTTCAGGCAAATGGATTCATATGGTTATGCGGAAACTCATTTGAACCTGTCTGGTAAATCGAACCTTGTGTTTTCTTATTGGTGGAGGGCTGGAACCAACCGATTCGAAAGCAGCGAGTACGGTGATGTCTGGATATGGGATGGTAGTTGGCAAAGAGTCAGGAGGTATTCCAGAGAGGAAAATTACGGTGAATACCATCACGATGAAATAGATTTATCTGGTTACAATATGATAGAGAACTTCACAATAAGATTCGGTTCAAGATCGAGTTATGATAGTGAAAGGTTTTACGTGGATGATGTTAAAATAAGGGAAAGTATAATTGTGGATAAAACATATCTTCGAAAAGGGGACAACGTCATAGCAGTGAAACTTCGAAATAACGACAATGATAACGCGAAATTCGATCTGGAGCTTAATTTGACTATGAAAAGGTATAAGGCGATGTTGGTTATGAGTGATGGGGAGGCGAATAGATGTGTTCCAGGAGTGAGCTGTAGCGGTCTAGCAGATAACCAAGCAATAGACAAGGCGTGTGAAGCCAGGGATAATTACAGCATAACCGTGTATTCTGTCGCTTTTGGTGATGGAGCAGACATGGACACGTTGGAGAGAATTGCATGTTGGAATTGTTCTGCGGATGATTGGATCCCTGGCTGCGACAATTTCTACAACAGCTCGAATGCAGAAGAATTGAAGGATATTTACAAGGATATAGCTGAGAACATAGCAAATGCGACTTATGAGGCGCAGATTTTCAACATTACCGGGAACATCTCACTGGACAACATTCTCTATCCAGATTCTTTCATCTCGTTCAACTACACGCCTATTGTCAAATCACTGGAATACGGGGAGATAACTCTAGGGTTTGAATCTCCAAGGTTGAGGGAATCAACAGGCGAAACCATGATAACGGATAACGAAACGGGAACGAAAGAAGGGTGGTTCATAATTCCGAGTAACACAGAGGTTGTAACAGAGGTTCTTGATTCGAAAATAACCTCGTATTCCTCATTCTACTGGACAGACAGGTTGTGGGTGAACTCTTCAAACACGCCTAATCAGAATTGGACAAGGGTTTATTGGTTAGGGAACTATTCGGATGATTACGAAGAAGTTGGCGACCCATATATCATACAGATTCCTCCTAACTTTCTCAAACCTGGAGGTAACAATTCCTTCAAGATAGGGACAGGTATTTATCCGTCCCCTGAAGGTGGTTTAGGTGGTTCGCCAGATGATAGGGTGATTTACACCATTGGGATTATCGGAGTAACTTTAATAGAATACAGTGATATTTTTCCTAAGGCCAAAGGCTCAAGACCAACGATATACTACGATTCGAATGGGGACAACATACCGGAGAGTTCCGTGACCGTGGAAGTGGGACCTGATCCGGATGATGTATTCGATCCTCAGAATGATTCAATTGATAACGGATTTATGAAGCTTATGAATGCTTTGAACTTCATAAGTGATCTGAACCCGAATGTTGTTGATCTTAATCACACCAGCTCTGGTCCTACAGGAACCGGTGACGGCTCTGATAATAATCCGATTGATCTCGAAATCACAGAAGAGGTTGAATTCAAATCGGATTTCATATCCCAGATTCCGTCCATGTGGGGTCCTGCTATAATGGAGGTGAGGATATGGGGGTAAGGAGGGAGATGATATGAAAAAATTAATCATTTTGTTGGTGATGGTTTTTTTGATTCCAAACGTACTAGCGCAGGAAAACGAGGTGTGCCTTGTTTATTTCACAGGGAGCTTGTGTGGGGATGAATGCGGGTTAACTAACACCTTCATGAACGGCCTTATGGGTGAGTATTCGGCTATCTTAACAGCAATAACATATGATATTGACGCCAGTCAGGAGAATAAGGATGTATTTGAAACATATAGGGGGACGTATGGTCTGCCTTCTGGCGTGCCTCTCGTCCTATTCGGAGAGGATGATTACCTGCTGGGGAAGAATGATATTTACAGAAATACAGAAAGGAAAATATTAATTTTCTTGGGCCAGGAAGGAACCAACTGTCCTCTTGAGAGCGGGTATGTCCCTCCAAGCGATCTGGATCCTAGTGATCTCCCAGGACAGCCAGAGGTTTTCGAAAGTGAGCAGGATGAAATAGTAGAGGAGGAAACTGAGGAAGATGTAACCGAGGAAGAAACCGTCCCTGAGGGGACTGGAATAGACATAGTATCGGTCATCGAGGACGCGGCGAAATCCGAATTTTTCCCCGAGGTTGCATTGGTTACGGCGGTGTTCATCATACTAATATTTGCGATTAGCATTGCATTTGGAAGGAAAAGTAGGATAAAATAGGAAGAACTATGAAAAAAGATAAGAAATTTTACATTTACCTTTCTCTTGTTATTCTTGAAACTTTCGTCCTTCTGTGGTTTTCTTTCCTGCCCTCGGTGGATTTCATTAGGACTGGTTTCCTCAGGCTGGGTGATCTCGAGCATTTCGTGGCGTATGCGGTCTACGGTTTCCTTCTCCACAGGGTTTCCAAGTATTTTCTCGGGGGGAAGGAATCCCTTCTCTTGTCTCTTGTGATCGGGTCATTTCTAGGGGGGATGTGTGAAACCATACAGTATCTCCTTCCCTATAGGATCGGGGATGTGATTGACTGGGGGATAGACACGCTGGGATCTTTTGTAGGGGGATTCGTGAGTTCGAAATTTAAACCTTTTTCTTAAATAAATTAAAAACCCTAAGTGATTGTATGAAGGCTCCTATATGTGAAGTCTGCCTGAATTCAGATATACTGTGTATGGCATGCAAGAAGAAATTGGATGAGGGGAAGGTAACAGAAAACGATATCAAGGTTTCGAAGATTGTAAACGAAATTGCGAAAACCTTCAAGCCGTTGGATGGAATTGAAATAAAAAAAGTGATTGAGGGGAAGAACATATCGGTTATCGTGTGCAAGAAGGGGGATGGTCCGAGGCTTGTGGGGAAGGACGGGGTTATGATAAAGAAACTTTCGAAACTGCTCGGAAAACCCCTCAGGGTTGTGGAGGAGTCAGAGGACGTGAAAGAGTTCGTGCAAAACCTGATACAACCAATCCCTGTGATCGGATTGAACATAATATACAAACCTGAAAAAGAGGTTTTGAAGGTCATAATACCTAAGGGGAGGAAAATCCCCATGTCAAAAGAATCCTTTGCTGAAGTGATGAATAGAATGTTCGGAAAGGATGCGATTGTGGCAAATGAATAACTGATTCTGGTGTTAGGATGGGGAAAAAGAGGATAGTGGTCCATGACAAGGAGTTATGTAGGTATGACAGCTGTGGGTACAAGTGCGTGAAAATCTGTCCGATCAACAGGTCTGGGGAGGAGTGTGTAGTGGAAGGCGAGGATAGGTATCCAATATTCAACGAGGAGTTGTGTATAGGATGTGGTATATGCTCGAAAGCGTGCGAGAAACTCGGCTTCAACGCGATATCTGTTGTGAATCTTCCTAAAGAACTGGAGGAAGACCCCATACACAGATATGGAAAAAACCAATTCGCCCTCTACAAGCTTCCCATTCCAAAGAAAAATGTCGTGAATGGTCTGATCGGCCCGAACGGGGTGGGGAAGACAACCGTTCTAAACATTCTCTCTGGGAACATAAAACCGAATATTGGTTTGTTCAGGAAAAAGGTCCCTTGGGATTTCATAATAGATAAGTTCAAGGGAACAGAACTGCAGGAATATCTCGAAATGCTTTCAGGGAAAGGATTCGAAATAGGGTACAAACCACAGCATGTTGATCTCATCCCGAACATGTGGAAGGGGAAGGTGAAAGATTTGCTCAGTAAATACAGAGGTTATGAAAAGGTTGTCGAAAGATTAGGGATGAATGAAATGCTGGAAAAGGGTGTGAAAACCTTATCGGGGGGCGAACTCCAATTACTTGCGATAGCCGCTGTTTTGTCGAAAGAGCATGACTTTTACTTCTTCGATGAGCCTTCTAGCTACCTTGATGTGAAACAACGATTGCTAGTTGCAAAGGAAATCCGTAAGCTTTCCGAAAACAAGGAGGTTATGGTGGTTGAGCACGATCTTGCGATACTGGATTACCTGAGCGATCATGTTCACATACTCTACGGAAAGCCGGGGACGTTCGGGGTTGTTTCAAACCCTTATGGCGTGAGGGTCGGGATAAACACGTATCTGGAAGGTTACATAAAGGAGGAAAATGTCCGTTTCAGAGACAAGCCCATTTTCTTCTCGAAAAGTGCTCGTGTCCCTGGAAAGGATCAACTGCTTCTCGAGTTCTCGGGATTTGAGAAATCCTTCGAGGATTTTTTTCTTAAAACGGAACCGGGTGAAATTCACAAGGGAGAGGTTATAGGGATATTGGGGGCGAACAGTATTGGAAAAACCACGTTCATACGTATGTTGGTGGGCGAATTGAAACCGAATAAAGGGGAGTTCGTGAAGATGAGGTTATCCTATAAACCACAGAGACTGGTCTTGGAAAAGGAGGAGAAGAAGCTTGAAGTTAAAGAGTACATAAAAATAAATGTGGGAAAGAGACTCCAAAACACAGAATTCAAAAGGATACTCTCATCACTCGGGATTGAAAGGAACCTTGAAAAAAAGATGAAAACCCTCTCCGGAGGGGAATTGCAGGCTGTGTTCATTGCGTGTTCGCTTGGGAAAGAACACGATATTCTCCTTCTCGATGAGCCTTCTGCTTTCCTGGATGTGGAACAAAGGCTTAAGATCTCGAAAATAATAAGGAATCACGTCGAAAGTAACGAAATCTCCGCTTTCGTGGTGGACCACGATCTTCAGGTTATAGATTCGATAGCGGACAGGATAATGGTGTTCGAGGGTGAAGGAGGGAAGGAAGGTCTAGGGAGGAAGCCCTGCGAAATAAAGGACGGGATGAACAATTTCTTACGAAAACTCGAAATCACTTTTCGGAGGGATCCGCAGACGGGGAGGGCAAGGGCGAATAAGCCTGATTCCCAGAAGGACAGGGAACAGAAAGAAATGGGGGAATATTATTATTCTGGTTGATGTACGACTTTAGCGGAAACGACCTTGTACATCGCAAAAAGCAATAAAACTGTTCCCAACCACTGACCTGGCAAGAGAGTTTCCCCGTAAATAAGGAATTCTCCTATTATCACTGTAGCGGGCATTGCGAGCTCATAGATAGTTGACTTCGAGGCCGGAACTCTTTTAAGACCGTAGTAATATATGAATATCGCAACCCCTCCGGTTGTGAAAGCGATAAGTAGTAGGGTTAAAAGATTTATCTGCGTTACGTCTGCGAAGTATGATAACTTATTCATGGAAATGACTACTATGAACATTATGAGTGTTGTCATACCAAATCTGAGGTATGTTCCCACCCTGAAGTTGACTTTCTCTATTGCGCGCTTGCTGAAAACGGTTGAAGAACCCCATGCGAAGGCTGCCAGCAGAGAGAGCATGGCAGCAATAAATGTTGCATTCGCGGGGTCGGGCGGTGAAAATCCAAAAGTAAGGAAGTAGCTTCCGATTATTGCAACAGCAGCCCATAAAAAGAAATTCTTTCTTGGTCTTTCCCTCAGAACTATAGCTGCGACTGTTATTGCGAATAAAGGCTGGAGTTTTTGCAGGAGGATTACGACTGAAAGTTTTACGAATTGGACCATAAAAAGAGCGGAGGTTATCGCCATAGTTCCTATCGCCCCTCCGAACAAGCCGACCCAGAAGAATGCTCCCCAGTCCCTTAGATTGAGTTTCTTAAGCTCCTTTCTCTCGTAAACCAGAAGGGTTGACATGTAAGCAAAAGCGATGGCATGCTCAAGGAAAACAACGACAGCAACGTCCAGATGGTAGAGAGAGGGACGAAGTAGAACGCCGTCAATCCCCCACAACATGGCAGCGAAGGCTATCGCTAACGCTCCTAATACAGGGATAGAGATTGATTTCCTGTCTAACATCCTGTCACGCCCTAAGCTCCACGTGCACGTAATCGCCGTCTTTGAGGGAAAGCTCTTTTCTAATGTTGACTGGTGAGATGATTTCGATAACATCAGAAGGGTGATGTGTTCTTTCAGGGATCACCACCACTCCTCTTATCTTCCTGTTCACAACACAAGGGTAGCATTTTATGTCTCCGAACGTCCTCTTTTCTTTCTTGAATCCTTCCACAACGATTGGTTTTACCTTCTCCATTTCGTTTTTCGCATTTATGTCGTGGGTTGATTTCAGCCTGATGTTCAAGGTCCCCAAGAAAGGACGTAAACCCAGTTTGTCGTGAAACTGCAGGAAATACTCATCCTGCCCTACGTAATACCCCCCTTCACCAGAGCCGGATATAAGGTTCCCCCCAAAGGAAATACCTTCATCTTTCGAGCGTTCAATTAATTCTCTCAATTCAAGGTATCTTTTTCTTAGGAATTTCGTTCCGTTTTCGGTTAGGTTTATGATCTGGCCCTTTGGGTGTGTGGTCCTGCTTATCATACCAAGGTTTTCGAGTTCCCTGATCTTCCTAGAAACGGTCTGCTGGGAAGAATCAAGTTTCTTCGCGAGAATGCTCGTGGTGACCTTTCCCTTCTTCTTGGAAAGTTCAATTAGAACATCAAGAATCTCTGCCTTCATAGAAGTTATTTGTTCTGAGTTACTTAAAAATGTTATGCTTAACAGAAATGAGTAAAATGGAATCACTCAACTTCCAATGAGCCCATGCTGTATATCTCCTTTATCACGGCTATGAACCTTTCAGCCATTTGTTTACAACGTTCTACCATGCTTTGCCGTACGGTGTTGTAAAACAAATGCCAGTACACCCACCACATGAACATTACAAAGCGATTACCTTCGAATTCGTGCCTCACGGTTGGCTCGACTTCTAGTCTGAAAGTCCCTTCGTTTTTCGCTTTTGCCTTGAAACCGACCATGCGGACCGAAAGTATTATTTTCGCGAATCTTCCTGATGTCTTATCGTGCATGGCCATCCTGTGGTAATACATCTGTATGGGATCGCCAGTCCAGTCCCACATCCATCTCGGCTCGCCAGTACTCGTTGTGGTGACCTCCCAGACCGAACGAAGGATAGCGGTCGCCTCTCTTGTCCAGGCAAGCGGGTCAGGTCCTGAATAATTTATCCACCTGCTCCTTCTAGGAGCGAAACAGTCGTCATCTATCTGAAACTTCCCCATTTTTCCACCTTAGAACTACCCGCTCTCTTCTCTGAGCTGCCTCAAGAATTCATGGATATTTCTGGTGAATATTGAAACCATGTTCCTACAGTCTTCTGTGTATTCCTCCCTTTTCCTGTAGTAAAATGACCTGTGCCAAAAAACCCTTAGCATTTCATAGAATAGGGATCGCTGCCATACGGTGTCTTGTGGGTATTCTGTTCTCATAACCGGCTTTATATTGATCTCAGCCTTCCCTGATTTCTCATCCCCGTAACCGGAAACATCAACCCTTATGTAGAGATACGTATAAACATCCATGTCTTTATGTAGATACCAACGAACCTTGAACTTCTCTTTTTCGCCTTTACCCCAGCTTAGCTTCTCCTCTTGGATATCTGAATCGGCCGCCCTGAATATCGCTTTTATCAGTTCATATACTTTGTAATAGAGCTTCGTCGGACTAGGTCCTACATAATTTATGGTTACCCTCTCTGGTCTCTCCCTGTAACAATCCTCCTGTATGAGCATTTTAGTTCGGGCGAACTGCGGCATGCGAATCTCCTCTTTATATTTATATTTTCATTGCGAAATTATAAATTAGTATCTTAAGCACAAATGGTGTTTTATATGCTTTGGTGGCTGGTTTTCAAAATACTGGGCGTCATAATGATATTCATCGGGGGTTTTCTAGTCATATTCTTCCCAGGGATAATACACCATCAGGAGACAGGGTCAAAAAGAGCTCCACAAACCAGTTTTGGTCTGGGTGGAATCGTCGTTGGATTGATACTGATAATAGTTGGTGGTTTCATTTTATTCAGTCCGTAAAATAAACCAAGGAAAAGGTATTTTTATCTTTTGGTCTCAATAATTAAATATGGCAGAAGTAGAAAAACCACTAGAAAGGTTTGAGGAGGAGGACAAGGAGAGGGAAAAGGAGGAAAAGGCTAGGGAGAAGTATGAAAGGAAAAAGGCTAAATGGGAAGAAATACTCAAACCTTTTGATACGGTCATAGACTACTTCTTGGATCAGGCAAGGAATAAAGGGGGTATTTATGGAGAAGTTGTCATCAGCCCTGCTTTGCTAGACCAGATCGTAACCTTGAACCCTGTAACCCTTGAAGGACAGGCTGAGATAATCTACAACATCTTTATTTATAGAGTTGCGAAGTGGCATTACAACGTTGAGAAAGCGGACGAGTATATAAAATTAACGCCGACCGCACCTCCTGCATTCGCCCCGCTGCTTTCGCAGAAGGAAAGGCTGGAAGGTTATATAAAGTCGGGTTTGGCTTCCGCAGCCCAGGCCGTCGCTGATTACGAACTTCTGAAGCACGACGAAAGGAAGTACAGGGAAATCCTGGATTATTTCAACATGGGCAAAAAGGACGAACACGTACTGAGGGCGTTATACGTGGACAGGGTTGATGCTTACACAGGTGAAGGATATTCGATGGTAACGATGGCGAAGCGCTGGCCAACAATAATTTCGGATTTCATAAAGATGAGGAGTGGATGGATGGATGTGGATACAATAAGGAAGAAATTGAAGGTTTCAAAGGCAGAGGCCGTCGTTTTGAAAACGAAGAATGAATTGTTCGTGGAATGGAAAAGGTTATTCTTCCCAGACGTAAGAGATCGCTACGTGAGGATAAAAAACCTCCTCGAATCCAGGAGGAGATCGATTCATGAATACAGGGAGTGGTTAAAACCTCATTTGAACAGGCTGAAGAGGATAAGGGAGCAGGCGGAAATAGCGGACGCTGCATCTGATCTCACGGAGATCACAAAACTCATGTTCACCCCTCAGGGAGAGGTTGAAGCGAAACTCTGGTTCTGGAAGCCTATCAAACCGGAGGAGGTTGGAAAACCTGTGATGGTTTCCGGGTGGGGGGAGATTCCCTTATTCGATGACTGGGTGAAGGAGAAAATAATACTCCTGGAGGCAAAGTACGGCGTTGAACTTTCTGAAAATGAGATAAAGAATTGTGTGAAAGGGCATAAATTGGGCGGGAAGCTTTACGGTAAACGCAGGGAAATCCTTGCTGTTCATCCGGGTCCTTACATAGATGAGAGATTCATTTATTATTTTTTCATAGACCTCGATTACGTATGTCAATACAAAAAGGGTTCAACAGGACCCATGGTAATCGAGGACCAGTACTGGCATTTCCACCCTTTCCTGGTTTCAAAGAACTTCCTGCTTTTGTCACTGCTGGAACTGGAGTACAAGAAAAAAAAGCTTAGGGAGGAGATAGAGAGATTGATAGGCGTCACAACAGAGGAGGAGAAGATAGGGGAGGAGGTCAGAAGGAAATGGCCAAGGGAAGGTGAGAAGGAGAGAAAGGAGAGATCAAGAGAAAGGTGGAAGGAGTCTTTGAGTAAAACAAAGGCGAGCTGGATTAGAAGGAGGAGGAAGCTGAAAAATGTACTGAATCCTTTATTCAAATTTTTCATAAGGGCTGGCCCTTACGAGATCAATGTTGCTGAAAGGATCTCGAAAACTTATGGTTTATATTTCGGTGGCCAGGTCGCTGAACTCAGGGATCTTATAAAGGAGACTTCTTACAGGATAAGCGGGCAAAGGCCGTAGATCGGATGTTGCATACATAGTATGCAACGCAGGAAGTCATGTTTACACGTGTTGTAAGGTCGTTATATATGATAAAGGTTGGAATTACAACCGGTTTGTATTACATTGCAAGGGCGGAGGAGCTGGCGACGTCCCTTAAGAAAATAGGTTACGGTCTGACGAGGGGGACGGATGCTATCGAAATCTCAGGGGATACGCCGCACGAAATCGATTACACCATCGGGAAGGAGATACGCCACCTAGCTGAAAAGCAGGGACTGGATCTGTGTTTCCATGGTTCTTTGACAATCCCCATGGGTATTCCCGAGCGTTCTGACTGGAGGGACGGACAAGACCACATAGAAAAATCAATACGCTCCGCCGTCTTCTCCGGGTGCAAATACGTTTTGTTCCATGCGTGCCTGCACTTCTGGCTCGAGATGATAACGTACACATCGCAGAAGCTCGAAATCATCATGTGCGATCATGATGGGGATTTTGTTTCAGAGGTTTTCTACAATAATGAAAAACTCAGAGAATGGTTTCTGTGGAAAATGTGGGATTATGAGAGACCCTATCCACAGCAGATAGTGGACGAAGATGACTATCAGGATGCCAACGGTAAGGCGCAAACAGAAAGGGAGATTATGTGGAGGAAATTGAAAGAGGAAAAGTGGAAAAAATATTTAATCTCAAAGGGCTATATTGATGAAAAGGGGAATCAAATAAAGCAGATGCCCCCGGATGTTAAGGAAAGAATAGAAGGAGAGATAGACAGGGAAGTATCAGAAGAGAGTGGGTTGTTTTTCTCAAAAAAAGTCAGGGAATACATGACGAAGTACGCAAGAAAGAAGATGCTACAGAAGGAGTATCCAAAAAGAAGGTGGAGGGTTGATTGCTACGGAAAACTTACGGATGCTTACGAAATCATGGCGCATTACATGTTCTACAACAAAGACCCAATATGGGTTGCGATGTCAGAAGTTTACAAGGATGTGACCGCCCCATACAAAATGGACTACAGTGATGATCGGTGGCTTGACAAAGCATATACAAGGGCACAGGAAACGAATGACAGGGAATTCAAAAGGTTTTATTATGCAGTTGTTGCGGCGAAATTCTTGGAAGGGCATATGAAATCGGCTTTGAAATTTATAAACGGTAAGTTGATAAAAGAACTGAAACAATATCCTGATTCTGACAAACTCATAGAGAATGCGAAGAACCTGAAAATAACGATCGAGATGCCCGATGCAAGGGATCCTAAATACGCTGGATTGTATTTGCTTTGGCATCCTAAACAGATATACGCTGCAATAAAAACCATTCGAAATACTTTGAAAACAAATCGTATTTTTATGACTATCGATTGGGAACACATAGCAGGACAGGGTATTGACCCGCTGGTGGAGATAGATAATTTGGAGAAAATCGCTCCTGACTTTGGAAGATACGTTCTTTCCGTTCATTCCAACACCCCGAACCCTTTGCATGCACATTATCCGATTGAACTCGGTGATATGGAGATATACAGGCTTAATTGGTTCTTGAGGAAAACGGGTTTTGGGAAACAGCCCGAATATAATGTTTACCTCTGGTTTGAAAGGGGTGGAGGGGACGATCCTTTCAGGCAGGCTGTTGATGCTTTAAAATTATGCGCGAAATTCCTTGAGCAGGATGTCCCTCCGGATGAACTGCCCAATGAGTATTTCGGGATAAAGCATACAGGTATGGATTTTTGGAGGCAGGAACAGATAATGAGGGATCATAGATTCGAACCCTTAAAGGATTTGCTAGAGATACCTGAAGAGGAATGGGGTATGCTTTCGACTGCAGCCACTAAAAAGGGGAAAACCAAGGAGTTCAAGAAAGAGGAGATGAAATAAAAATAGGTTTAAAAATAAAAAGAAACGCTTTCGCTTTTACTCCGCCCAAGCAATGTTGAAGAATGGTTCCACAAAGCTTCTTATTGCATGTTGTGATTGCGCCCAGAATGCAACGTCCTGTGTTTGATGAACTTTCTTGTCGTCAGTTAGGGCGAAAAGCATGTGCTTGTCATCGACTGTGTAAACCCTGTTCAAGGGTTTCTTGACGTTTTTCATGTCTGCTATCTCTGAAAACGCCTTTACAGGGCTCGTGTCGCTTAAGGGAGCGAGTATTCTAAGTTTCACGCCCCTCTTTGTGATCCTCTTGAGCGAATTGTAGTGGTTTGAGTAGAGTTCGTTCAAACCCCCTTCAGTTGTTATTATACGTATTTCCTTTGCTGCCTTCTTGAAAAGCGAGTTCAAATGCTGGTTTATCGAATGCCTTCCTTTCAAAGTTCCTGTCATCTCGAACGGTTGAACTAAGTTCAGCCCTTCCTTGTATATCGCTTCAAGTTCTGCCATAACGGGCGAGTTTTTCATGGAGTCTATCCTTTCTATCATTTCATCGTGCTTTTTCTTAAGATTTTCCTTTGTCCTCTCCATCGCGTCTTTGGGTGCGAGCGCAACGTATCTTATCGGTTTTGATGGTTGTACGACCACGAATCCTTTCTCTGCGAGGGATTCCAAAATATCATATGATCTGGATCTCGGAACGTTCGCTATCTGAGAAAGTTCGCCCGCTGTTGCTACGCCTCTTGCTAGCAAAGCCACAAATATCTTCCTTTCATACAGGTTTAAACCGATGCTCTTCAACGCATCCAACGTCTTTGTTGTTGCTACCATTTTTTTCACCTAATTGATAGTTAATTACAATCTTGTCTTTATAAATATTATATTTGTCGGTTTGTGATGATATTAATTGGTCGAAAGCTTTATATATGTTTATTACTTAACAGTGAATATATTTAAAGGATAATTGTTCCCAAAAAATCAGGTTTTTCTCCCTCTTTGTCGGTGATAAAGCTTCTCTATTCTTTCAACGTCATCCACATCTTTTGGGGATTTATCGAATCTTATCCTCAACAACCTCGGGAATCTCAAAGCGAAGCCTGATGAATAATTCGGGGATTTTTGAATCTCTTCATATGCGACTTCGACAACGACCTTCGGTTTTATCTTGACGGATTTGCCCTTTTCTTTTTCTATGAATGGTTTCAATTGTTTTGTTAGGTCTTCGAAAGTCACGCCTTCTCCCTTCTCCTTGATCCCTGTTCCCATCATTCCACATTCAAGGAATTCATCCCCTTTCTTGGAGGAGAGAACGAACGACCCAAACCAGCTCGCCCGCTTTCCAGTCCCCCATTCCGCCCCCGTTATAACCAAATCGAGGGTCTCCATTATCGGTTTAACTTTCAGCCAATACCCAACCCTTCTTCCAGGCTGGTATTTGGCATCGAGATTCTTAACGATTACGCCTTCCTGTTTCGCCTTCAAAGCTCGTTTGTAGAATTTTTCAGCTTTTTTCAGATCTTTGGTAACAAGCATTTCAGCCAATTGGAACTTCTTGGGTATGGGCTTCACTATTTTTTCAAGGATATTCCTTCTTCTTTCCAAAGGTTCCGAAAATAATTGCTTCCCGTTATGGTAGACCACGTCAAAAAGGTTAACCTGTATTGGGATTTCTTTCGTAATCTTCTCGATGTCATACTTCCTCTTAATCCTTTGCGAAAGCATCTGAAAGGGTAAGGGACTTCGCGTTTTCGGGTTTATCCCGAGCATTTCCCCCTCGATTATGCACTCCTTTGCTTTAATCCCCTTTCTCGCGAGATCGAGAAGGTCAGGGAATTGTTTCGTGATGTTTTCGAGTCTTCTCGTATAGAACCAGAATTCATCGCCCTTTTTGTGTATGCACACGCGAGCTCCATCGTACTTGAATTCGAGCGAAGGCCTCTCGAACTTTTCAAGTGCTTCCTTTAGATCTTTCGCTTTCTCGGAGAGAAGAACATGATAAGGTTTGCCGATTTCTATCGAAACCTTTCGTAACCCGTTCAAACCCTTTTCCTTCGCTATCCTCGCTATCTCGGAATAATCCGGTCTCAAAAACCACGCCCACTCTATAGTTTGGACGATTTCCTTCTTCTCTTCTCCTTCTTTCCCTGGAAAGAAAGCTTCAGCGATAGAATCACGTAAAACCCCCTCAGCAACACCTATCCTCAACTGCTCGAGGACCGTTCGAATGATGTACTTCGCCTCCTTCGGTTTTGCATGTGAAATCAGCTCTTTAACTAACGAAATCTTCACCTCTTGCGATCCTTTGCCTTCTACATACGCTAGCTTTCGTAGGTTTTCAAAGACTTTTTCTATCCCAAGTTCTTTCGAAATCAGGGTGGTCTGCTTCCTTTTTTTCATCAACTCTTCCACCGAGAGTCCGAGATCTCCTGTCTCCTTGAATTCCTTAATAACGTCTTTTTCAGCGAACCCCGTTGAGGAGGATATGACCTTCACCATCATTTTGTCCGCGACCCCTATCTCCCTTTCAGAATATGAAGGGAAGACCCTTCCTTGGACTAGAAGTGTAACCTTCTCGAGAACAGAGGTTTCTGATTTTCTTAAGAAATCC
Organism: uncultured archaeon; assembly: GCA_964346665.1. GTDB lineage: Archaea > Aenigmatarchaeota > Aenigmatarchaeia > QMZP01 > QMZT01 > JAZGEG01. The sequence goes on from CAYFVC010000026.1 coordinate 44,375, forward strand.
GCTATCTTTTCGATCTTCTTCAACCTCGATGAAGTTTGTTCCAGGTATTCGTAGAGATCGACCAGTTTCGAATATTTCATAATAGAATATTGGATTCGGAATTTTAATTTAAATCTTGGATTTTGGTGTAATAAGCGTTTATAAATTTAATATCTAATGGTCAATATCCGATAATTTAAGGTGATGGTATGGTTAAAATCAAGGAAAAGAAAATAACCAAAACTATTCGTAAAGACTATAGACACCAAATAGAAAACCCCGCAGAAAGTGGTACTCTTGCTCTTACTAAAACAGGTAATATAAGTTTAAGTGAGCTTTCTGCAGGCTTGGAAAAAGATAATCCTGGAGTTAAAAAAGTATATTTAGACAGAGTAGGCAGAAGGTATCAAAAATTGAAAATAGTATTTGAATTTGAAAAGGGCTACAAGGGAGAGTTTGATCTTTCATCAATAAAAGAATATGTAAAATAATCTCAATTTAATTAAATCCTCGTTCATATTATTTATATGAGGGGTCAGTTTTATTCTGCCATAGCGATCGCAATCACCATACCCATTGTTTTATTCATCTCCTATTATGTCATGTCCCATGGAGGGGAGACCGGGATATACGAGAATATCGTTGCGGATCAGATACACCAAGTTGAAAGGAGCGTTGAAAAAGATTTCGGAAAAGCAATGGTAACGTCGGGGAAGCGAGCGTTAATAGCAGGAGATGATTACGTTGTGATGAACGGGGAACCGATTAGTGATGCAATTTCCGGAATCAAAGAACTCATGGAAAACGGGACGGTAGAAGGGAATGAGAGCCTGCTAATGGTCAACAACACCCTAATCAACTGGACGAATAAGATTCTTGATGTTCCTGTGAATTTTTATGTTAACATAAGTTTCGCAAATCTCGAAATTTCGAACTACAATTCATTCAACATACACGCATCCGCCGATCTTAACGTTTCGGTTGCGGATGAGTTGGGGATCGCGAGAATTGATAAAAGGGATATGCATTACGAAACGTTGGTACCTGTTAAGGGGGCGGAAGACCCCATATTCACCCTGAAAACAAACGGTGTTCTCACAAGAAGCATAAAGATTTCGCCATATCCGTACAGAGCTAAAAAACTCGTGGAAGGCGGGGCGAATTCTTCTGGGAACTGTTCGGGTGAGGTAACATTCAACAAATCAGAATGCGATTCGAAAATATTGGTTGCTGAGAATATAACAGGAGTGAGTTTCGGGTGTTTTTCGGGGTTCGTCATAGAGGATTCCGTTGATCTTAGCGGGAGTTCGGATTGCTATGTAACGGGGAACGGAAGCGCGATTGAGATAATAAGCCAGGCAATTTCAGAAACGAATTATGAAAAAGTCTATATCGACAGTGATACGAAATCTGTTTGGCACCTGCCCATACGGGAGGAAATCGATAGTAAATATTATTTCCCCGGGAACGGGCCGAACTTCCTGAAAAGGTTGGAAGGCGATCTGAATTCCTCCTCCGATGGGATGGAAACATTCGTGAACCTCCCCGAATTCCAGAGCTATCAATTACCGATAAAGGAGGATGTGATTTCGCTTGCCTATATATATTTCAGAGACCAAGACTATATTGGGTATCCAGTAAGGGGCTTGCAAAGCTGGTTTAGGACAAACCAAACGTTTGCGGACAAATACGGTTTAACGGAATTGTGTGATGGATGTTGATATGGTCAACAAACGGAAAAAAGAGGGGTATGTGGATTTGAATAAGGTTGGGGGGAAAGATTCTGGTGAAAAAATGGCCGAGGAACTCGAAAGTAATACCCCTGATGAAAATGAAAAGAAAACGGAAACTAAACCAAAGAGGAAGAAATCACGTGCAAAGGTGAAGACGCACCTCGAAACAAATATTGACAGATTATATGAACTGGTCAGGAAAAAAGGGTTTGTAAAGGTGGCTGAAGTTTCCAAGGAACTCGGGATTGATAAAGATCAGATTGAGGAATGGGGAAGAATACTTGAAGATCACAAACTCTTGAAACTGCATTATCCTCCTGTTGGAGATCCCGTATTTGTATTGAAGAAATTCAAATCTGATACAAAAGAGGTAAAAAAGTTGAAAGGGAGGAAGAGATTGAAAGCTGGTAAAAAGGCTTTTTTGATCAACCTTGTCATCCTGTTTGGATTCATTGGGTTCGTTGCCTACTATACTAGAATAATCCCTTTGAGATTTCCACAAGTAGATTCTTTTTTCATTGAAATATCAAATATTCTCAAAACACCAACAATTCGAATTTCTTACGTAGAAGCTTATTTAGGAGTGATTATTATAATAATTATAGTAGTTGCCTTAATTTTAATAGTAAGAAGGTGGAGAAGGAAATAATGGTGAAAAAGAAGGGGAGAAAGGTTGCGAAAAAAAAAGTCGAGGAAAAGAAAGTTAATCTTAAGGTTTTAGAAGAATACACCGTTCTCTATCAGAATGTCGCGGCCAGTGTTAAGATTTACCAAGACCCGGATGAATACGTTCCAGTCTACGATATCAGGTATCCTAAAATAGAGGAAGCTACCAGGGCGGTTCTCGATTCTATAAGGGAAAAGATAGTTACCGAGCTTGCTTTTCGCACGGATGATATTCTTAACCCGGAAGAGACGGGCAAGATCAGAAACAAATTCATAAACAAGGCCACGAATCTTGTTGAAGAGGAGCTCCCCAATATTTCCAAAAGTGATGCGGGTATACTTGTTGGAATCCTCTCGCAGGAATCCCTAGGCTTGGGACCGATAGAGTTCATGCTCAAGGATCAGGGCCTTGAGGAAATAGTAATCAACGGCCCCAAGGAACCTGTATGGGTATATCACAGGACGTATGGGTGGCTGAAGACGAGCATAACCGTTAAAGATGATGCAAAGGTTTACAATTACGCAGCTCAGATAGGGAGGAGGGTCGGGACGCAGATAACAAATCTCAGTCCTTTGATGGATGCATATCTAACAACGGGGGACCGTGCGAATGCAACGTTGTTCCCGATATCATCAGGGGGTAATACGCTCACCATAAGGAAATTCGCAAGGAGGCCGTGGACCATAACTGACTTCATAGAAATGAATACCATATCCCCTGAAGTCGCTGCTTTTCTATGGCTGGCGATACAATTCGAAATGAACATTGTGTGTACGGGAGGAACGGCCTCAGGGAAAACCTCATTCCTCAATGTGTTGACCATGTTCATACCTCCCACCCAACGAATTATTTCAATAGAGGATACAAGGGAAATACAGCTGCCACCTTTCCTTCACTGGGTTCCGCTCACTACAAGGCCTCCTAATATTGAAGGGAAAGGGGAGGTTACGATGTTGCAATTGATGATCAATGCCCTTAGGATGAGGCCTGACAGGATGATAGTGGGGGAAATACGAAGATCGAAGGAGGCGGAAGTCTTGTTCGAGGCTATAAATACAGGGCATTCTGTATATTCCACACTTCACGCAAACACCGCAGAGGAAACCTTGAAACGTTTGATAAACCCACCGATAAACATACCCATCTCTTTGCTCACATCGCTTCAACTGATAGCGGTCATGCACAGGGACAGGAGGAGGAATATAAGGAGAGTTTTGGAGATATCAGAACTCATACCTTCGGGTGGCCTCGCCGAAATGAAAATCGAGCTTAACAATATTTTCAGGTGGGTTCCATCAAAGGATCGTATTATGGAGTGGGGGAAATCGAACAGGGCATGGAACGATATAAAACTTTTCTCGGGTATGGGTGAAGACGAGGTGAAGAGGAATCTGGAGGAGAAAAAGAACATACTGCTTTGGATGGTGAAAAACAATATAAAGGACATAGACAAGGTTGGAAGGATAATATCAGATTATTATAAAAATCCAGAAAGTGTCCTTAGAATGATAAAATAATTTATTTTTGCGTTCTTTCGAATCTAGGTACGAAAATCCTGTATTTGTCCTTGTCCTCCAGTTCTTCAAGTATCCTTTTTATGATCATTTTTTCAGGGTCAGGAAGCATGCTGACCCGTTTTTTCAAATCATCGAAACTTTCGAATGACTTCTCCTTTTTAGCCGCTATTATCGCCCAGAGATGTTTTTTCCCTATTCCGGGGAGTAATTCAAGCTGATGTAATCTCGTCGTTATCGGACCTGCATTGTTGAAGAACTCAAGGAATTTCTGTGGTTTTATTTTCACTATTTTCTCAACCACATCCGCCACTTCTTCCTTCGCCGCTGCGGTGAGGTCCTTGAATTCTATCCTCCTCTTGATGAATTTAACTTCTTCCCTCTTCCCATCACCTATATACACACGGGATCCTACCTTCAAATGAATACCCTCCCTGACTATCACCTCTAGTAAGGAAAAGTATTCCTCGCCGACAACTTGGGACACGGGTTGAGAAATACGCATTCCATAATATCCGTGGGGTAGATAATCCAAGACTATCGCCCATTCGTCCTTTTTTATGTCCTTTTTCATGCTAACCAGCTTGATTATAATAAAGAAATTGTATTTATAAAATGCTATTTGTTCTCCTTAACTATTTTCAGAATTTTTTTCTTGTCGTCATCAGTTAACACCAATCTCTCGTTTGCGAACAAAACCCTTAATTCATCTTGTGTTTCGGGCAGGAAGTTTATGATACTTGCTATGTGTTTATCCTTAAGCTTTTCGATACTTTTCAATTCACCGAGCATTTTATTGTATTTCTTTTCTGAAATTTTGCAGAATTTCCGCAAATGTTCTAATGCATTCTTCTGTTCATAAACAAGTTCCTTTTTCTTTTCCTTCTCCATCAAAATCTTCTTGGCGTCAAGCCAACTCACCGCTTTTTCATCCTTTATATCCATATGACCACCTATTTCTTCAAGACAAGATGTTCGGGTTTTGATATCACCTCTTTTATTTTCTTGCCAATCTTGATTTTAATTACATATGAACTTCCCTTTTTTTCTTTCACTTCCCCTACCTTCCCTTTGAACTTCGGAAAGGGCATGCCCTTTTGGGAAGAGGGGTCTATCTTTATAACCACCTTGTCCTTTGGTTTGAATTCCTTGAGATAGGATGTAACCTTAAACTTCTGTCTAACCTTTTTCTTCAGCCTACTCCTCGTTGATCTCCTGAATCCCTTGCTCGCCTTCACCATGTCATCAATCCTCAAGACCTATCAAATCGAATTCCTTCACATTTGCATGGTTCCCGAGGATTTTCGAGATAGATGGGTTCGTTCTCCCCGAATCCCCGGAAATCAGTTCTTTGATGTACAAACCCGATTCCGTTTTAATTTCGAATAAGTATCTTTTATTATTAATCCTTTTCCATTTTATACTTTTAACCTTTTTGTTCTTTGTCTTTTCCGGTTTAGAAGTCAAAACCCTCTTAGGGGTTCTCTGCTTGATAACGCCTACCAATTTCTTAACCTTCTCAATTTTTTCGACTTTTTTATCGAAGTCGGCAACAACCTTGTAAACTTTGTAGGGTCTTTTTGATTTCAATCTCGAAACCTCTTCCTTGTCAGAAATTCGAAGTCCCCTAACCTTGACCCCCTTTCGTATGTTTATCTGTTTTTTTATTTCCTTGAGATTCATTTTCCTCCTAATCGGCTGCTTGATTTCGAGGATGAATGGCCTCCAAACCAAACACCTCGCATCCTTGTCTTCCCTCCCTAGAGCGTGGAGGGTGTGGGAAGAAGCGAAAGTGACCTTCATGAAAGGTCTCGCCATTATGTCCTGAACCGTTTGTTTGTAGCGTGGCGAATGTGTTTGTGGGAGGCCGCGAACGAATTTCTTGTATTCCCCATAAACAAAAAGCGAATTTGAAAATATCTCCGTTCCTTCGTTCTGGATATCAAAGATTATTATTACATCGGGTTTCTTGTGGTCAATCCTTTTCCCTGTCCTTTCAATTATCATCTTCCCTAGCTCCCTGCTTATCTCGGATTTTATCGGTTCGGAGTATTTCATCCCCATCTTTTCCCATAAAGTCTCCTCGTTCATGACGAGGGAATCGCTCATCTTAACCCCGATCAGAAAAGTTTCGAATTCCATGGATCTCGATGTTTTCAGAATTTTATCTGAGATTTTCGGGAGATTATCGAAAAGGTCTTCGCATACAACGCATTTCTCCTTCCCTTTTGCGAAGTTTGATGGGTCAGCCTTTATTTTTCCAGCTTCGTACTCCATTGCCAGGAATTTTCGTATTGTTTTTCCCCTCTCCCTGTTGGAGTAACCACTAAGCAGTTTTGTGAATTGCCTACCCAAGCAGGAATCGCATACATACCCTAAACTCAATATTTTAATTGCTGTTTCCTCTATCATAATACCAATTATGTCTATGCTATTTTTAAATCAAAAATACGAATAGCGTTCTCTTTCGCCTTCTCTAGAACTTCGTCCTTAGGGATTCCTTTTATCTCCGCGATCTTCTCGGCCGAGAATTTGATATTCCAGGGATAGTTTCTTGGGTCCTCCTCCTTGTTCGGGGATAGGAAAGGCGAATCTGTTTCAAGAAGTAGCCTGCTTAAAGGAACATCTTTTGCTATCTTTCGGATGTTCTTGGAGAATAAAACCATCGTGGAGATCGAAATGTAGAATCCCTTCGAGATGATCTCTTTCGCGAGATCTCTTCCTCCTGAAAAACAGTGGAATATCACCTTCACGTTCGAATCCCTCACCATCTCAAAACATTCGTTTTCCGCGTCCCAAGAGTGTATCACAAGAGGTTTCGAAAGCTTTTCTGCGAGTTCGATGAATTTCGAAAATCTTTCATTCTGGATTTTTTGCTTTTCGTTGTCCTTCTCCCAATGGTAATCCATACCAACTTCACCCACCCCGACTATCTTTTCCGAATTAGATTTTATCAGCTCAATGATTTTTTCTGGGTCCTTTCCGCCCTCTGTGGGGTGGAAGCCAAGTGTGGGAAATAAGAAGCCCGGATGTTTGCTAGCGAGAGAAAGAACTTTCAGTCCTTCGTCATAACGAGCGGAACTAACAATCACCCCTGCTAATTCCTTTTTACATTTCGCTATTACTTGGTCCATATCCCTGTCGTAATCACCAAAACATAAGTGAGCATGTATATCTATCATATCATTCCTCAAAAAAGAAATGCTCCAGAGCTTCCTGAATGTTCTCCACTTCTATTACCTCTATCCCCGCTTCTTCGGAGATGTCTACTTTCTTCGGGATCTTCTCAGTCGTGCAGATTTGGGCTGGGCCTATCTGTTCGCAATATCTCCTGGTTTTGTACATGACTTCCTGCGATTGTAAGAGAGGGACGAGGAACAAGCGAGCTCCCACATCTTTCGCGGCCTTAGCTTTCGGAAGGATTTGCCCTACTGGTCCTATTGTTCCGTCATGATTGATAGCCCCTGTTATCATAACTTTGGGGTCGATCATTTTATGTTCAAGTGCTGCAATAGTCGCGATGGCAAGAGATGCCCCGGCAGATGGACCTTCGACAGCTGTTGCGTTCGTTTTTATAGTGTATATTATGTCATAATTCGAGAGATTTATACCGGTTATGTTGGATGCAACCTTGCTTGAAGTACGAATAGAGTTTTGCGTATCTGTCCAGAACAGGAGTTTGTCTATATTCGCGAGAACTCTTCCCTCCCCCGGGATTATCTGGACCGTGAGCACGGTAGTAATCCCTTCTCCTTCCTCGGTGATAGCCGGTATGATTATCGAAGCGAAAGAAACATTTGAATAAGATTCATTGACAACGTAAGGAATATAAGTTACGACATTCGCAGTTCTTGTCTCATTGTGATAAATGATGATGGTCTCGTTCATACCCCCTATGTAATAGCCCACGTAAAAAACAAGCATTGCGAAAATCAGGTAGCTAAGTATTTTTAGCCACCTCCTCTCTTTGCGGGGTCTTCTGTATCTATACATGCGAACACAATCGGTATATAATTGTTTTTTAACTTTTATATTATCCTTTGGCGTAAAATGTAGAAGGTTAATTAATTTAAATACATGCTCTCGGATTATTAAATGCAGGGAGCCTCCAGCCACGGGGTTAGGCCTACCGTGCCTTCGGGCGGCAAATGGTCTTCATGGCCGGTTGTAGTTTACGGGTGGCTCTGTGATAGCCTGCAAGCCCAACCTGCCAACTGAGAAGCCTTGTCCTTCAGGGTCATCTTCATGGTGAACTGGGTCAGGGTCGGAAAGTTCGACACGTTTAGCGTGTCTTTCCCGAAAGATAGCAGCCCTAAACTATGTTGTTGATGCTTGAAGGGTTGCAGGGTGGAGGAGGTAGATTGGATAACTTGCAGTTTTTCATGAAGTCTACTGTGAACATGCTCCCTGTTTTTTGTTTCAAAAGTTTAGAATATTTTATATGCAAGAGATAATATTTTAATATGCTGCCCTTTTACAAAAAACTATCCCTGTTTTTCTTCGGGGAATTGGTCGAGAAGTACATTGATTCTTTCAGGCCCTTGGAACCCCATATAAAAAATGCAAACATAAAGATATTGCTGAAGACTTGGGTAAGTATGCTGTTCTTCTCAACATTCATTTCATTCGTAGTTTCGCTTATTTCGATATACACCATCCTTTCGTTTCTTATAGAGGTTGAATTTTACATATACATATTCAGTGTTATTTTCTTCCCAGTGTTTGTAGCATCAATAGTTTTCATAATCTTTTATCTCTATCCCGTTCAGATGGAGAACGCGAGACGAAAATCCATAGAGAACAACCTCCCCTTCGCTATAACCCATATGGCGGCAATCGCCTCATCCGGGATACCCACTGAGTTCATGTTCGAACTGCTCACAGGCTTCAAAGAATACGGGGAGATATCAGAAGATTCGAAGTTGATAATGAGGAATATGAAGACCTTTGGGATGAGTTCTGTTGATTCGCTAAAGGATATCGCTGAGCGGACGCCCTCGCAGGATTTCAGAGAAATTTTGCTAGGGATAGTGTCAACCGTAGAATCCGGGGGGAATATCGTTGAATATTTGAGGGAAATGGCGGACAAAGCTTTATTCAGTTACAGGATCAAGAGGGAAAAGTATCTGAAAACGTTGTCAACGTATGCTGACATATACACCGCCCTGCTGGTCGCTGCCCCACTCATGATGCTTTCTTTGCTAGCGACGATGAGTATAATAGGCGGGAGCGTGATGGGTCTGACCATAAATGAATTGATGTTGTTGATAACGTGGGTCATACTTCCGGTGCTTAACGTTGGTTTCCTCATATTCGTACACACTACATATCCGGGTGTTTAAAATGGAGATGAGCAAAACATTCGTGTTTGAAGTCATTTTCATAGTCTTAGGGATCACGCTTCTGGCCCTTAACTTCCTTTTCATATCTGTTGTCTTTCCCTTCATAGCACCTCTTATCAACGTGCTGGGAGCGCTGATAGCGATCATCCCGCCATTTCTAATTTTTTACGGAAGGTATATGGTAAGCAGGGAAATAGAGGAGCAGTTCATAATTTTCATAACAGATCTCACGGGATCGATAGATTCCGGGATGACGTTGCCCATCGCTCTGAAACATGCCTCAAGAAAGGATTACCGTTCGCTAACGAAATACGTCAAGGAAATAGAGAGTAAGGTTGAGTGGGGAGTTCCGTTCGAAAAAGCACTCAAGATATTCTCTGACAAGGTGAGGTCCATGCCCATAAAAAGATCCGTGAGCACGATAATAGAGACTTATAAAGTCGGGGGTAAGATTTCCGATACGCTGCGTGCGATAGGACAGTCCCTGATCGAAATAAACAAAATAAAGCAGGAACGTTCAGCCTCGGTGCAAGCGCAACTCGTGACTTCTTATTTGATATTCTTCGTTTTTATTTTCATTTTGTTGATCTTGAAAACTTTTTTAATACCTGCCCTGGGAACGATGGAGGCTCCCGCACTCGGGGAGGTGACAGGGGAACCAACTATCCCCGCGGAACTTTACACGCAGACCTTCATAAACTTCATACTCGTCCAAGGATTCTTCGCCGGTCTCGCAACCGGTAAGATGGCGGAGGGTTCGCTAATGGCAGGATTGAAACACAGCATAGTTCTGATAGTTATAGGGTATACGATTTTCTCGCTTCTAGGTCAGTTCGAAATAGCAATGTTTTAAATATTCGTTGGGAATAAGTATTATTTGCGCGGTGTGAATATGGGAAGGATAAAAACCATTTCGATCAAAATGCTTGGTAACCAATTGATAAGGGAACATAGCAATAAGTTCACCGATGATTTTGAGAAGAATAAGGAGATTTTGGCAGAAATAAAGGACATAAAATCGAAAAAGATAAAGAATGTTCTCGCAGGTTACATAACGAAGGAGATGAAGAAGATAAGCAAAACCGGCCTGTGATTTTATGAAATTGGAAAATGTGATTGAAGAAGCTTTTCTCGTGAAGCCGGATGATACCCTCTCGCATGTTGCATCCAGAATGGCTGAAGCGAAAAAATATGAGGCATTCGTATTTGATGGGGGATTGAAAGGTATCGTCACGCTTGATGATATGGTGAAAAGGAGGGTTAGCGAACCGAAGAAAACGAAGGTTTCACATTTCATGAAACCATTAAATCCATTCCCCATCGATACGTCTGTTGAGGACATAATCAACTACATGCTGGTCAGCGAATACAGATCGCTTCCTATCGAGAAGGAAGGGAAGATCTATGCTGTTTCTAAACCCAGATTGCTTAAATTCGTGAAGGACGAGGTGTTCGAGAGGGAGAAAGCGAAAGATGTGATGCAATTCCCTTATTGTGCAAGCGAAGATGATACGATTTTGACTGTGATCTCCGTAATGAAGGATACAGGGTTAAACAGGATACCAATTCTGGATAAGAAAGGGGAGTTTGCTGGTCTCGTTGACAGCCTGAGCCTCGCAAGCGTATTGATCGACGAGCGAAGATCGAAGCGTGGGGATAGATTTGGGGATAGAACGAAACTGGGGGACATCGGAATAAACAGATTTCTTAGAACCGATATAATAAAAGTGGAACCTAACACCGAAGTGAAACAAATCGTTAGGGAAGTTTCGAAAGAAGGTGTTTGCGCGGTTATTGTGGAGAAAAACGAAAGGTTTCTGGGGATGATCACCATCAAGGACCTCTTCAAGCTAATAGGGAAATCGCTAGAAACCGTTTACGTGAGGGTCACCGGCCTGGACGGTGAGGATGATTTCATAAAGATGAAAATAGACGAGATGGTAGAGAATACTATATCGAAACTCCTGAAATTCGTAACCGTAACCTACGTGGCGATACATGCTGAAACCCATAAGAGCGGAGGCAAACGAAAGAAGTATTCCGTACAGGGAAGAATAGTCACGGAAAAGGGAAGCTTCTACGCAAGCGATCACGAATGGGACCCAACAAAGGCAATGAAACTGTTCCTAGCGAAAGTGGAAAGGGAGATTCACAAGCGCATTGAGAAGGGACGGAGGTATTAGAATATCTTTTTCTCTTGGAAGAAATCATTTATTTTCGATTCCAAATCCTTTATTTTCACACGTATCTGTTTCATGGAATCCCTATCTCGTAATGTCACATCCTGCTTTTTCAAGGAATCGTAATCCACTGTTATCGCAAGCGGGATTCCTAGTTGGTCATAGATAACATAACGTTTGCCTATCGATTGCTTTTCATCGTATCTTGTTTCGAAGTTCGTCTTCAAAATATCGTGTATTTCCTTCGCTTTACTATCGACTCCATCTTTTCTAACGAGCGGGAGTATAACAACATCCAAGGGCGTAAGCTCTCGGGGGAATTTTAAAACGGGTTTTCCGCCCCTTTCCGTTAACGAATTCTCCAGAACAGCGTAAAATATACGATCGAGTCCCATTGATATCTCGAATATGTGGGGGATGAATTTTTCTTCGTCTTCCACAACCGAAAGGTCTGAACCGGAAACCTTTGAATGGGAGGAGAGGTCGAAATCCATCCGGTAGTTGCAGGCTACGAGCTCGAGCCATCCCACACTCGTTTTCACCTCGAAATCCCATGTCTCTTTCGAATAGAAGGCCTTTGCCTTATCCTCTAGTTCGCGTAAGCGGATGTCCTTCGAATCAAATCCACATTTCTCGAAAAACTCTTGGGTTACCGCTAAATAATAACCTATAAGCTTGCCTGATACCATTTTTTTCTTCACTGCCTTTTCCAGAGTAAGGTTTTCTGTTTTTTTCTTTCCCAAAAGTTTCAATCGGAGCTTGAAATTCTTGTACTTGCCGAACTCAGGAACGTTGTTTATCTTTTTCGGGTTGAAAAAAACCTCTGTTTCGAGCTGAGTGAACTCCCTCGTTCTTATCAATCCCTGTCTGGGGGAGATTTCGTTTCTGAATGCCCTGCCCACTTGAGAAATTCCAAGTGGTAGAGAAACCCTTGAAGTTTTATAGATTTTCTGAAATGCGGTAAAAATGTTCTGGCATGTTTCCGGCCGAAGGTAGGCATTTAGTTCTTTGGATAAGGGTCCGATTGAAGTCCCTATCATCATGTTGAATTTCTTAACTTTCGAAAGACTTCCTTTGCACTCGGGGCAGTGAATTTTGAATTTCTTTATCAATTTGTTGAACTCGGAAATGTCCAAGGCTTCCGGTGTTTCCTTTTTCGTTTTTTCCTCTATCAGTTTATCCGCCCTGAATATCTTATGGCATTTTCTGCATTGTATTAAGGGGTCAACGAAGCCTTTAAGGTGTCCTGAGGCCTCGAAATTTCTTTTAGGAAGTATTAAACAACCTTCTATTTCAAGGGAATCCGTTTTTCTAACGAGCTCTTTCCTCCACAAATCGATTATTTTCCTTCTTAGTATCGTTCCTAAGTGGCCGAAATCCCAGAACCCTGAGGGTGGTGAATGTATCTCGGCTGAGGGGAAAAACAAACCCCTTTGATCAGCGAGTTCCTGTATGCGAAGGAACTTGTCCATGGACATCACATATAAATTTATTGTAATCGCTTTAATAAGATAGTATGTCTCCGAAAACGTTCGAAAGAAGCTTGAAGGTTGATTTCCATATACATTCTAGCTTTTCGCCTGATGGCGACATGTCTCCAAGGGAGATCGTAAGTCTAGCGAAAAAACTCGGTTTCGATGCGATAGCGGTCACCGATCACAACACCATAGAAGGTGGGAAAGAAACCGAAAAACTCGCTAGGAATTTGATCGTTTTTGTTGGTTCGGAGATTCGAACGGAGGAAGGAGAGATCATAGGTTTGAATTTGGAAAGGGATATACCTGGGGATCTCCCGCTCATACAAACATGCAAACTAGTAAAGGAGCAGGGAGGCTTCATAATCGTTCCTCACCCCTTCGACAGGATGAGGAGGGGAGTTGTGAATGGTTTGAAAAAAATAGTTAAATATACAGATGCGGTGGAGGTTTTCAACGCGAGGACATTGTTTTATAAGTTCAACAGGGATTCACTAGAGTTTGCAGAAAAACACGGGATTCCGAAGGTCGCCGGCTCAGATGCACATTTCGGGAACGAAATTGGTTCGGCCTACACATTTGTGGATTCTGAGAAAAGTAAGAATGCTATACTGGAAGCCGTAAAAAGAAAAAGAACAAGAATATTTGGGGAGAAAACAGGCATTCGTCCACACTGGAAAACATTCGTAACGAAAATGGGCAAAAAGTTTTAAGTTGGCAAAGACTCTGTTATGTTTTCTAAACCCTCCTTTATTTCCTCTTCTATATCTTCAAGGGTTTCGTATTTCTTCAATTCATCCGTTAGGTTTTCTATCGGTTCTTTTATGGTTTCAGGCACGTCTTCCATCAAATCCTCCGTATACGTATCAATCGTATTCGCCATCTTCTCATTTGCCTGACCTACAACCGGTATCGTGAGTATGATGAAGGATATTATAACGACAGGGAGAAGGAGGTATTCAATCACTATCATGTTGTTTATTCTGTGAAATTCTATATCCATTTGTTTGAACAGCAAAAGCACGAATAATGGTATGGTTACGAGGAGTATCATGCTGAGCGGGAAGCCGTATTGAATGAATGACAATACGTATGAAACCACACCTATAATTCCTAGACCTATGAACAGTTTTTTCTTGTTCTTTATTGTTCCGCCCTTGAATTTGAATTTGTATATGAGATAACTGGTTGTGTAAACTATTGAAAAAGCGAAAAAAAGCCAGAAAGGAAATTTAATTAGATTGGTTGTGAGCGCGAACCACCCGCAGGAAAATTTAAGGAATTCTATCGCCGTTATGTTTACCGTTGTTTTACGCAAACTTTTTTTGAACCTCGTGTACGGGGAGGAATGCAGGAAATTAAGGAACAACATGGCGAAAATTATGAGGAAAAACCACCTGCTTATAATGAAGGCTAAAGCCAAACCCAAACCTGCAAAAAACAAAGCTAAAGCTTTCGCTGAGTTCGTTCCCATATGACCTCCTGCCACCAATTTCCACTTCAATTTTTCCCTGTCCTTTCTGTCTTCCCTATGATCAACCATATCGTTGTATAGGTAAACAGAGGAATATGCGATAAGAAAACTGGATAAAGCTAGGAAGGTTGTATACATATCGGGTACGCCCACCAAGAACCAAAAAAGAACAACACCTAGTGAGAATTGAACAACATTCTTTGGCAAACTTATCGTCACGCTGTTGAAAAGCAATTTTCTCATGATCTCACAGTTATATATTCAAACCCGTCCTTTTTTATTTGTTTTCTTTTGCTTTCTCGCTTTCACGACCAACGTTGATGCCAAGGAAGCCCTTTTGGCGAAAACTGAATCCACCTTATTCCATAAACTCTCCTTCCACTTACTTCGCGTACCGTCAGCGAGGACCGGGCTCCCGATGACCTTTTCTATTGAAAATCCCTTAAACCTAAGGAGTTCTGTTAGCGAACGTCTGGTGAATGCGTGAATGTGTCCCACGCCCTCTTTAATGAGCGGGTTCCCCGTATACGTTTTTAAGGAGGATTCGATCCACGTGGGCATGAAACCGAACAAAAGAAAAACCCGATTATACCAGGAAGCTATGTTCGGGACTGAAACTATCAGATACCCATTCGTTTTCAGAGCTTTTCTCACGTTCTCTAGGAGATTTTCTGTATCGTACAAATGTTCAAGCAAATCCCCGCAAAACACCATATCGAAACTGTTTTTTCCGAAAGGGAATTTTTGTTTGTCAACGTCAATAACCTTCGCTACTATTCCTCTTTTCCTCGCTTTCTCTACAGCCATTGGACTTATGTCCACCCCGTAAACCTTCGCTCCCGTCGCATTTGCTATCAAGGTGGATATGAGACCGTCACCGCAGCCAACATCCAGAACCTTTCCCTTTTCGTGTTTTTCCGATAAACTCAACACTGTATTTATCTTCTTTCTCTGTATTTTGTAGTACCTTTTCGCTTCCTTATCGAATATATTTGAATAGAATTTTCTGTTATATTCGCTCGTGTCCATGTAGAGATTTGAACTTCAAAATTATAAAAATGGAATACCATATTAATTTATGAGCTTACAAAAACTTCTTGAAACCTTGAGTCCAATGGAAAGGAATGTGCTCCCATTTCTCAAAGACAGGATCGAACTACGGGAAATCGCGAAACTTTCGAAACTCAAGGATGTTGAAGCGATGAGGGCTTTACAGTGGCTGGAGAACAAAGGCGTGTTGAAGATAAAATCCTCATCGAGGGATATCATAGAACTCGGCAAGAACGGGGAGATTTACGAAAGGGCTGGTCTGCCGGAAAAAAGGTTTCTTTCCGCTCTTCAGGATAAGATGAGTCTGGATGAATTGAAGGAGAAAACCAAGCTTAATGAGAACGAAATCAAAATATGCATGGGTTTACTGAAATCTCGATACGCAATAACGATACTGGGGGATGAAATAGAACCTACAGGCGAAAGGGGTAAACTTCTTGAAAAGGGCTTTCCTGAGGAAGATCTTCTTAAGAAATTGCCCAAGCCCCTTGACGAATTGAGTGGGGAGGAAAAAATTGTCGTGAAGAAATTGCTAAAGAGAAAGGATATTGTGAAGAAAAACGTAACCAAGCTTAAATACGTTGAACTCACGGGTCTTGGGAAAAAAATTATTGAGAAAGCCGAATACAAGAAACTTGATTTTGTGGAGAAGTTGACGCCAAAGATGTTGAAAGGGAAAGCATGGGTAGGAAAAAGGTTTAGGAGGTATGATATAGAAACAAGTGTTCCTAAAATTCATTCAGGCAAAAGACAGCCATACAGCGAATTTCTTCAAGATGTCCGTGATAAGCTTCTCTCACTTGGTTTCAAGGAAATGAGAGGTCCGATAATCGAATTGGAGTTCTTCAACTTCGATTCCCTGTTTCAACCTCAGAATCATCCCGCAAGGGACTGGAGTGCAAGCTATCGGGTAAAGGAACCCAGATATGGAAGGCTTCCGGATAAAAAGATCGTGCTCGCGGTGAAAAAAGCGCATGAAAGGGGGATTCCGGGGTCTTCAGGATGGGGATACGAATGGAGCGAAAAGATAGCTTCGCAGTTAATGCCTAGGGCGCATGATACTGCGATATCCCCTCGTTACCTTGCAAAAGGCGTCGAAATCCCAGGAAAATATTTTACCCTGGTTCGTTGCTTCAGGCCGGATGTGATAGATTCAACGCATGCCGTTGAATTCAGTCAGCTAGGAGGATTCGTGATTGATAAAGGTCTTTCGTTCAGACATTTGCTTGGTTTGCTAAAACAGTTCGTTTTTGAAACCACGGGGATTGAGGAAACGAAGTTCGTTCCTGATTACTTCCCTTTCACAGAGCCTTCTGTCCAGATTTCAGCCAAACACCCGAAATTCGGTTGGGTTGAGCTAGCGGGGGCGGGCGTTTTCAGGCCAGAGCTAACGGAACCTCTTGGCGTGAAGGAGCCTGTAATAGCCTGGGGTTTCGGGATAGACAGGCTGGCGATGATGAAGCTGAATATCAAGGATATACGAAACCTATTTTCGCAAGATCTCGAATTTTTAAGAAAATCCAGGAGGGTATTCTGATGCCGACCATTGAAATCTCTTTGAAGGACCTCAACAAACTCGTTGGGAAGAAATTCAGTCCTAAACAGTTGGAAGAAGCATTGGAATACGTTAAAGGAGAGATAGAATCGAGGGAGGGAGATAGACTAAGGATTGAAATCGCCGACACGAACAGGCCTGATTTGTGGTCGGTGGAGGGAGTAGCGAGGGAATTGCGATCGAAATACACGAGAGATAAGGGTGTGATCAAATACAAAACTAAGAAATCAGGCCTTAAGGTGGTAATTGACAGGAATTTGAAAAACATAAGGCCGAGAACTGTCTGTGCCGTGGTGAAAAGTTTGAAGATTAACGATGAGGTCTTATTTCAAATGATACAACTGCAGGAAAAGATATGTGAAACGTTCGGGAGAAACCGAAGGGAAGTTGCCCTTGGCATTTACGATTACCATAAGATTTCTCCTCCAATTCACTTTCGTGCGTACAAACCGGATGGAATAAAATTCACTCCCTTGGAGTTCGATAAGGAATTGAATTTGAGGCAGATCCTCTCGCAACACCCGAAAGGGAAGGAATACGGGTATTTGCTAGCGAATTTTGAAAAGTATCCAATATTCATAGATTCGAAAAATCAGGTTCTTTCAATGCCACCGATCATAAACTCGGATTACACTGGAAAGGTAACGGAAAAAACGAAGGATGTGTTTATAGAGTGTTCGGGATTCGATATGAAGTTCTTGTCGCCTGCATTGAACATAATGGTTTCATCCCTCGCCGACAGGGGAGGGGAGATCGAAACTGTTGATGTTGTTTTCCCCGGTGGGAAAATCGAAACGCCTGATCTGAAACCTAAAAAAATAGTTGTGGTTTCAGAAAAAATAAGAAAACTCTCAGGGCTGGATTTGAAATCTAATCAAGTCAAAGAACTACTTTTGAGGTCAAGGTATGATGTCGAAAGCAAAGAGGGGAAATTCCTTGTTTCCTATCCTGCATACAGACAGGATATCATGCACCAGATTGACGTGATAGAGGATATGATGATTTCTTATGGTTACAACCGAATCGAACCGGTTATACCAAAAATAGCCAGCATGGGAAAGTTAACGAATATAAATGAATTTTCAAAAAAGGTCTCTGATATAATGGTGGGTTTGGGTTCGCAAGAAATTCTTTCATATGTACTCACAAATAAGGACGACCTCGTAAAAAAGATGAATTTGGAGGATATGAAAGCTATAGAAGTTGATAATCCTGTCTCCAAGAATTGGAGTGTATTTCGAACGTGGATAATTCCATCGCTTATAGAATTTCTTGGTAAGAACACGAACAGGGAATATCCTCAAAACATATTCGAGATAGGCGAGGTCGTGATTTTAGATGAAAAAGCGGAAACGAAAACCAAGAATCCCGTGAGGCTTGCATGGGCTTTTACGGATTCTGAGGCAAATTTCACAAAAGCAAAGCAGAGCTTCGACTTCTTCATGAGAAATCTCGGTGTTGATTATAAGATTAGCGAAGCTGATCACCATTCTTTCATACCCGGAAGGGTGGGGAGGGTTTCAGCGAAGGGGAAGAAAATCGCGTACATAGGTGAAATCCATCCTCAGGTTCTGGACAACTTCGGATTGGAACAGCCTGCTTGCGCTTTCGAGGTGAACCTAAGCGATTTGCTCGGAATTCTGAAAAAATAATTTCAATCTCAAATTTTTAATACCGAAAATTATACAGAGATTATGAATGTAAATTTCTGGCTTTTGAAGACAAGCAGAATTAGCGCATATGTCTTGATTGTTTTAATGTTGGTTTATCTTATCACAGGTTTCTCCATGATAGGTCTTTATGATATGCACAGAATTGTTGACAAGAACTTTGCAATATACATGCATGTGAACCTTTTTTTGTATTTAATTATTTTCCTTGTTTTACACTGCGGGATAGACGTATATTTCGCGCTGAAAAGGTGGAAGATTATAAAGTGAATTCTATGGGGAAGGATCTATCTCATCAGCCAGCCGAACAAGCGAAAACCCCAAGGTATTTTTGGGGTATATTCCTCTCCGATAAGCGAAGCTGCTATCGACTTTATGTGCTGTGCTGCAGGTGATTTCGGATTGTAAGAAACGACAGGCTCTTTTAAAGCTATCGCCTTTCGAACTTCCCTGTCTTCTGGGATTTTCCCTATCACGGGCAAACCGAGCATTTTTTCTATGTGATCTATAGGGACTTCGTGTGATTCCTTTTTTATCCTGTTCACAACCACTCCTAAATTATGAGTGGTGTACTTGTTTGCGATAAGGCTGAGTTTGAGTGCATCAGTTATCGCGGGGAGTTCGGGGTTGGTTACGGTTATCAATTCGTCCGCTGCCTCTATTGCTGCATGTGAATCCTTTCCGAGCCCTGCAGGAGAATCGATCAGTATGAAGTCGTTTCCCTCAATTAGTTTGTAGAAGATATTGATGTATTCATAGGATTTCACGTCCCTGATCTTTCTCATGGATATGTCTGCGGGGACTATTTTAAAACCTGTTTTATGCATATAGGTCACGTCATTTATCCTCGCCCTTCCCTCAAACACATCGTGTAATGTTTTAGGATACAGGTGCATGCCCAAGTGAATCGCAAGGTTAGAAGTGGTGAGATTTGAATCCAAGGCAACGACTGACTTCCCGTATTGCGCAAGAGCAGAAGAAAGGTTCGCGACAAGTGTTGTCTTCCCTACGCCACCTTTTCCAGAAGATATTGTAATTATCCTCGACATAATTATAGTTTATTCGCGAAAAGTTATAAATCTATGTAGTTTCGGTGGACTCAGGCATAACCTGAGTCATACGCTGTTTACGGGCCTGGGGGGATTCGAACCCCCGACCTTTAGCTTAGGAGGCTACTGCTCTAATGTCGATCGTCAAGGATACAAATCCTTGACATTTGAAACTTCCAACTGAGCTACAGGCCCATATTTCGAGGGACGCAGGCGAAGCCTACGTCAAATGCTCTTTGGGAAAGATGCACATTAAAGTGTGCATCAACTTATCAGGTTTTTATTTATAGATTGAACAGGTTTTTAAAGAAATTGATTATGCTTTCTATAAAAGTGGAAAACCAGTTTCCTTCGCTTTTCGAGACTATCTGAGCTGTTGGTATATTTATTTTGCTTTCGGATTCGTTACCTTCGGATTCATTGTATTTTGTTTTGTTCTCCTTTTCAGTGGTTTGGTTCACTGGTTCTAGTTCCTCAGGTTCTTTTATCAGGATATCCCTAGTTATATCATGTTTCTTGTCGTCGAGCCATATTCTCACCCTCAGCTTGTATTGACCTGGTTCTGTATCGTTAGCAATCCTGTTTATCAAGGTAAGGGTAAAGGAGGAATTTCTCGATATGCTGACGTTCTGTTTGTTAGCGTTCCATGTGTTGACCCATTCATTTCCATCAAAACCCAAGGATAATGGTTTATTTCCTTCATAAACATAAGAGTAAACTGTGTAATTTTTCCTGTCATGTGAGGGGTTTTTCATGCTTATCTTTATTTCGATCTCGTCGTCCTTTTCAATTTCACTTGGACAGGAAAGTATTTCGAACTCCTTCTTTTCTGAAACCTCCTTTTCCGGAATGGACTTACATGAACAGGATTTCTCTACTTCTATTATCTCTGGTTCGCATGAACATTCCCGTTCAGAATACGGTTTGTCTCCTTTAACGATAATTAACTTTTCTGCAGCGTTGTTAGAGAGGTTTGTGTCGTTACATACTTCATTCGTTATCACCACGTGTATAACGTATGCTTCGGTCCCAGTGATTTCGGGTGGAGTCCAGGATTTAGCGGTATTCGTGTTGTTGGTCCTGAATCTGGATCTAACAATGTTGCCGAATAAGTCCTTTATCCAGTATTCAACCTCTGGTTCAAAATCCCCTCCTTCTAAATCCTCAACCATCGGGTAGTATTTGTTGCTGCCCATTCCGAAGGTTTCATTGCATTTTATCCATACATATAAATCGCACGTGTTGTTCGTAGTGGTTTGGTTTTCTTTAGTTTCATTCGTATCTTTCGAATCGCATATGTTAGGGAACCCGGGAGTTGAGGTGTTCTGGGGAACGAAAATAGAATCACACAAGCCGTATGATCTGTTATTCTCCGAACTTTTGTATTCAACTTTCTGCAAAATTTCAGAACCATTATAAATAGTGATGTTATCTCCTTTGTTTCTAATGCTCATCTTTTTATTCTCAAAAATCGTTACCTCTGAATTCCATATTTCTGAAAATGCGCTCGAATTTTTCGTAATTATTATGAATTCATTTGCTTGTATTGAACCGTTCAGGGTTATCGGGTATTCACCGGTATCCACCGTGATGTTTTCAAGGAAGGAATTTACATAGCTAGTGATCTCTATCCACTCAGAACAATCACCGCAACCATCATCCGGATCTGGCATAAACTCGTTTATTGTGATTGCTTGGACATTGTACGCTACCAAGAATAACAGGGTTAAAAATATAAAATGAATTTTCATAAAAAAATCTGAATTTTAACATTAAAAAATCTATATTGTTCAAACCTATGTCTCCCTGCAATCCGGGCAGAACCATCTTCCTTCGATGTTCCTCAAATCATCTGAATATTCCCCACATTTCTCGCAAAGTCCTGAGATCCTCTGTTCCGGTCTAGCGACAGCATCCACTCTTGCTTTAAGTCTTTCTGAAAGTATCTCTATTAGTTCTGGGGAAACGAGAAGTATTTCCTTGGTTGACACTATCCCTTTCAGCTTACCATCTTCTATAACAGGGAATCTCTTTATACCTGTCTTTATCATCTTTTTCGTAACCTTCATGATGCTCTCATTCGGGGGAACTGTTAGAAATGGTCTTTTTCTCTCTTTCCAGTATTTCCCTGCCTTTACCTTTTTAGGGTCTCTATCCTTCGCTATCAGTGTGACTATATCGTTGGTTGTTACCATACCGATTGGTTTCCCTTTGTTAACTATGACTACCGCTCCTATCCTATTGTTGGTCAAGATTTTGGAAATGACTGACATGTTCATATTCGGGTCCACTGTGACTACATGCCTCTTCATCACATCCTTTACTTTCATGCTAATCTCCTTTACTACCAATTATAATGATTTGCAAGGATTTTTAAATGTTAACTCTATTTATCCGTATTTTATTTTTGCCTGCGCTGCTGCAAGCTTCGCTATTGGGATACGGAACGGTGAACAGGAAACGTAATCAAGTCCTATCATGTGGCAAAACTCGACCGAATTTGGTTCGCCTCCGTGTTCCCCGCAAATGCCTATCTCTGTTTTTGGTTTTGCCTTCCTAATGAGTTTTGTGCATATTTTCATTAACGAGCCCACACCCTCCCTGTCGATTACTTGGAAAGGATCTTCTTTCAAAACACCCCTTTCTATGTATTCTGGTATGAACTTCCCTGCATCATCCCTTGAAAATCCATAAACTGTTTGCGTTAAATCGTTTGTTCCGAAAGAGAAGAAATCTAAGAACTCCGCTAGTTTGTCCGCAACCACGCACGCCCTTGGCAATTCTATCATGGTTCCAACTTTGTATTCAACTTTAATCCTTGATTTTCTGATCAAATCTTTAGTAACCCTGTCAATTATTTCCTTCATTTCCTTTGCTTCTTCTATGTTGCCCAAAACGGGTATTTCTATCTCTGGTAATGCCTTTCCTCCGCTTTTGTTGACCTTTATCGCGGCCCTTATTATCGCTTCCACTTGCATTTCAGGTATCTCTGGGTAAACAATCCCTAGCCTACACCCCCTAAACCCAAGCATGGGGTTGAATTCGCTTAGAGATTCAACCTTGTTCTTTAGTTTTTCGAAATCTATCTTCATATCCTTCGCCAGCTCTTTTATCTCCTCTTCCTCCTTAGGAAGAAACTCATGGAGTGGTGGGTCGAGCAAACGTATGGTTACTGGTAAGCCATTCATCTCCTTGAATATCTTAACAAAATCATTCATCTGCATTTTAAGGATTTTCTTCAAGGCGAATCTCCTTCCCTTTTCATCCTCGGCCAGTATCATCTCCCTCACAGCGAATATCCTTTCTTCTTTAAAAAACATGTGCTCTGTCCTCGTTAAACCTATGCCTTCCGCCCCGAAGTTCCTTGCCCTTCTCGCGTCTTTGGGTGTGTCCGCATTAGTCCTAACACCCAGCCTTCTGATATCGTCAACCCATTTCATAAGGATTTTGAACTCCCCTTTCAATTCAGGGTCAACAACAGGGATTTTTCCAAGCATCACCTCACCTGTTTCTCCATCAAGCGTTAACCAGTCACCTTCCTTGATTGTAATACCATCAACTCTGAACATCCTCCTTTCCTCGTTTATGTTTATTTTGTTACAACCTGCAACACAACATTTGCCCATTCCTCTTGCAACAACTGCTGCATGCGAAGTCATCCCGCCCCTCGCTGTCAATATCCCCTTGGAAACGGACATCCCTCCTATATCTTCTGCGGACGTTTCTCTCCTGACGAGTATTACATGTTTACCTTTGTCAGCCAGTTCTTCCGCTCTATCTGCCGTGAAGCAAACAATGCCTACAGCAGCTCCTGGAGAGGCAGGCAAACCCTTCGCTATAATTTTTGCTTTTTCTTTCTCCTTGAGATCGAGTTGTTTGTGGAGCAAATGGTTAATTTGTTCGGGCTCTATCCTCATCACCGCCTCTTCTTTCTTTATCGCCCCCTCCTTCACCAAATCCACCGCTATCTTCATCGCAGCCTGCGCCGTTCGCTTTCCCGTCCTTGTTTGGAGAACGAAGAGTCTTCCCTTCTCTATCGTGAACTCGAAATCCTGCATGTCCCTGTAATGTTTGTCGAGGAGTTTGTAAACCTTGGTCAATTCCCTGTAAACCTTCGGGAGGTCTTTTTTCAATTCTGTTATGGGTTTTGGCGTTCTTAGTCCAGCGACGACATCTTCTCCTTGGGCGTTAAGTAAATATTCACCGTAGGGTTTGTTTTCGCCGGTTGAGGGGTTTCTCGTGAATCCAACCCCTGTCCCAGAATTCCATCCCAGGTTTCCGAAAACCATTGCCTGAACATTCACGGCGGTTCCCACATCATCCGGTATTCCGTGAATCTTTCTGTAAATCTTCGCTCGTTTGTTGTTCCAAGAGTTGAATACCGCATCTATCGACATCTTTAATTGTTCGCCCGGGTCATCAGGAAAGTCCTTGCCCGTATCCTTCTTCACGAGTTTTTTGTAATCATCGACTATCCTCTTCAACTCCTCGGTTTTCAGATCGGTGTCCTTCCTCCTCTTTTTATATCTGTCAAGGATTTTTTCGAACTTTGAGTGTTCAATCCCAAGAACCACGTTTCCAAACATGTGAATGAACCTTCTGTAGGAATCCCATGTGAACCTTGAATCTCCGCTTTCCTTTTCAAGTCCCCTTATCGTTCTGTTGTTGAGACCAAGATTCAAAACGGTGTCCATCATTCCAGGCATCGAGACTGGCGCGCCAGACCTCACTGATATAAGCAAAGGGTTCTTTTCATCACCGAATTTCCTTCCGATTTTTCTTTCGAGCTTTTCAAGGTTCGAATTTATCTCCTTTTCCAGACCTTTCGGATATTTCCTTGTTTTCAAGAAATTCATGCAGACCTTTGTCGAAATGGTGAAGCCAGGCGGGACAGGCAAGCCTATCTTTGTCATTTCACCCAAATTCGATCCCTTTCCTCCTAAAAGGTTTTTGCTTTCCTTCCCCCTCTCCCCGAAAAAGTAAACCATTTTTTCTTTCATGTCCCCTCACAATTGGATTAAATCTTTGTTGATTTATATTTAAAAATATATATTAAGTAAGCTAAACTTATATATAATATATGGGCATGAAAGGGATATCTCCAGTGATAGCTGCTGTTTTGCTGGTAGCGATAAGCGTTGCTGTTGGGGTGCTGTTATCATCATGGATAACCCATTGGGTGAGTACAAGAACACAACAAGCGAGTAGTGCATGCGTGACCAACACGAATTACAGGATTGACTCAGCGACTTTCGATTCGTCCACAAACAACCTCACCATCTTGCTGACAAACTTGGGAAACGTTGGACTGTACGGATTCAGCGTTCAAGTGCTCAACGGGACAAATGTGGAAGTTTACAATTCGACCGATCAGAAGGTGAGTATAAGTCCGAACGTAACCGAAACGAACCCCCTGAAAGAGCAGAGATCGGCTATTATAATAATAAACATGAATGGTGCTTACCACTCAGGTCTTGGAAGCACCGCTGATCATATAAAGGTTCTGAACAAGGCATGCCCGACATTTTCAGCTGAAACCTTGACTATAATAAAGGAGTGATTTAATGAGAAAGGGTATATCTCCCCTGATCGCAGTCATAATGCTTATAGCATTTACTATGATTGTGGCAGGGATTCTCGCTGGTTGGGCCACACAGTTCGTAACACAGAGCCGTTCAGAGCTTCAATTCTGTGCGAGGGCGCAGCTGCTCATACAGAGAGCGTACTACGATAACTCCACCCAGGAACTCACACTTGCTTTGTTCAACACAGGCGATGTCCCTTTGAGGGGTTTTGCCGTTAGGCTTGTGTACCAAAATGAATCAATAACCTCAACCAAATTCGAGAACCTGAACATCTCTTATCAGGACATAGAAACTGTGACTTTAACAACAGATGATACCTTGAAACAGGTTGTTGTCCAGTCACTGGAATGCAGGGGAGCACAAGATTTGGTAGGCAGATATGATATACAGGGTTTGGGATTCCGACCGTATGGATAACCGTATACCCAACACCTTGTTTTTTATTTCTCTTAATTGTAAATCTTTTTATGAAATACAAGTTCATTGAGGACCTGACTTCGGACGTTGTTTTCGAGGCGTATGGAAAGGATTTAGAAGAGCTTTTTGAGAACGCTGCTTTTGCTCTCTTCAGTGTGATATGTCAAATTGAAAAAGTCGAGCCAAAATTCGAAAAACAGATCGAAGTTGAAGGGAAAGACACGAAAGACCTTATGTTCAATTGGTTGCAAAAGCTAATAGAACTGGTTGATCTCGAAAACGTATTTCTTTCGAAATTCAAAGTGAAGGAAATCGGGGATATGCATTTGAGAGCGATATGTAACGGGGAATATGCTGATCCAAAGAAAGGAGGAACGTTAGTCAAGGCCGTGACATATTATAAATTCAACCTTGAAAAAATAGATAAAGGATACAAGGTAACTGTCAGCTTGGATATTTAGATTATTTTGCACCCTTCATTTTATCCTTTGCATACGCCTATCGGAATCGCTCTGGCGACTTTCAATGAAATCCCGATTCCGTGAACACTCTCTATCACGTCATCCACATTCTTATAAGCGTTAGGGGCTTCCTCGGCAAGAACCTTTGGGTGGGTGGATTGCGCTATGATTCCCTTCTTCGCGAGGTCTTCTTTGATTTTCCCTCCCCAAAACCTACGAATAGCAGCGTGCCTTGACATCGCACGCCCTGCCCCGTGTACCGTTGACCCAAAAGTTTTCTCCATCGCTGTTTCGTTTCCTTTCAGAATATAGCTTGATGTCCCCATTGTTCCGGCTATGAGGACTGGATCGCCTGGGAAGGAGCGTGTGCTTCCTTTTCTGTGAACATAGACTTTTCGCTTCTCCCCGTTTATTTCGTGTTCTTCTAGCTTAACAACGTTGTGACACAATCCGTATATCGTATGTAAATCCATTGATTCCCAATCCTTTCTGAAAACCTTTTCGAACGTCTCACGGATCCACTGGGTCATGACCAAACGATTCGTAAACGAATAATTCACAGCGCATTTCATCGCGGAAAAATAATCCTGGCCTTCCTGGGATTTCGCAGGGGCACAGGCCAATTGCCTGTCAGGCAACCAAATCTTGTATTTTTCCACTGCTTTTTCCTGTATCTTCAGGTAATCCGTTGCGACTTGGTGCCCTAAACCGCGTGAACCGCAGTGAAGCATTATCAAAACCTGATTCTCGTTTTCAATTCCCCATTTGCCAGCGACATCCTTCTCGTAGATATCCGAAACCCTCTGTATTTCAAGGAAGTGGTTACCAGCTCCCAGCGTGCCTAACTGCTGGAGACCGCGTTTCTTCGCAAGGTCTGAAACCTTCGAAGGGTCTCCCCCCTCCATTCGTCCTTTCTCTTCCATGTGTTCCTTGTCTTTTAAAACTCCATATCCATTTTCTATTGTCCATTCAACCCCTCTAACCAAAACCTGATCAAGTTGTTCGTTAGTGAGTTTCAATTTCCCCTTTGCTCCAACACCGCACGGTACCGCCTTGAAAATATTCGAGATAAGTTCGTTCAATTTTGGTTTGACTTGATCATAAGTGAGATTCGTTCTTATCGAATTCACCCCGCAGTTTATGTCGAAACCGCAGAGACCGGAGGATATTATGCCTCTTTCAAAATCAAACGCTGAAACTGCTCCCATCGGCAAACCATATCCCCAGTGCATGTCTGGAAGTCCTATCACGGGTTCTATCACGCCCGGTAAACATGCTACGTTCGTTAACTGCTCGATAGCGGCGTCCTCAAGAATGTTAACCACTTTTTTGTTACCTATGATCTTAGCCTTGACGTTCATCTTAGGTCTAACGTTTTTGTCGAGTTCCCATTCATATGCTGACACCTGTTTCAATTTCTCTTTCATCCAAGACACCTTTTTGTGGAGCTATTAATATGATGTATTAATATTTAAATTGATTTTTCTTATATAGAAACTAGTCTAAATATAAATTGTTAGGTGAGGGGTAGATGACGAAAAAACGGTTTTACAGAAGAGGCTGGCATCACACAAAGGCCAGAGGTAAAGAAACATTGGTGACTTGTGGTTTTTGCGGAAGGAAGGTTCCGAAATACAAAACATTCGCTATGTATAGGGGTTTATCCATATCCGACCCTTCTCTCAGGAAGGAGCTCGGAAGGGGAAGGTTTTCATTATCCTCAACAAAGGTTTACGCATGCCCTGCATGTGCTAGGCATAGAAAGATCGTGAAGAAGAAGAGATAAAGGGTGTTTTAAATGGGTTTGAGGGGGGCGTTAAGGAAAAAGATAGATAGAATAAGAAATATAGGGAAAGTAAAATACCCCACTGTTGAAATCAAAGAGCCCAAACATCTCATAATTTTCCCCTCATTAAAAAAGACTACAGAAATCGATATAAGATATCCTCTTCTAGAGCCTTTCGTTTACGGTCACATAAAGTGGGATCCCAAAAAGAAGGGTCTGGTTTATCGCGTGATAGAACCTGATCTCTCAAAGAAAGAAAAGGATATCCTCGAAACAGTAAAGAAGGATTTGCTTGAGCTAATAGATGTTGAACTTTCTGCAGTTAGAGAGAAGGGAAAGGTTTTTGAATACATACAGGGAAAGCTCAAGAAGATATTGGAGGATGAGAATCTTATTTTGCCTTCAGAAACCTATGTGAAGATAACGTATTACATATACAGGGACTTTGTGGGGTTCAATGAAATTGAAGGACTCCTTCACGACCCCTATATAGAGGATATAGGTTGCCCTGGATTGAACATACCTGTTTTCTTGGTTCACAGAAAATTCGGATCTATCGAGACTGATATAATATTCAAGGACAGCGGTTATCTGAACAACTTTGTGATAAAGCTAGCGGAAAGATGTGGAAGATATATATCCTATGCGAAACCCCTACTTGATGGATCACTCCCGGACGGCTCGAGGGTGCAGGCTACTCTCGCTAAGGATGTTACCACAAAAGGTCCTACTTTTTCGATACGTAAGTTCCGCGTGGAACCATTCTCACCCATAGATGTTCTGAATTTCAAAACCGCTTCTTCGGAATTGATGGCGTACCTATGGTTGATGGTGGAAGCAAGGGCTTCAACACTTGTATGCGGAGGGGTTTCCACAGGAAAGACGACGTTTTTGAACGTTATGAGCATGTTCATCGCACCCGAAGACAAGATAGTTTCAATTGAGGATACCCGTGAGTTGAATCTTCCACATGAAAACTGGATACCGAGCGTGTCTAGGGTGGGGTTTGGTGTTCCTGAAATCGGGGGTAAAAGATATGGAGAGGTCACGCTCTTCGAACTTCTTAAGGAATCTTTCAGGCAAAATCCTGATTACGTGATAGTGGGCGAGATTAGGGGGAAGGAAGCTTACGTTATGTTTCAAGGCATGGCTTCTGGTCACTCATCTCTGGGAACTATACACGCGGGATCGATAGAAGATGTTATCAAAAGGTTGGAAACGCCTCCGATCGAACTTTCGCCTACGTTGGTTGAAACCCTTGACCTCGTTGTGGTTATGATCCATGCAAAGGAAAAGGGGAAATCAGCAAGGAGGGTGAAAGAGGTTGACGAGATAGAATCCATTGATCCGAAAACAGGGACACCTCACAGCATAAAGGTTTTTGGCTGGAGCCCCTCTACGGATACGTATTCCGCGAATTTGGAAGAGTCCTACCTCCTAAAAAAGATGGCATTCGATAAAGGAATAACATATGAGGAAATTATAAAAGAGTTGAAAACACGAGCGAAAATTTTGGAATGGATGAAGAAATTCGGGGTGACGAATTTCAATGAGGTCTGTAAGCTTATCAACCTCTATCATAAAGAACCCTCGATAATTATGGAATGGGTTGAGAAGGATATCCCTCCATACAAAACAAAAGCAAAGAAAGCGACAAAGGCTCTGGAATCATACACAGGACTCAGGGTTATAGAATAGGATTTAAACATAAACTTTTATAACTAATTTTCAATTCTTATTCAAGGTTTGGTATGTTCTCTCTGGAAAACATAGTGAAGGAGATCTCGAAGGCGTCTGATCTTCCGGAAGAGGAGGTTAAAAAGAAGATCGAGGAAAAACAAATCGAGCTTTCTGGGCTGGTATCGCCCGAGGGAGCGGCGTACATTGTTGGGAAAGAACTCGGAGTCAACCTTCTCAAGGAATCCGCGAAACGGAGTCTCAAGATAAGGAACGTGCTCCCTGGGATGAGATCCGTGGATGTGACAGGAAGAATAGTGAGCATATCGGAAAAGAGGGATTTCGAAAAGAAGGGGAGAAAGGGAAGTGTTGTTAACATTGTAATCGGGGATGATACGGGCATTGCAAGACTCTCCCTATGGGACAATGAAATAGAACTCATCGAAAAGCTTGGCGTGGATGAAGGAGGCGTAGTGAATATTACAGGAGGGTACGTGAAGGAGGATGGAAGAGGAGGAAGCGAAATAAGACTTGGAAAGGCGGGGAAGCTCGAGAAATCAGATATGGAAATACCCGAAATCGGGGACGTGAAGAGCGATTTCGATAAAGCTGAGGAGGAAAATATCAGTGATTTGAAAGAAGGAGGATATAACGAGGTGAGGGCCTCGCTAGTTCAGGTGTTCAGGAGGAATCCATTTTTTGAGGTATGTCCTACATGCGAAACACGTTTGGAAAAGGAAGGTGATGTGTGGAAATGCAAAGATCATGGTCACATCGAACCAAAATACAATCTAATCCTTTCGGGCGTGATAGATGACGGTTCTGGGAATATGCGCGTTGTGTTTTTCCGTGATCTTGCAGAGAAGGTTTTTGGAAAGGACATGAACGAATTAAAAAAGTTCGTTCACGATGACCCGTTGAGGATATATGAAAGTCTAAAGTTGGGTGAGGAGTTCGTAATTCGTGGGAGAGTCAAGAAGAACCAGTTCACAGATAGAATAGAGTTTATAGCTAGTGGGGTTGAAAGGATCGACCCTAAGAAAGAGGTTGAAAAAGTCCTTAAAAAGATAGAAGGGGTTAAAGATTAAAATATTAAAATGAAATATAAATGCTGATAAAGGGGATTTTATATGACAAAGGGTATCGCAGATCTTCCGGGCGTGGGAGATAAAACACTGGAAAAGATGAAAGAGTCTGGTTATGATAATCTAATGAGCATAGCGGCCGCTTCTGCAGGTGAACTTTCGGCTGCGAGCGGACTTGGTGTGGAGACCGCGAATAAGATAATAGCTGGTGCAAGGCAAAATCTAAAAATGGGTTTTGAACCTGCAAGCGAGGTTCTGAAAAAGAGAGAGCAAATAGGCAAGATCACAACCGGTTCCAAGGCTTTAGATACGTTACTTGGTGGAGGCATCGAAACTCAGGCAATAACAGAAATGCATGGTGCGTATGGTTCAGGGAAATCGCAACTTGCGCATCAGCTTGCCGTTAGTGTCCAGCTCCCGAAAGAAAAGGGTGGATTAGGAGGGAAAGCGATATTCATAGATACTGAACAGACGTTCAGACCTGAAAGAATAAGGCATATGGCAGAGGCCATTGGGCTAGATCCGAAGAAGGCGATGGAAAATATATTTGTTGCGAGGGCATACAACTCGGATCATCAGGTTCTTCTGGCTGAAAAAACCGAGGATATCCTTAAAAAAGAGAATGTCAAACTCCTAATAGTTGATTCTGTCACATCCTCGTTCCGTTCGGATTATACAGGAAGGGGAACGTTAGCTGACCGCCAGCAGAAATTGAACAGACATCTGCATAAATTACAGAGGTTGGCTGATGTCTACAATATAGCGATATACGTGACCAACCAGGTTATGGCGAGACCTGATGTTCTCTTTGGAGACCCGACTGCCCCGATAGGTGGTCACATCCTTGGCCATCAAGCGACATTCAGGGTTTATCTGAGGAAATCCAAAGGTGAGAAGAGAGTAGCAAAACTGATAGACTCTCCGAACATGCCAGAAGGCGAAGCTGTATTCAGGTTGATAACAGAGGGTGTGAGAGATTAAAAAGTGAGACTTCGTAATTTCAGGAATCTCAAAACCTGCTCCTTAGTCATGCTGGGGTCCTTCAATTTAACGAATTTTATTCTCAAACCAATGTCTTCAAAGCCTTCGGGAACGAGAATTTCGACGTAGGGCGACATATATAAATCCAAAGTTCTGGAAACGGTCCATTTGTGGAGACCTGTTAGTTTCGATATTTTGGAAACTGTCAGCAATTCGCCTGTTTTTCCTGATTTTTTTAATAAATTGAAGATCTGCATAACGTTTTTTAGCGTGTTTTTGTAGTAATTTTTATTTGTCATGATTAATATATTGACGGGGTCAAATTTATACCTATCAAAAACAGGAGATGAAAACAATGGAACTTAAATTATGTCCTTTTCCGTTACTATTACGAAATCTCCTACTGATTTCACTGCAGAGAACGGAACGAGAACCCTTCCTTTGTCATCTTCCTGCAGATTGAGCTCGGTTGTGTGCTTGGTTGGCTGTACGAGAACTAGGTTTATGAGCTCACCCGATTCTATAATGTAATCAAGATCTCCTACAACTCCAAATTTCTTCCCGCTTTCCTCCGAAACGAGAATTTTTCCTACGAGGTCCCTGCTTCTTATTCTCTCTTCCATAAAAACCCTCCCCTTGATAAAGATATTGTATATTATGAAAATAAACTATTTAAAAATTTATGCATCCACCATCAATGTCCTAATCTTATCTGATAACGTGTATTGATAGCTTTTTCCCCTCTTTTTCCTCATCACCATGCCCTCTTTCACGAGCCTTTTGACTATGTTGTTTATTGATCTTATTGCATTGTCCCTGCTCTTGTAGCCTTCCAAATTCATTTTCTCAACTATTTCCTTTGGCGTCGACTCCCCGTATTTACCTAGTATCTCAAGGATGTCCCTCTGTTTTGAAGGCAGAGATTTCACGGATTCAAGTGAAACCCTTTTAGGCGAAGTGATTTCAGAATCCTTGAGGAAATTCATGTCTATGGTTGATATGTTGTTTTCCATCGCCTTCTGAACGAGGTCGTTACACATCCTTATGACCTCCCTAGGGAAGCCTCCTGTCTTTTCATATATACGTTCGATAGTCTCTGAGGTGAATGGTTTTATATCATCCCCTCCTGCCCATTCTATCCTTTTTTTAATTAATTCTCTTGTTTCCGATTTTGTTAGACTTGCGAGCTCAACCCTTGTATTCACTCTTCTCCTGAAAGTTTCAAGGTTATCATTAAGGGTGGATTCCAGAACGGGCAGACCTGTGATGACAACAGAGAGGTTATCTATTTGGTCCGTTAGCGTTCTTAGCCATTCAAGCGTCTCTATGCCTGCCTCGTGACTTTCGTCCACAAGCATAACCACGTTCGAATTCTTCATTTTTTTGTTCACCCATTCACTCAAATTGTATAGATTGATATCTTTTCTGCGTGAAAATAATCTTTCAAATACCCCTAACCCTATGAAGTTTGCGAAGACCTTCACCCAATCCTCGGGGTCATTTGGAGGTTTGGAAAGGTAAAAAATTATCCTATCCTTTTCAAAGTTTTTCATCAAAAACTTCAGGAGTGTCGTCTTGCCTGAACCCGTGGGACCGATAAGAAGGGATAACTTATCGTTGTTCTGTATGCCGGTTAGTATTCTTTCTGTTTCCTTCATGTATCCTACGAAAAGATCAGGCAATATCTTGAAACTGAATGGATTCTCTCTCCAGTTGAATATCTTCACATACCTTTCATTGAAATTCATTTCCGAATTCATAATTTCATATAATCAAGAAACTATTTAAATGTTTTTGTGAAGTTAATGTGAAACGAGTGATTTATATATACATTTTCACAATATCTCTTATGAGGTGTTTTATTTCGATTGATCTCGACGAAATATTGATAAAGAAGGTGATAGAGATACAGAAAAATTTGCA
Organism: uncultured archaeon; assembly: GCA_964346665.1. Taxonomy (GTDB): domain Archaea; phylum Aenigmatarchaeota; class Aenigmatarchaeia; order QMZP01; family QMZT01; genus JAZGEG01. The sequence goes on from CAYFVC010000026.1 coordinate 77,978, forward strand.
AAATCTAGACATAGACGTGAAATTTGTTGAACCTGAAAACCTCCATTTCACAGTGAAATTTCTCGGTAATGTGAATGAAAATGAAGTTAATGATATAAAGGATTCCCTTAAGGAATGCCTTAAAGGGGAAAGCGAATTTAAAGTAAATGTTAATGGTATTGGTTATTTCGGAAGTACTTCTTATATAAGAACGCTGTGGCTTGGTGTAAATCAAGGTGAAGATGAACTAGTCAAGTTAATGAAAAGGGTGAATGATTGTGTGAAAATAGGTGAAGGTAATTTTTCACCACATTTGACAATAGGAAGGGTTAGATCAGGTAAAAATAGGGAAATTTTGCTGAGATTCGTAAACGAATCAAAGAACGTGGATATAGGTGAAATGTTCGTGAATAAAGTGAATTTGAAGTCAAGTGCATTGACCAAAAAAGGTCCTATATACAACGATTTGGCTGTTTTTAAACTGGGGTCACGAAAATGAACGAAAGGAGTTTGATGAAGATATCCGTAATTGGAGTTTCTATAAGCCTTGTTATTTTGTATATAATCACCAGCCAGAGTTTCTCCTTTCACGTGAAGATTGGTGATATTGATAAATCATTCATAGGGAAAACCGTGAACGTAACGGGCGAGATAACCGGGATGTTTAAGAGTAAGGGTCATGTCTTTTTTGATCTAAAAGATGATACGGGGAATATAAAGGTTGTGCTCTGGAATGATACGCTGGAGTTGCTCGATATCAATAACGTGAATATAAGCGAGATAAGGGACGGTAAAAGAATCAACATCATAGGAAATATTCAGCTGTATAAAGGTGAATTAGAGGTATTACCAATACGTGGAAATGTGAATATAATGTGAAATTAAAAATGTTTATGAGCTGATTTCACGAGTTCTGTAACGAGTTTTACAGAATTCTTCACGTCATTCATGTCTACAATCTCAACTGGAGTGTGTAAGTAACGTGAAGGTGTTAATATCGAAATTGACGGGATACCCTCCCTTATCATCGGGGTTACAGAGGCGTCTGTCGCTCCTGCTGAAAGGATGTCGAATTGTAACTTTATCTTGTTTTTCCTTGCAATATCCTGAACCCATTTCTTTGTATCGCTCTGCACTATGCTTATGGCGTCCTTAATCGTGAGTGCGGGACCTTCGCTTATTTTCCCTGTGGCTTCATGGGGCTTCAATTCAGGCGTATCACCGCTTATGGTGGCATCAAGTGCTATGACAATATCGGGGTTTATACCGAATGCTGGTCCTCTTACCCCCACCAAACCTATCTCCTCCTTCACGGTCCCAACTGCGTAAACCGTTCCCTTGAACTTTTTGAGATTTTTCATGACCTCTATTAATACCAGGCAACCAACCCTGTCATCGAATCCGTACCCTGTCACTCTAGAACCGCCGAGTTTGTTGAATTCTCCGTAATTCGTTATGAAGTCTCCCACATTCACGCCCATTCTTTCAGCTTCTTTTCTGTTTTTCGCTCCTATATCCATGAACATGTCGCTTATCTTCACGGGCTTCTTTTCCTCTTCTTTCTCTTGCAAGTGAATGGGTTTCGATCCTATAACTCCAACAACAGGCCCTTTAGAGCCGTGTATCTTGAACTTCTGGGCAGTTAAGATTTTCGGATCCCACCCGCCAACAGGCTCGAATCTTATGAAACCCTTTTCATCTATATACTTCACCACTAAGCCCAATTCATCCATATGCGCGGCTAACATGATCTTAGGAGAACCAGAACCCTTTCTGCATATCAAATTTCCGATTTTATCGACTTTAATTTCATCAACATGGGTTTTGATCTCCTTGGATATCAAATCCCTTATGTTCTTTTCATAACCTGAAATTGAAGGGGATTCAACAAGTTTTTTAAGCAAATCCTCCATACTCTCACCTAACCTATTGTCTGATAAATAATTGACTTTGTAGTTATATTAATTTATGTGAGGTCTTGTTTCGACAGGATTTTAACAGGGGATTTTATGTTTTCCTTTTCCATCCCGACCAAAAACTTTATCCCCTTCCTCCTTGCTATCATGTCTAGTTTGTAGTCAACCCTTCCGTCAAATATCACCGCATAGGGATTGTCAACTGTTTTTAGCGTGTTTTGCAGCTCTTTCACGGGAACCTTACCAAGAAGATTAAACGTTGAATCAAAGATACAAGCAGCTCGCGTTCCTATTAGTTCCTCAAGTGTTTTTTTGAATGTCTTTTTCTGATCTTCTGTAAGCTTCGTGACCTTTGGCTTGGTGAATACTTTAGGTTGAGGTTTGGTGAATTCGATTTTGGGTCTTTCCCTTTTTTCTTCATGATTGAGCTTCTCCAATTTGAACTGGGAAGCCGAAACCTTTTCTCTGAGTGCTTTGAATACCTCTTTTTTTGAAAGCTCCTCCACTTCTTTGCCTTCGGGGGCGACAGCAACGTAATCCAAATCCGTTGTCTCCAACAGGCTTTTCAGGTTAAGGTTGCCTCCCCTGTCGCCGTCGACGAAGGCTGTGGTTATCTTCTCCTTTGACAAGCCTATTATTTGTTGGGGGATCGAACTGCCTTGTATCGCTATGACATTCTTGATTCCGTATTTCACGAGGTTTATAACATCCGCTCGACCCTCTACTATGATTATCTCCTCCGAATCTAGCAGGCTCGGGCCGCACGGAAGGCTTTGATAACTTGTTATCTCGTATGTCTTAATCTCCTCTTTTATTTCCTCTGCTATCTTTGATGTGTCTTGTATCCCTTTGTCTAGCAACTCCTTCAAAATGGTCTTTGCCTTGTCCACTACAAACTTCCTCTTCATCTCCCTTGTGTCTTCGACTGATTTTAGTATTATCTTGGCCGAACATGGACCAACCCTTTCTATCGTTTCTAATGTAGCTGCTATTAATGCTGTCTCCGCCGAATCCAGAGAAGAAGGGATAGCGACCTCGCCGTGTGATTTTCCTTTTTCAGATTTTATATTGACTTCAATCCTTCCTATCCTTCCTGTTCTTTGAAGTTCCCTTAAATCGAGATCAGACCCGAGCAGACCTTCTGTCTGCCCGAATATAGCTCCTATAACATCAGGTTTCTCTATTACTCCTTTTGCGTCTATTTCCGCCTTTATCACGTATTTTATTGAAGTTGGCGCAAGTTTTGACATGAACATCAACCTCCTTAAACAAATGAGGGTTCGGACTATTCAAATTTCCGAAATCCTCAATCTTGTTTTTTCCTAAATTCATCACTTTCCACCTTAATTTCGAATTTGGGTGTTTTCCATATGTCTGGAGCAGGTGTTTCAATCGTTTTTCGATTGCCCTGCCTTTTTTATCGAAATCCGTCAATATGACTATCTCCTTTTTCGTTTTTGACACGATTTCCGCCACTTTGTAAAGCGGTCTTCCATTGATAGCAATAATATCTTTCACGCCTAGGCTTTTTAAAGCTTTTTTGTCTTTTTTTCCTTCAACTATGATCAGTTTTTCCTCTAATTGCCTTAAAATCCTGTCCAGTTTTTCTTCGTCTATTACCTTTCGATTCATAGCAATACATCCAATATGTCTCTTTCTGTTATTAACCCAACGAGCTCGTCTTCCTCAACAACAGGCAATCCTCCTACGCGTTTGCTCCTCATAATACTGACTGCTGAGAACAAATCCGCATCATCTCGAATGGTAACAGGTTCCATGTTCATCACTTTTTCTATCCATGTTTTGTCTAAAACGAACTTGTCCTCGATTCCATTTTTGCGAATGTGAAGCAAAATGTCGGTTGGCGTTACAATCCCTAGGAGTATGTTATCTTCGACTATCGGAAGTCTCCTAAATCCTCCCCTACACATCATCTTTCCGACTTCATATACACTGTATTTCCTTCGGACAAAAATGGGCCTTTCAACCATTATTTCATAAACCTTGATTCCAACTGGCCTGTTCACCTGCTTCACGAAGTCCCATTCTGAAACCACCGAAAGCAATTTTTTGGAATCCATAACAGGGAGAAGCCCGAAACCTTCTCTTTTGAATATCTCAAGCGATTTCTTTATGCTTGTTTTGAAGTTTATTTTTTTCACACGTCTTGTCATGAATTTTCCCACACGTAAACCCATGCTCCTTTTGTGTTTCTTGAATAGGTTGTATTTTTCCCCTCCTCCGAGGAGGTCAAGCAAATCGATGGAGGTGATTATTCCCTTCAAATGGAATGATTTATCGACAACAGGGATCTTTCTGAATTTCTTGGTTAACATCAGATTCAGAACGTCTCTTAATTTTTCATTTTCGCGAGAAACCACAAGTTTTTTTGAAAATATCTCTGTTATCGGCTTTTTCATGTCAATGAAAGAATCTAGTATTGATTTTTCAAGAGGCATAGAAACCACATCTGCGAACACTTTATTTTAATTGAAATGAAATAAATAATTTACTATGGAAGGTATTCTGAAAAAAGTCACTAAAAGGATAACTCCAAGCGAAGGTGAAAGGGAAGAGTTGTCTAGTGTCTTGAAAAAGGTTACGAATGCAGCAGATAACATCATAACCCCACTTGGCTTGGAGAAGACCATTGCCGGTTCATTCATCCGCGACACATGGCTTACCGATAAAAAGGAGATAGACCTCTTCATAATGTTCCCTGTCTCGTATTCTAGGGAAATGCTCGAAAGGATCGGCCTTGATGTGGGAAAGAAAATTGTCAAGAAGCTCAAAGGGAAATATGAAATAGCGTATGCTGAACATCCGTATGTCAGAGGAAAGGTGAACGGCTTCGCTGTGGATATCGTCCCCTGTTACAAGGTTAAATCTGCATCGAAGATAAAATCAGCGGTAGATCGAACGCCCTTCCATAACAGGTATATAACAAAAAATTTGAAACCTGAAATGTCGAAAGAAGTCAGACTTCTTAAACAATTCTGCAAGGCTATAGATGTCTACGGGTCTGATATTCGAACATTGGGTTTCTCTGGGTATCTTTGCGAACTTTTAATTATAAAATACAAAACCTTCAAAAACCTCATTCTTTCTGCTAGAAAATGGAAGTTCGGGAAATTCACAGACCTGGAAGGTCGCTGTACCATTCGAAAAGAATATTTCAAGAATCAACCACTCGTCGTCATAGACCCGACAGACCCTAAAAGAAACGTGGCTGCTGTGCTTTCAAGCGAGAATTTCACCAAATTCGTGGAAACCTGCAAGAAGTTTTCAGAAAAGCCATCGGAAAGGTTCTTCGAGATGGATAGAAGGGTGATAAGAAAATCAGAATTCATGAAACGTCTGAAGGAGAGGGGAACCGAACTTTTCGCCTTGAAATTCAGGAGGCCAAAGGTGGTTGATGACATACTGTGGTCTCAGATGAGGAGGACCTCAGCAAGGATCGCTAAACTTTCGAGGGAAAACGAATTCGAGGTTTTCGAATATTTTGTTTGGAGTGATGAAAAGAGTTCGTATTTGATGTTCGAAATGAAGGTATGGCTTCTCCCAGAGATTCAGAAGTTAACAGGACCTCCTGTTTATTCAAAAAAGCACTCAAAGGAATTTAGGGGGAAATATAGAAAAGATAAAGTGTACATAAAAGGAGGGAAATGGGTGGTCGAGGTCAAAAGGAAATGCAGGGAATTTGAAAATCTCCTTAGGGATTTTCTTGACAAGTCAGAGAAAAATTTATTGAAAGAAGGGATAAGATCACATATAGCGAGAAGTGTTTCGATGGGTTTTGAAATCTTAGGGAAGAAAGAGGTTGAAAAAACAATAGAGAGGGATAAGGGTTTCGCGGTATTCATAAGAAAGTATTTCGAGAGGGGAATATGAACGTAATTTTTCATTTTCTCTTCAACTACCTCTTCGTGGATATCGTTTTCGATAATGCATGGAGTTACCTGGTGATTATATTAATCTTCTCGGTTCTGATCGATTTCACCCATTTACCATATTTGCTTAAGGTAGGAAAGGGTGTAGCGAAGAAAAGATTCGGCTCAGAATCGAGGACAAGGTTTCATGAAATGTATGGTCTCACCTTGTTCTCCGCGATTGTTTGCATTTTGTACTTTGTAATTGATCCTATAATGATCGAAATAATAGCGATTTGTATCGTCCTTCATTTCGCTATCGATTTCCTGACAGGAAAATCCATACCCTTTTACCCGTATTCCAAGAAAGAGGTTTTCCTTCACATTTTCCCATACGGTTACAGGGAGAAGGTTTTGTTCGAAATTTCATCGACGATTTTGCTGGTGGTGTTGTTTTGGCTAAGGATAGGAAGTTTGGTTTCGTGAGGAAGTTACGAAAGGAAGTGGATAAGGTGGGTTTAGCTTTGCCTTTGCCGAATGTTCACCCTAACGTGATATCGGGATTCTCTATTATGACATCGCTAGCATTCCTAGCGATTTTCAGGTTTTCAGTTGTTCTTTCCCTTTTATTTTTGATAATTACCCTCGTATTAGACTGGTTTGATGGGTTGATCGCAAAGAAGTTCGAAAGGGGTTCTGAAGAAGGATACCTAGCGGATATAATGAGTGATAGGCTTTCGGAAGGGATAATGTTCGTGATTTTCTTCCCATGGTTCTGTCTTTTCGTTGTGAACTGCATGTTTTCGATTATATCCGTTGCGAAGAAAAAACATGTAATACTCCCGCTTAGGCATGTTTTTGTGATATATGTAATCTGGCTCATTTTAGGGTGAAAGGCGAGAATATATTTAAATAGTTTTGCCAATAAAAATAAAGAATCATAACCGTTTACTGCGTAAGCAGGAGGTTAGAGAATGGCGGAAGAATTCTTGAATGAGATAAGGAAAGCGAAGGAAGGGGCCAAAAAAAGGAATTTTCTTCAAACTTGGGATTTGATGATCAACCTGAAGAACATAGATTTGAAAAAACCGGAAAACAAACTGGATCTCGAATTCCCTTTGCCTGAGGGCAGGGGGAAGGAAAGTAAGATCATTTTCATTGTTGATCTGCTTCTTACAGAAGTAAAGAAGGTTAAGGGGCTGATTATAGTTAAGAATGATTTAGAAAAACTGGGGAAGGATAAAAAGAAATTGAAGAAATACGCAGAAGAATATGATTGGTGGTTTTGCGAAGCGCCTCTAATGCCCTTAGTTGGTAAAACACTTGGGGTTGTCCTCGGGCCAAGGGGTAAGATGCCAAAGCCCATCCCCCCGAAAGGGAGCGTCCATCCTTTTGTGGAGATGTCGAAAAGGATGGTGAAGATACGTTTGAGGGATTCACCTGTCATTCACGTCCCTGTTGGAACAGAGAATATGAAGGATGAACAGGTCATGAAAAATACCATTGCTGTTATGAACTTCGTGAAGGAAAAGCTTCCGAAGGGCAAGACGAATATGAAGGGCGCGTTCATAAAACTCACGATGGGTCCGAGTGTGAAATTGAAGGTGTGAGAATGGTTTCAGAAAAGAAAAAGCTAGCTGTCGAGGAATTGAAAGGTATTTTGAAAAAATATCCAGTAATAGGAATGCTTGACATGTTCAAGCTTCCTGCAAGACAGCTTCAGGAGATAAGGGATGGTCTCAAGGGCAAAGCGGTTATAAAGATGGTGAGGAAAAACGTCATGAAGCTCGCAATAGAGGGTGTGAAAATCGAAGGGTTGAAAAAACTTGAAAGTGAAATAAAGAATCAGCCCGCCCTTCTTTTAAGTGAAATCAACCCTTTCGAACTCGCAAGAATTATAGAATCTTCGAAATCTTCAGCTCCTGCAAAACCGGATGATGTCGCTACAAAGGATATCGTTGTGAATGCAGGGCCAACAAACCTTAAGCCAGGTCCGGTCATAGGGGAGTTGCAAAGGGTGAAGATTCCAGCGGGAGTTGAGGGGGATAAAATAGTTGTAAAGGAGGATATAATAGTTGTAAAGGAAGGTGAGGAAGTGACGAAGCCTGTTGCGGATGTTTTAATGAAATTGGGAGTAGAACCGGCCGAAATAGGTCTGAATCTTCTTGCCGTTTACGACAGGGGGATGATATACAAAAAGGATCTGCTCTTCATACCAAGACAGAAATACGAAAACGATCTGATTAATGCTTACAAATGCGTATTAAACCTCGCGTTGAACATTGGTCTTCCAAGCCCCGAAACCTTGCCTCTGTTTATAGCAAAAGCTCATCAGGAAGCGGTTTCCCTCGCTATGGAGGCCAATATATTGACCAAGGAAACCGTTGGGAACTTGCTCGCAAAAGCGCAAGTCGAAGCCGAAACGCTCAAGGAAAGGGTAAGGGATTTGGATGTTAAAGAAGAAAAGGAACCTGAAACGAAAAAAGAGAAAAAAACTGAAGAGCCAAGGAAGGAAGAAACGAAACCACAAAAACAAAAAAAGGGAAAGGTGAAAGCAGGAGTGAAGAAGCCTGGAAAGGGGAAGAAGAAGTTAAAAGGTAAGAAAGATGTTGACAAAAAATCGAAAAAGGAGGGATAAGAATGGAGATTGTATACGCAGCCTTGCTCCTACACTCTCTTGGGAAGAAAATCGACGAGGCTGGTGTTAAGAAAGTGATGGAGGCAGCAGGAGCCAAAGTGGATGCCGCCCAGGTAAAGGCTTTGGTGGCAAACCTAAAAGACGTGAACATAGATGAAGCGATAAAGGGAGCGACTGTTGCTCAAGCCGCTCCAGCACCAGAAAAACCAAAAGAGGAGAAGGTAGAGGAGAAGAAGGAAGAGAAAAAGGAAGAGAAAGCTGAAGAGGCAGCAGCGGGTCTTGGCGCACTTTTCGGATAAAACCTCTTATTTTTTAATTTAAGAGGTGTCAAGACCTTCCTAATTCTGAAAATTTAAGTAATGTCTAGGGATATAATAAATTATGAAATCCGATAAGGAGATAAAAAAAGAATTTCGAAAGAAGTTTTGGTCTAAACCTGACAAATATTACGCAACAAGCGTTCTTAAGGAAGAGGGTTTTGTCAGGAATATATGCGTTAAGTGTAAGAAGCCGTTCTGGTCGATCGACTCTGAAAGGAAGGTATGCGGCGATCCCTTGTGCAGCGGGAAAGGCTTCGGGTTCATAGGAAATTCGCCTGCCAAAAGGAAGCTCGGATATGTTGAGGTTTGGCTGAAATTCGCAAAAATGTTCAAAAAGTTAGGCTACGTTCCAATAAAAAGGTATCCTGTTGTAGCGAGGTGGAACCCGACTATGGAATATACTAATGCTTCCATTTCCGCTTTTCAACCTTACGTGATTTCAGGGGAAGTGGAACCGCCCGCAAACCCTTTGGTAATCCCTCAATTTTGTTTAAGGTTCAATGACATAGACAATGTGGGCGTCACACAATCGCATAACACTGGTTTTGTCATGATCGGGCAGCATATGTTCGTGAAACCGAAAGAATGGAATCAGGACAAGGTTTTCAGGGACATACACTTATGGTTGAAGAAAGGTCTGGGGTTGAAAAATTCTGACATAATCTTTCATGAGGATGCCTGGGCTGGTGGTGGGAATTTCGGATCCTGCATGGAATTTTTTTCAAAAGGTTGTGAACTGGGGAATCAGGTTTACATGCTTTACGAACAAACCAGGTCTGGATACAAGGAACTCAACATAAAGGTTCTTGACATGGGGATGGGTCAGGAAAGAAACGCCTGGTTCTCGCAGGGATGTGAAACTATCTACGATGCGACATTCCCAACGGTGATCAGGAAACTTCTGAAAAAAACGGGTCTGAAAATTGACAGGAATCTGATGAGAAGATATATTCCTTATGCCGGCCTTCTCAACCTGGATGAGATAAAAAATATTGACGAGTCCTGGAGGCTGGTGGCTGAAAAGGTTGGCGTGGATGTTGCTGAGCTGAGGAATTTCATACTCCCCTTATCCGGAATTTATTCAATTGCAGAACATACGAGGAGTCTTCTCGTCGCGTTGACTGATGGCGGTTTACCGAGCAATGCGGGAGGAGGATACAATTTAAGGATACTAGCGAGGAGGGGTATGTTGTTCAAAAACAAATACAGTTGGGATGTTGAATTACAAAGGGTGTGTGAATGGCACGCGAATTATCTTAAATCCATCTTCCCAGAACTTATGGGGAATTTAGATGGTGTCGGGAAAATATTGGAAGTTGAGGAAAGGAAGTATAAAAACATGAAGGGGAAGTCTATTAGGATTGTTGAAAAATTGATAAGAGAGGGTATCAACGAACGAAAACTTTTGAAAGTTTACGACAGTCAAGGGATTCCTCCAGAAATAATAAAGGAGGAATTTGAGAAGAAAGGGAAAAGTGTGAACATACCTGATGATTTTTATTCAAAAGTATCCGAGCTACACGAAAAGATCGAGCAAGTAACAGAGACTGAAAGGGGCGAAACCCTTCCCTTGGACGGAATCCCTGACACGAAAATTTTGTATTACAAAGATTACAAAAAGCTCGAATTCCAGACAAGAGTTCTGAAGGTAATCGGCGATTTCGTTGTGCTTGATCAAACCGTGTTTTACCCGACATCCGGCGGGCAACTGCATGATAAAGGGAAAATAAACGGGAAGGAAGTGAAGGATGTATTCAAACAGGGAGGAGTGATCGTTCATCTTCTCGAAAAAAATCATAAATTGGAGGAAGATCAAAAGGTGGAGGGGAGAATAGATGGAAAGAGGAGGAAGAAACTCTCGCAGCAACACACTGCAACGCATATACTAAATGCTGCTGCAAAAAAGGTTCTGGGTGAACACGTAAATCAGGCAGGGGCAAAGAAGACTGAAGAGAAGTCCCATTTGGATATAACGCACTACCAGCCCGTAACGAGCGAGGAAATTAAGAAAATCGAGGATATCGCAAACAGTATCGTGAAAAAGGGGAAGAAAGTTGAAAAACTCCTTATCCCGAGAAACGAGGCTGAAAAGAGGTTTGGGATGAGAATTTACCAAGGAGGGGCGGTCCCTGGAAAGATTATCAGGGTAGTTAACATCCAGGGAGTGGATGTTGAGGCCTGTGGTGGGACGCATCTGAACAACACAAAGGAAGTCGGGGAGATAAAGATATTGAGAGCAAGTAAAATTCAGGATGGTGTCGATAGGATAGAATTCACCGCAGGGAAAGAAGCGGGGAAAGTATCCGCTAAGGAAAATAAAATTTTCAAGGAAGTTCTGGCTGATTTGAAAGAGGTTGTTGATTTCAAGCCTGAGAAAAACGTGGCGAGACAGTTGAGAGAGTGTTCGGATTTCTTTTCCGTTCCCGTTGACCAAGTTGGTAAAACCGTGAAGAAATTCATAGGTGATATCCTTAATTACAGCAAAAAAATGAGAAAATTGTTGAAAAGGAGAAAAGCTAAAAATGCAAAGGAAGCCTGCAAAATTGTTTTTGATCTGTGGAAAAAGCGGGAGAAGGAAGTGGAGAAATTCAGGGAGGAAAGGGCTGGTTTAGAGATAGAAAAGCTGGTGGGAAAGGTGAAGGATAACGAAATACTCGAAATCGTTGATATGGATAGAAAGGGGATGATAAAGACCGCTGAATTCATCCTTTCGAAATATCCAGAATTAACGATAATTCTAGCTAACAAAGACGGGGATGTTATTGGAATGAGTGAAAGAAAGAATGTAATAAAACTCGTGAAAGAGCTATGTAAGAAATGCGGAGGTTCTGGTGGGGGGAAAGGGAGGTTAGCCCAAGGTAAACTGGATGTTAAGAAACTAAAGAAGTTCTTGTGATTTATGCTCCAGGACAGTAAACCGTTACCGTTTGTGATCTGCCTGCAACGACAAAGCTGTATGTGCATGTTTTTGGACAAGCTGCTCCAACACAACAACCTACTATGGTGACTTTCCCGTAACCGCCAGGATCTATGTCGGCGATTATAGTAGGACTTCCTACTTCTGTCCATGTTCCGGTTACTGAACCTCCTGTATCATCAAGAATTGTTACATCATTCGCCATGGTTATCTTTGACGTACCCATGTTGTGGACTATTGCCATCACATCCTCTCCGTTAACACATTTCTGTGTTGGGATCTCCACGGTTTTGGCTGTGAGTGTGGTGAGGTAATTGCTCATGTACGTCCATGCTGCAGCTGCCAAACCCACCGTTACCAACAACAGTATTATTATTGAAATTATAGGTGTGATACCCTTCATTTTTTCATCCTCTCCTACATTAAGCCCTTATCTGTAAAGTTCTCTTGTTCTAGCTGGTGTTGGAGTTGTATAAAGTCTCTTGAGCCTTTTCTCGATAATCCCCAATGTTGTCAAAGCGGCCTGGTTTGTTTCGAAGTTCTTTTTATTCTGTTCTATTAATTCTGTGAGCTTGTCCACAAGCGGGGCCATCACTTCTTTCGAGACCTCAGATACCTCTTCCTCTTCGGCGGAAACCTTCAAAAGTTTCATGAACTCCCTCATCTCTAAAATTAGGTCGTCAACCTTTTTTGGGAGTTTCGAGACCTCTGCTATCAGATCGTTGTTCGCCTTTATGCTGTCGTCAATGATCTTCTGATTTGATTTTATGAGTTCTATTACCTGTTCCACGAGCCTTCGGATTTCAGAAGAATAACTGCCACCCTCAACTTTTTCTATCCTCTTCTCTAGCCTTCTCAGAGGTGATGTGGGAATTACCTCGTATTCCTCCTCTGGGCTGGGAATATCTGGTGTCATAATAAATATTTGGCACTGTCTTAATATAAATATTTTAACGAAAAGGTGTCTGGGGTTAGAATTCCCCTCCCGGTGGCATGCCCCCTGGGGGAGGTGATGGCATTCTCTCTCCTGCCCCTGCTGATATCATGTCGTCTATTCTCAGTATCATCTCCGCAACTTCGCTCGCACTCTTTATCGCTTGAAGTTTTATCTTCAGCGGTTCTATCACTCCAAGCGTTAACATGTTGTTCACGCTGCCTGTGAAGATATCTAAACCAGAAGACAACCTGTTTTTTTCGTGCTCTGATCTTAATTGGGCAAGCTTGTCTATGGGGTCTAATCCCCCATTTTCGGCTAGGCTTTTAGGGACGATTTCCATCGAGTTTGCGAAAGCGTTAACAGCGAGTTGTTCCCTTCCCTTGAATGATTCTGCATACTTCCTCAGTTGTTTGGCAATCTGTATTTCAACTGCTCCCCCACCTGGGACTACCTTGCCGAGTTCAAGTGATGCAGCCACTCCTTTCACCGCGTCTTCCATTGCCCTTTCCACTTCGTCAACAACGTGCTCGCTGCCACCGCGTATTAAAATCGTCACGGCCTTTGGTTCTCTGCATTTCTCAACGAATATCATCTCATCTCCTGCTATTTTCTTCTCATCCACTAAACCAGCGTAACCAAGGTCGGACCTAACGAGGTCTTTTGTGTTCGTTACGATCTTCGCCCCTGTAGCCCGTGAAAGCTTATCCATATCGGATTTCTTCACCCTCCTTGCAGCGAGCGTGTTCGCTTTCGCTAGGTAATGTTGAGCCATATCGTCTATTCCCTTCTGGCAGAAGACAACGTCCGCGCCTGACTTCACTACTCTATCTACCATTTCCTTCAGGCTCCTTTCCTCCTCATCTAGGAATGCCTGTAACTTTTCCGGGGAGTCTATGTTTATTTTCGCGTCTCCCTCAAGTTCTTTTACTTCCAGAGCAGAATCTATGAGTGCGATTTTCGCTTTTTCGATCCTCTTCGGCATCCCGGAGTGAACTACCTCCTTGTCAAGAACTATTCCGTCTATGAGTTCTGTATCGCTCATCGAGCCCCCCTGTTTCTTCTCTATCTTCACGTTATCCGTGTCTATGATCGCCTTCCCCTCCTTTACCTCTGCTATCCTTTTAACCGCCTTAACAGAGATATCTGTCAGTTTTTCGGACGCCCTCTCCGCTGATTTGCCGGTCATCGCGGTATTAGCTATTTTCTTCAACGTCTTCTCGTCCTCTATGCTTACCTTTTCAGATAGCTTATCGATTATTTCCAGTGCCTTGAATTTCGCAAGTCTGAACCCCTTTGTTATGACCGTCGGGTGTATCTGTTGTTCCAAAAGTTTCTCTGCCTCTCTCAGAAGTTCGCCTGCAATTATAACTGCTGTGGTCGTTCCGTCACCCACAGCTTCGTCCTGTGTCTTCGCGACCTCAACCATCATTTTCGCAGCAGGGTGTTCTATCTGCATTTCGCTGAGTATCGTCGCGCCATCATTCGTTATTGTAACATCTCCTAAAGAATCGACCAGCATTTTGTCCATTCCTTTCGGACCTAAGGTAGTTCGAACGGCATCGGCTACCAGCTTCGCTGCCGCTATGTTGTTTTTTTGCGCTTCTCTTCCCCTTGTTCTTGAAGTTCCTTCGGGAAGTATCAATATGGGTTGAACGTTTTGTGCTCCATTCATTATATCACCTCTATCTATTGATTTGGTTATAAGGATAACGATATATATAAATAGGTTATTTATAAGCTTTTCTCTCAACAATAAATTTAAACTTGAGATTAAAAAATATAGATTGTCTAAATATGGGCTCGTAGCTCAGCTTGGTTAGAGCGTCGGTCTTATATGTCCAGCAGGCGCCCTGAAGGTTGACATAGGCAAAGCCTATGTCGTTCGAAACATAGCCTGTTTGTTTTAACCAAGAAAGCCGAAGGTCTGGGGTTCAAATGCGCGAAATGAGTTTATAAATGCCCTTTGACAGGTTTGTCCTGCCTCGCGCTGGTCTTCCCCACGAGCCCATGCACATCCTTAATTTTAATAACCCATCCAATTTATTCTTATGAAAATAATATCTGATCTCCACATACATTCAAGGTATTCCAGGGCAACGAGCAGGGAATTGAATATACCAAACCTTGTGAAATACGCTAAAATAAAGGGCGTGAATTTGCTGGGGACGGGAGACTTCACGCATCCTGTTTGGTTGAAGGAACTTAAAAATGAATTAAATGAGAGTGAAACAGGGGTTTTGAAGAGTCGGGATGGTTTTCCGTTTACCTTGTCATGCGAAATCTCCAGCATATACAAGCAAAATAACGCCATCAGAAGAATTCATAATGTAATCCTCTCACCGGATTTCGAAACGGTTGACCAGATTAATGATGCTTTGAAAAGGAGAGGTGTGAACCTCGAGGCCGACGGGAGACCCATTTGCGGTATACGTTCGCCAGAACTCGTTGAAATGATAAAGGGAATCAATTCAAAAAACGAGGTTATTCCCGCGCATATCTGGACGCCTTGGTTTTCCCTGTTCGGTTCAAAATCAGGATTCGATAGGGTAGAGGATTGTTTTCAAGATCAGACAAAAAACGTACACGCGTTGGAGACCGGTTTGTCATCAGATCCTGCTATGAACTGGAGGTTATCCTCTCTGGACAGGTTTTCCTTGATTTCTTTTTCCGATTCACATTCCTTCTGGCCATGGAGGATCGGGAGGGAGGCAACTGTTTTCGAGATGAAAGAGCTGACATACGATAATTTGATAAAGGCGATAAGAACGAAAGAGGGATTGATCGAGACTATTGAGGTCGACCCATCCTACGGGAAATATCATTATGATGGTCACAGGGATTGTAATGTTTCGCTTGACCCTAAAGATTCCGAGAATATTCGAAACATCTGTCCTGTTTGCAAGCGAAAACTTACTATAGGGGTTTTGCATAGGGTTGAAGAACTCGCTGACAGGGAAGAGGGATTCGCTCCTAATGGTTCGAAACCGTTTCGTTCGCTAATACCTTTATCGGAAATTATATCTTTTGTTCTGAAATCCAACTTAAGTTCTAGAAAGGTATGGGAAGAATACAACAAACTCGTGAACTCGTTTGGTTCGGAATTGAACGTTTTGCTGGAAGCAGAGGAAGGGAGAATGAAAAACGTTGTTAATGAAAAAGTTGTTGAGCTAATTCTCAAAGTGAGATCCGAGAAGGTGGAAATAAAACCTGGCTATGATGGTGTTTATGGGGAATTGGTCATCGAGAAAAAAGAATCATCGAAATCCCCGCAGAAAAGTTTAAAAGACTTCAATATCAGCCGTTCCCTTGACAACGACAGGTATTGATTTGTCTGTGAAATAATCATAAACCACCAGTATCTCTATGTTCTTCTGAATGTTTTTGGTATACATCGGGATGTTCATGTTCGCCTCGCAAACAATCTTACCCCTCTGGTTCCAGAGACTTAACAAAGCTTTTCCTGTTTCGAGATCGCAATTCTTAAACATTATTTCAGGTGTGTTCGGGAGTAAAATGACCTTGTTCCAGTTATCAGGGTTGTCGCAACCTTCTGTTGGTCCGCTCATCCCTTCTAACGTACATGCAGTTCCCTCCCCAACGTTTTGTACATCGATCTCTATCGGGAATTCCACCTGTTGCATGCCCTCCCAAAACTTAACAGGTCCTTTAACCTTGATGTCAAGAGATACAGGACCGCCTGTCGTGGTGCTTGGTTGTGAGGGTATGGCTTGGCCCTGTGACTGAAGCCTTTTCAACTCATCTTGCGAGGCTATTAAGAGGGGTTTGGTTGTGGTGGTGACGTACGAATAATAAATTCTAATGCTCGGGTTGTAGGTAACGCTAACGCCTTTCTCGAGAATTGGGGCTATACAGTTCCATGTGCATGTCATGGACTCTCCTTGTAAGTTCTTTTCAGTGTCTTCTCCCAATAAATCGAAATACACTTCGCAGTTTGATGTCGTCCCAAAAGACGGGGTGCATTGAAGGTCGGAATACATTCCTATATCGGTGTTGAACAATTTCACAAACACGTTTTCCGCTCTGGTCCGGCCAATGTTCCTAATCCTCGCCCTTATGGTAAAGGGCTCGTTTGACTGGAGTTCATTAGGTTCGGCAACGAAATCCTCCAAAACGATGCCGTAATTAGAAACTTTCGCTCCCGGTAAAGTACATCCAGAAACCATTATCAAAATTAGGATAGAGATTTGTAATGCTAGCGAATGTTTCATGTTTATAATTTGAAAAAGAATCTTTTATTCTTTCTCTGCCTAGATTTTGGCTGATGGGTAAACGAAAACATCCGCTGTCTTATCGATGAAATACCCATATTCAGCGCGTAACTCTATGTTTTTCTGAATAATTCCTATGTCTGAAGTGGTGTCAGCGGTTATTTTGCAGGAGATGCTTTGTGGGTTGTTCCCGATCAGAACTATGCGTTCCCTTTGCGAGCAGACCTCGAGTCTCATCCCCTCTGCTGGGAATATGTCCAAATCGAAGTTGTACCACCCTTCAGTCCCTACTATAGCCTTTTTGCACGCCTCAACAGAAGAGCAGACCGTTCCTCCTCCCACATTTCTTATCGTGATAACTATGGGGAATTGCACCTGGTTACCATATATCCTTATGGGACTGGCCGTTTCTATATCAAGGGTTATGGGGGATTTTGTTTTGCTGTAGGTTTCTAGTGGAAGGCTTTTTCCTTGTTCCTGCAATACTTTTAGCTCTTCTCTTGAAACGAGAGTAACCGTCTTGATCGTTGATGATCTGTATGAATAAAAAAACCTGACCCTTGGTTTCGAATGGATGTTCAGGCCGGGCAAAACTTCCGGGGCGATATATCTCCATGTACACGTATCCTCTCCTCCTGTTATCCCTGAATCTGGGTCTTCCGGGAGCAGGGTTATACCTTTGCTAGTATGCCTACATTTCAACTCATCCGGAAAAACCTCGCCTGTTGGGCTTTGGAATGTATTCCTTCCAGGATACCATACCTGATCCAAACCAAGCAATTCTGCGAATCCATTTTCCGCCTTGACAGAACCCGTGTTTCTGACCCTTAGGATGAATTTCACTTCCTCACCCGAATA
This sequence comes from uncultured archaeon, assembly GCA_964346665.1. GTDB lineage: Archaea > Aenigmatarchaeota > Aenigmatarchaeia > QMZP01 > QMZT01 > JAZGEG01. The sequence goes on from CAYFVC010000026.1 coordinate 95,641, forward strand.
GGCATCCGGTAGATCAGGTCCGAAATGATCTATGATAACGCCGGTCCCTTCGGGGGTTTGGGATTCGAACGGTTCTCCTGTTGGGAAAACACATCCGGAAATGAGTGGTAGAAAAATCAAGAATATGAGAAACCTTTGACTATTCATGTTATATAATTTGGAAAAAACAAATAAAAAAGGGTTTAGAACTCCTCCATTCCTTTGACTGTTATCTGCGTCGTCCTGTCAATCGAATAAATGTATCCCAGTTTCACTTCGAAATTTCCCTGTGTCCTGCTCGCCGGCGGCTGAAGTATCTGGAATTCGCATGTAACATCCGTTGACCTTCCGTCCCACATGTATATGAAGGTTCCTACCGGTTGTAAAAGACCTGGAGGAATGTCATCATATATTGGCATACCCCACATAGTTTCTGGAGGGCAATAACCTTCGACAGGCATAACCCATTGCGGCCACTTTACTTCGATAGCGATGGGGTAGTTCCTTCCCCTTACTTGTCCACCGCCTGTGTTGTCGATCCTTATCTGTAGCTGGAACCTAGCGTCTGTCCATTCTCTTGCCTTCACGAAAGGACCTGCATTAACGGTGACTGTCAACGGACCTGCTGTCTGGGTTACCGGGTCACTAGCCAGCGATTCTCCGTTTTGAACTATCCTTCTGAGCTCCTCAGTTGTCACGAACCACACCGGTCTTATAGCCTTTGTTTCGTATTGATAGTAAACCCTGGATCTTATTTCGTATATTTTTCTCTGCCCTCTCTGTAATAATGGAGCGATGAGCTCCCAATTCGCCCTGCCAACTCCTCCCTGCGTCTGTGATTCTATATCCCTCGCTAATATCGTTCCTAAATCGACAAGTGGTGATGGCGTGACTGTCCATTCCATCGGGTCTATGGACATCAACTCCGCTATTGCCGGTGCTCCTATCCCCATTTCTCCATTGTAGTCTCCTTGATTTCGAACCTCTAACTGAAGGCCTACTGGCTCCCCTGATTCTATGAGGTCGAGTGTCGTATCGAATTTCTCCACGACAAAGCCAGGGCCTCCTGCCCCTTGGGTTGGTCCTGTTACGCAACCAGAAGCTATCACTACTGTTAATACACATAACAGCAAAAGGAATTTCAATCTTTTAGCGAATGTGTCGGCCATATTTATTTTATGAACAAACAAGCTTTTATATGTTTCACAGCCTTATTTTAGGCTGAACCGTGGTTGTTATCTCTTTCGTGAATTTATAAGAATAACCTATTTTCGCTGTTATCTGATACGTCTTTTCCTGCTTTATCCTGCTGGGGTCATCAACAGTTATGGAACATGAATACTTCGGGGTTGATCTGCCTATGAAACTTATGCTGTATTCGTTTTGGTTTTTGGTCTTCAAGTGTTCCTTTATGCAGTCCTGAATAATTATTAGGTTCTCATCCTTGATTGCCTTTACGTTTTCAGCTCCACTCAAATCCTTTCCCCCCTCTATTTCCAAACATACCTGTTTCAGCATTACTGGGTGTACTGGTATGCTTATACCCGGTGGTATCCCTGGTATTAGTATTGGCGTAAGTGGGACATTATAAAGTGTACCGCAATCGAACACCACGTTCCCTCCGGTTGCGCTTGACTCTGCTATTTCCAGTATGCCCTGTCCTTTGTTCTCTACCCAGAAGCTCATTATCCCGCTCCCCGCCTTTTTGGGATCGCCCTCGCTTGAATCAATAATTATTGGCTGGTTCAACACCTCTACGTATGGTTTTACAGGGCCTTCTCCTATCGTTGCTATCCCCGTTTCGGAGAAGCTCTTCCCTTCAGAAACGAGTCTTTCGACTTCTGCCTTGTTCACAAATGTGACCGAGCTTGTAGAATACGTGTAATAGTTATATATTGCAAGTATCCCTATCTTGCACTGCGTTTCAACGTTTACATCATCCTTTGCTGTCAACTTCCATTCAACAATAGCAGTTGATTGTGGGTACATTGTTGTCGTACATTCAACCATTCCTGTGTTTTGGTTGTAAACAGGATGGGTTGTTCCCGAACAAAATTCTCCTTTAACACCTTGGGGAGTTTCCATCCCGAACAAACCGCAATCGTTGTACAATCCTATTGTCACGGGGATCTTCTCGTATTCTGGTTTCTGCAAGTTCTTTACTACTGCACGCAAGCGGATCGACTGGCCCGCACGCACTATGGGTGAAGGTATTGCCTGCAAGCTTTCGATCGAAATCACATCATGTCTTTGCTCTTGGACCTGCATTCCGGGAAATATATCGGGTAGGAATGGAATTTCTATGTTTAGAAATGGAACGGTGCAACCTGAACTGAAAAGAACCATTAAAATCGTAAGGGGCAGGAAAACTTTTTTCATAACAATATATTATTTGACATATTAGCATTTATTTTTATTGATGGGTGGAAAACTATTATTATGAAGGGTCAGTTTGTTTTCGAGTTCCTCATTGCAGGTCTGATTTTCTTCGTAATCGTTGTTTACAGCATAAATTATTTGAATGTGAATGTCTCTGATTTCAAGAGCAAATTCTATCAGAACCGTCTCCAGAGTAAGGCTATACAAATCTCCGAAGTTTTGATGAAAGGGTCGTCCTCCCTCAGCCTCGCGGAGGATTCCGAATTCAACCTTTCGAAAATCCAAGAATTCAACAACACCTACTGCGATCCAACCGATATAAACACTTATAAAAATCTTGTTAAGGATCTTTACCTCTATGAAAAAACAAGTTACGGGCTTTTCCAGAATGATGTTGGAATAGACCTTATTAATTCCACTTCAGGCGAAACGCTTCTTGATTGTGGGCTGAGGCTTCCGAGGAACACTACAAGAGCTGAAATCGGGAGGCTTGGAATACTTGATGAGGAAATAATGAAACTTAGGGTTGTTGTCTGGTGACCCTAAAATATTAATTAACTCTCCATACATATTGATAACATGAAAGTGATAGTGGTTGGCGGCGGGAAGGTTGGGGAAGCGCTTTCGCGGCTTCTGATAAAGGAGAAGCATGATGTGGTTTTGATAGAAAAGGATGAAAAACTCTCTGAAGAGCTCGCTGAACGTTTGGATGCGCTTGTTCTCCATGGAGACGGGACGGACAAGAACGTACTCAAGGATGCGAATATCGAAAAGGCGGATGTTGTGGTGGCGGTTACCGGGGATGACAAAACCAATTTAATGGTTTGCGAGTTCGGTAAAGAAGTTAACGTTCCGAACATTATTGCAAGGATAAACCAGTCAGACAATGAAGGTATATTCACAAAAATAGGAATAACAAACTTGATCAACACCACGACCACTGCTGTCCTGGCCTTCAAAAAGGCTATGGGAAAGCCGGGGAAACAACTGGTCAACCTGATAGCAGGAGGGAAGGGCGAAATATTCGAGGTGAATATCAGAAAGGATTCAAAATTTGCGAACAAGAAGGTAATGGATATTGCAAAGGGGTTCACGATAGCCTGTATATACAGGGATGACAAATACATCGTCCCCAAGCCTGAAATAAAGATAAAGGAAGGTGACATACTAACGATAAGCTCGCCTTTGGAAGACGTTAAAAAAATAGAGAACATGGTTTAGGTTTTGTTAATTTTCTTTCTCTTCAAAAAATCCTTTAGAATGTCCTTCAGATTTGGCTTTCCCTTTTCTTTCAAATGGTATGTTATGTAAACAGAGGGTTTGTTTATTTTGATCAATTCTGCGAGGTCTATTGGTGTTGCGATTATGACAAGATCAGAGGGGGTTTTATCTATCGTCCTTTCGAGCTCTCTGATCTGCTTTTTTCCGTAACCGAGCGCAGGTAAGACCTCTTTGATTTGTTTGTATTTTTCGTAAGCTTTTTTAATCGAGCCGACCGCGTATTTCTCCGGTTTGACAATGGACTTCGCTTTGAATTTTCTGGCGGCAACCCATCCCGCCCCATAAGACATTTCACCATGCGTTAGTGTTGGACCGTCCTCGACTATGAGAACTCTTTTGTTTTTTATCTTTTCAGGTTCCTCTGTTTTAACCTCTGAGTTAGCGTGTATAATCTTCGCCTTGGGATTCGTTTTCCTGATCGTGTTTGTGACCTTTTTTATATCCTCTCTTTTCGCTGTGTTTTCCTTGTTTATCACAACAACATCCGCAAGCCTAAGGTTGGTTTCGCCTGGGTAGTATTTCGTTTCGTGCTCCGGTCTGTGCGGGTCGGCAACGACTATGTACAAATCTGATTGGTAGAAGGAAAAATCATTGTTCCCCCCATCCCAGAGTATTATGTCCGCCTCCTTTTCCGCTTCTTTTAGTATCTTCTCGTAATCCACTCCCGCGTACACCACGAAGCCGTTTTTTATGTGTTGTTCATATTCCTCGCGTTCTTCAATCGTGCATTCGTGCCTGTACAAATCGCCGTAATCAGCGAATCGTTGAGCTGTCTGCCTTCGCAAATCGCCGTAGGGCATGGGGTGACGGATAACCACAACTTTATGGCCCATTTCCCTTAGTATGAGCGATATCTTTCGGGAGGTTTGGGATTTTCCACACCCTGTCCGAACAGCGCATACCGAAATAACGGGTTTTTTGGATTTCAGCATCGTTGTTCTCCCGCCCATAAGCATGAAATCCGCCCCTAAAGAATTTACCAGGCTTGCCTTGTGCATTACACTTTCGTAGGAAAGATCTGAATAAGCGAGCACGACAAGATCAACGTTGTATTTCTTTATGAGTTTAGGCAGATTATGTTCAGGGTGTATGGGGATTCCGTTTGGGTAAAATTTGCCTGCAAGTTCTTTTGGATACTTCCTTCCAGAAATGTTCGGAATCTGTTCTGCTGTGAAGCAAACTACCTCGTAATCTTTCTTGTTTCTGAAAAAGGTGTTGAAGTTATGGAAATCCCTTCCTGCAGCGCCCATTATGATAACTTTCCTCATGCTTGTTCCTGCCCGAATTCGTATAAAACCCTCATCGCCTTGGCAGCGCTTTGCGGGTAGGAAAAGGTCGGGATTCCAACATCCTCCATTGTTTTCTTCAAAACTTCTGTGTATTCTCCTCCAGCGGATATAACGAAAATTGGTTTTTCGCTTGTTTTGTACGCGTTTATAACTGTGTCGACTATTTCCCCTCCAAGCTTGGGAACCTGGAGGAGAACGATCACTCCCACTATGTCGATATTAGGATCTCTAATCGCAGCGCTCAGGGTGTTTTGATATCTTTCAACATCTGCATCCCCTGTTAAGTCAATCGGGTTCTTGATGATCACATAAGATGGCATTTTCTTTCGGAGAACTTCCATGGTTTTCTTACTCATCTTTGCAAGTTTTAACCCGTTGTTTATCACATGATCAGCAAGCAGAACCCCGAACCCTCCACCGTCTGTTATGATTTGAACACGGTCCCCTTTCGGTTTGGGTTGGGAAGAAAGCGTACGAGCGAAATCAAACAACTCTTCCATGTCGTTCGCCTGTATTATACCGGATTGTTTGAAAGCGGCTGAATACACCTCGAAGGATCCAGCAAGCGTTCCTGTATGGGAAGAAACCGCTTTCGTTCCAGCTGTAGTCACTCCACCCTTCAAAATTATTATAGGCTTCTTTCCTGCAATATTCTTTGCTATCTCAAAGAACTTCCTTCCTTCCTTAACCCCTTCGAAGTACGCACATATAACTTTTGTTTTTCTATCCTTCACCAGATATCCCATCAAATCCGCTTCATCAACATCAACCGCATTCCCGTAAGATACGAACTTCGAAATCTTGTATCCTTTCCTTGACATCCAATCAATTACAACTGAACCTACCGCTCCAGATTGTGTGATGAAAGCGATGTTTCCTGTCTTTGGTCTTCCGAGTTTATATCTCGGGAGGAAAACCGTGTCCATCCCGCTCTCCGGGTCGTAAACGCCCAAACAGTTCGGTCCGATTATACTAATCCTGTATTTCTTTCCTATTTCCTCGAGTTTTTCCTCAAGTTTCGCGTTTCCTATCTCCTTGAATCCTCCGCTTATCACGATAACGCATCTTATACCCTTTCTTCCACAATCATTCAAAGCCTTAGGAACGAGTTCTGCTGGTATGGATATCACCGCAAGATCTACCTTGTCCTTTATATGTGTTACGCTTGCGTAACATTTCCTTCCAAGGAGTTTTTCCGTCTTGGGATTTACCGGGTAGACCTTTCCTTTGAAGCTCCCTTCTACAAAATTCCTGAAGATCACGTGCCCTATCTTCTTCTGGTCTCTGGAAGCGCCTATCACAGCGACGGATTTGGGGTTGAAGAAGTAATTAAGTTTGTTCATAAAGATATTATTGAAAATTACAATATATTATTATGGTTCGTAGGATAATATCCGAGAGGGAGGAAGAACTTCCGATATCAACGATCGGGGAATTGATTAAGGTCGCAGAGGAGAGCAAGGGGATAATATCCTTGGGGCCAGGAGAGCCTGATTTTGATTCTCCAAGGAATATCATTAACTTCGCTTGTAAAAAATTGAGGGAAGGGTATACGCACTATTCTCCTCCGGGAGGGAGGAGCGAATTGAAGGAAGCTATAGCGAAGAAGCTGAAAAGGGATAATAAAATCGAAATCTCTCCTGATCAGGTGATCGTCACGACGGGTTCGACAGAAGCGATATTGCTGGTGTTGATATGCTCGATCGATCCCGGCGAAGGAGTTCTCATACCTGATCCAGGATTCCTCGCATACAAACCGGTTGTTGAAATCCTTAACGGAATGCCGCTTTCCGTTCCGCATTGTGAAAGAGGTGGATTCCAGTTCAACATAGAAGAAGCGAAAAAAATCATCATCCCTGAGAAGACGAATGTGATGATTATAAATTCTCCTTCAAACCCAACAGGTGTTGTGTTCAAAAGGAAAATATTGGAGGAAATAGCGGATTTCGTCTGCGAATATGATTTGATTGTGATATCGGATGAAGCTTACGAAAAGTTCGTGTATGAGGGGGAGAAACATATATCATTCGCCTCCTTGAACGGGATGGGCAAACGAACGCTTACGTTACAATCTTTCTCGAAAACATACGCGATGCCTGGCTTCCGGGTGGGTTACGCGGCTGGCCCTCAAAAAATCATAAACGCGATGAAAAAGATTCATATATATTCCACAATATGCGCTCCCACTGTTTCCCAAGAAGCTGCGTTAGAGGCGTTAAAGGGACCTCAAAATTCTGTGGAAAAAATGGTTAAAGAGTATAACAGGAGAAGAAAACTTATTGTGAAAGGATTTAATGAGATAACCGGGTTTTCTTGTGTAGAACCCAGAGGAGCGTTCTACGTTTTTCCTAACATAAGGGAATTTGGTATGAAATCATTGGATTTCTCAAAATGGTTGTTAAGAAAAGCGAAGGTAGCGGTAGTACCAGGGACGGAATTTGGTAGGTGTGGGGAAGGTTATATAAGGTGTTCTTACGCAACCGCCTATGAAAAAATAGAGAAGGCTATGAATAGGGTTGAAAGTGTGGTGAAGCGATTGAATAAATAAACACCACATGACCTTTGTTTCCTTTGGAAATTTATTTCTTTTAATTTATATAAATTATTCATAATATAACATTGTTATATATTTTCCACTGGAAATTGAAAACAACTTTCCACAAGAAACCATGGTCTCGTGGGCATAACAATTTAAACCCTTGTTTCATATGGAAAAGTATGGCCCAAGTTTCTTTAAATGATATATTCCAGAGATATGTGGAGAAGAGGACGACATTTAAAAGAAAGGATACCCTTTCAATACAATTCACACCAGAGAACATACCACACAGGGAGAAACAGATAAAACAACTCGGCATGATCCTCGCCCCCACTTTAAGGGAAGAAAAACCCTCAAATATATTCATTTACGGAAAGACAGGAACTGGGAAATCCTTATGCATAAAATACACAACCTCTAAGCTCCTGGAAACAGCAAAGAACAACGGGAACGAGAAGATAAAAGTGATCTACATCAACTGCAAGATGAGCAAGGTCTCGGATACAGAATACCGCTTGCTTTCACAACTCATACTCAACTTCGGTGTGGAAGTTCCCTTCACAGGTCTTCCCACAAACCAACTTTACCGGAAATTCTACGAACTCTTGGATGCGGCAGGACAAAACACAATCCTAGTTCTGGATGAAATAGACGCACTTGTGAATAAAGTAGGTGATGGTGTCCTCTACAACCTCACAAGGATTAACCAGGAACTCAAAAAAGCGAAACTCACGATAATTGGGATATCGAATAATCTCTTCTTCATGAACAACCTTGACCCAAGGGTCAAATCCTCTCTTTCAGAAGAGGAGAGGGTATTTCCTCCTTACAACGCAAACGAGCTCAAGGACATACTCACCGAAAGGGTTGGTTTTGCATTCCACCGAGACGTTGTTTCACCATCAGTTATAGCGAAGTGTTCGGCGTTGGCTGCGCAGGAACACGGAGACGCAAGAAAGGCCTTGGATCTGTTAAGGGTTGCAGGAGAAATCGCTGAGCGAATGGGCAGCAACAAAGTTTCTGATGAACACGTGGATTTCGCAGAAAGAAAACTTGACAGGGACAAGACAACCGAAATCGTCCGAAACCAGCCAAAACAATCGAAATGCGTTTTGCTAGCGATAATCATGCTTTCAAAGAACAGGGAAAAGGGGATACAAACAGGAGATATTTATGATCTATATGTTAAAATTTGCAGGAAAAGCAACCTGAAACCCCTAACCCAGAGGAGGGTTTCAGATCTGATTTCTGAACTAGACATGTTTGGAATAGTGAACGCGAAGGTTATATCAAAAGGAAGATATGGAAGGACCCGTGAAATAAAAATAGACCTATCTAACGAAATAGTTGAAAAAATCGAAAAAATTTTTGATACAGAGTTTATTTAAAATTTCCAACCCAAAATAAAAGGTTATGAGCAAAAGAGAAATCGTAGGAATGTTTCTGAAGAAAGGCGTGCTTCTCTCACCGGAAGATCTCGAAAAGATAAACAAGGAAAACTACATGCAGACCCTGGAGAAGAAGACTAGTGAAACGAAAAAACAAATTGTAATCGAACCAAAAAGGGGCGAAATGTCTTCTGAAGAGTTCATCAAAACCTACAACAAGAAGTTCGAATTTTTAAGGGAAATATTACTCAAAAAGATAGATGCCGTTTCTATAAACAAAGGAAGGAAAGTTTTTTCAGAAGTCGCGATCATAGGAAGGGTTAAGGACATAACAGCGAGAGGATTTATCATCGAGGACGTGACAGGCGAAACAGAAGTCATAGGAGAAAACAAGGACGTGAAGGTGGGGAATGTTTTGGGGATGAAAGGGCATTTCAAGGAGAATTCTTTCTTTCCCAAACAAACAATCTGGCCCGATATTTCACTAGAAAACACCCCAAAACCAATTGGAGCGAATATCACGTTAACAACGAAAACAAAGGAAACAATGAACGGTTTAGTGATATGCCCGAATGCGAAACCCTCGGAAAACATGATAACCGGCTTCGACAAACTCGGGCTTATAAAGATGTCGAAGGACGGAAAGGAAATTAGGATAGTTGCTTATTCCCCGAAGAATGAGATAAATGAGGAGGAAGCTGTGAAAATCCTTAAGAAAAGAATGATATCAGAAGAAGGAATCATTGACAATCTGATAACCGAAATACCGGATATTCTTTGGATTTACAACAACAAGAGAAACTGGACAAGGAATTACAAAGGGGTTGTCATAGTATCTAGCGAGGAGAACAGTTTTGCTGAATACAGGAGGGAAGGAATAAAATTCGGAAAAATATAACACTGTTATATTAAATTTAATATACTTCCACACAAGAATTAATATGCTCAAAATACTAGTAATCGCGGACGTACATGGAGAATTTGAGAAGTTTTCGAAAGTTATAGATAAAACAAAAAAACACGATTTTGATCTTGTAGTGTGCCCAGGGGATTTCACCGATATCTTCAACACACCTGAAGGTTATTCTCAGGTTGACATAGCCGAGTTAGTTCTTCAGAAAATTCTATCCCTTGGAAAACCCGTTTTTTGCATCCCAGGAAACCATGAACCTTATGATATCCTAGACATGTTTGACGAATATAAAGTGAATCTCCATGGAAGGGTGAGGAAATTCAAAGGTTTCGAATTTACTGGTTTTGGCGGAGCTGCCACACCCTTCAACACAAAATTCGAGCCGACTGAAGAGGAGATAAAGAATACACTCGAAAAAAAGGTCAAGGAAATAAAAGGAAAGTTCATACTCGTAACACACAACCCACCTTTTGGGACGAACCTAGATAAAACCGAGACAGGTGAACATGTCGGTTCGAAAGTAATAAGGGAATTCATAGAGAAGAACAAACCTCTGTTGGCGATATCCGCTCACATTCACGAAGCCGAAGGGATTGATAAGTTAGGTGAGACAACGCTTTTCTACCCAGGAGTTGCTTACGAAGGGTATTATGGTCTGGTTGAGGTGGGAAAAGAAATAAAATGCGAAATCAAAAAATTCTGATCATTCAATACCCTTTAATTTCCCCATAATATCCTCTATCTCTTCAATCTTACACAAGGCTATGGGTATGCCTTCAACTTCTGCGATATTCATTGCAACTTCGTCTACCTTGTCTATGCCATGAAGCACGACAAGTCCTGGCTGAAGGTTGGTCAGCTTTATGGCGACCATTGGAGTCTTCCCGGTCGAAACACCCGTGAATATCAAAGCACGTTGTGTTGTTGTACCATATAAATTTATGAGCTGGTTGTGTGAAAGTTCCAATATAGCCTTGACAGAATCTATTATGGTGTAGCCGTACACCTCCCTTTCAATAGACGCCCTTTTCGTGAGGATGTTGGCATTTATTTTCCTGCAGAACTCGTTGATTGGGACCCCGTTTTCGAATTCCTTTATGTCTATTATCGCTTTCGATATCGCAGAAGAACCGATGGAAGGGGTGAATGTTTTAATCACATTTCCACCCCTTTTCATATCGAGGCTGAGAAGCGCTTGAACATACCTTCTTATAACATTTATCCCAGGGGACTTCCTCCTCCCTGACTCGTAATCAGATATTACAGAAGACGTAATACCCATGTAGTTGGCGAGTTCCTTTTGCGAGAAGTCGAAAATACTCCTCCACTTCCTAAGGACTTGCTCAGGGTTTTCAGAAAGGACTACCTCACCAGTTATATCCTTCGCAAGCCGATCCTTCGAAAGCTGAAATTCGTCAACCATAGAAAAGATTTACGTTGATTATTTAAAAAATTTAACCTCTATAATTCCCCGTGTTTAAACAAATGTTTAAACTCAATTTCTTAAATCATGAAGGGAAAAATTTTTAATGTTCCTTGAAATTATGTTTTTCATTATTCTGGGAATATTCTTCGGTTTTATAACAGGCCTGATACCCGGCTTGCATCCAAACACGATCTTCATTCTAACACTTTCTTTAGCCTTCGCTTTCGTTGGACTCCCGATTCAGATGATACTGGCATTCGTGGTTTCACTCGCGGTTTCCAACACTTTCTTCGATTTCATCCCAACCATCCTGTTCGGAGCACCAGAGGAGGATTCAGTGCTTTCAGTCCTCCCAGGTCACAAGTTTCTCTTGAAAGGAAGAGGCTATGAAGCTTTATTCCTCGCTACGATGGGAGGTCTTGGCGTGATATTCTTAACAATTCTAAGCTTACCAGCCTTGTTTTTCTTCCTGCCCCTGATTTACAATTCCATAAAACCAGTGATGCACATAATCCTTTTATCAGTCGTTGCGTGGATGATCTACATGGAAAAGAAACGTTTTCCTGCATTATTGGTGTTTTTGGTCGCTGGGATATTCGGCTTTATAACACTCAATTCGTTCCCCTCGGATGGGGCGATGTTTCCCGCGTTCACCGGACTCTTCGGGATGAGCACGATTCTGGTAAGCATAATGACAAGGGTGAGAATCCCCCCACAAAAAACACAGAAAGAAGTCAAGGGAGACTGGTTGAAAGGGAGCGTAACGGGATGGTTGGCAGGATTGCTAGCGGGATTGCTCCCCGGGATAGGATCTTCCCAGGCAGGGGTAATAGCGGCGCAGTTCACAAAGGCGAAACTGAGGGAATTTCTCATAGCGCTTGGAGGGATAAACACCTCAAACATTTTCTTCACCTTCATCGTTTTCTATGTCATAGGGAAGACAAGGTCAGGAGCGGTGTGGATGATTTCACAGGTTATTGATCACTTCACCTTCTCTGATGTATGCTTGCTGATGGTTGCAGGGGTTTTGACTTCGTTAATTTCGGGATTGCTTACGATCAAGGCGAGCAAGTTCCTCCTGAACAGGATGAAGAATTTAAATTACACGAAGATAATGTCATTCACTTTCTTAACCTTGATATTCCTCGTCATCACATTTTCCGGATTCCTTGGTCTGCTAGTCTCGGTTACAGGGATGTTCTTGGGGTTGCTGACGATCTCCCTTGGAATCAAGAGGACGCACCTCATGGGATTCCTTCTATTCCCAACCATTGTGTATTTCTCAGGACTGAACACATTGCTTTTCCAAATATTATGGTAACCCCTTCATTTCCTATGAAACACGTGAAAAATCGACGTATATAGACCAAATTAACATCTTTGAATCTCCATGGGAAATGAAGGTTATTTCACATTCACATGAGTCATTGAAGTAAAATCATGAAGTTCTTACTCTCAAACTTCACAAGAAATTTCTTTCTAAATTTCTGGGTTCACATTCACGGTGAACTTTGACTAAACTTCATAATTAGGAAAAAATTCAACTCAAAATAACATTACTGGCAGGTCCCTTTGGAGAGGAGAAAAGAAGAGAACCTCCACATTCACACACCCCGGAGAGAGGGGGAAGCGAATAGGTTTTATAACATTTTTTGCAGATGAAACCCTTGACCTCGCTGATGGGAACATCTTTCACTTCTTTTGGTTTTTTATATAAACCGTTTATCACTCCTAACAAATCAACCTGCTTACCCTTCCCTAAAAGTTCTGTTTTTGAAATTCCTAGTGCAATGAATATCCTTTCAAGAGGAGGAAGCAATTGGTTCTCTATGTAATATTTTGAGTCGATTTCCAAACCCTTCTCTATCACGTATATGGGATCCTCAGCCCTTTTTGACAGCAGCTCCAAACCCTTCGTTATCACGTATCCTATCCTATCCCCCACTCCAGGTGCTTCCATAGGACTCCGTTTCCTTATCTTCTTCACGAGTTCGGCGTGCGGCTGGATACCAGCATAACCTTCCGCTCTCTTTGTCATGGTTTTCGTGATCACGAGCTTCTGGATGGGTATCTTGCCTGCAACCATATCATTGACCACACCCTTGAAATACTTCAAAGCGAGTTTGATGTCATTATTTTTTAGTATGATTTCAAGGACCTTTTCAATGGTTTCTGACGTGAGACCACACCAGTCCCTCCTCACGGTCTCTATACCCTTTGTTTCCATCCCCTCTTTCCACCCATCCTTTCCCACTTCAAAATACCATGCAGCATATCTCTTCTTTGTCAACGGAAGGAATCGCTTGAAGACCTTTTCAAATTCAAGTTCCATCACACCCTTCAAAGCAGATGTTATACTTTTCGATACATTCTCTCCTGCATTTCTCATATCTTCGAGGTCTTCAAAAGGAACTTTGACCATCACAGAATCCGTATCACCGTAAATAACCTTGTAACCGAAATTTTTCTCTATGTAATCCTTCGTTCTCTTAATAGTTTCCCTTCCGGATGCGGTTATGGAATTCGCAATATCCAGCGAATATATTTTCGCTCTCGGATATCCGAAATGCCCATAGAAAGCATTGGACATTATCTTCAAGGCGAATTCTTTCGCTTTCATCTCCCTTTCATGTTCTTGTTCCACCCCCACTTTCACACCCCTTTTAACGTCTTGCCTTTCCTTCATCAACTGCTCCAATATCCTTGATATAATACCTTTTCTAACGCTTTCTGGAACGAACCTCGCTCCCGAGGGAGATTTTATCATACCTTCTACATCATCCCCGAGTATTAGGGTGGTCGGGCATATGTTGTACGTCCTTATCAAGGAAGGGTACATTGACTTGAAATCCAAAACGAGCACGCTAGAATGCAAACCCTTCTCTGGTTCTATCACATACCCCCCCTTCAACTCAATTTTCCTTAACTTTTCCCTTCTAGAGACTTCGGACCTGTCCGGTTTGCAGGGGAGAACGAAGCCTTCTTTGTTGAATTCGCGAAGTATCAGGTTTTCGATCCTTGCGGTCTCCCCGGAATCCAGTATATCCTGAAGGAGAGTGCCTGAAACCTTTGCCAACGCGATGTACTTATCCAAAAGATTTAGTTTTAAAACCAGATTTATTGCAAGCCTCGAATCCTTTTTCGAATAACTGATGAGAGTTCTGAATTTCTCCTGATCCCCTTTCCAGAAAATCTCTATTTGCGAACGCTTGACAGGCTCTTTTTTCTCCCCAAGCAATTCATTCGCCACCGTATTCAGATCATATCTTTTCAACGAAAAATCCTTTTTTGCTATCTCAAACGAATCTACCATCACCCTACCTGTTATGTTGATCTTAAACCTGTTCATCACTTGGTTTTTCATCACCAATTTCTTACACCTTCCAAAGCTCGGATATATCTCATTTTCCTTCATTCTATCGAGTATGTAGGGGATATCGAAATTGTTTACGTTGAACCCCGTTACGATATCCGGGTCGTAATCCATTATGATATCGATTAATCCCTTCAACATCTCCTTCTCATCCTCGAAGAACACAACATCTTTGTCCGCTCTGGTGCTCAGGACAAGTTCATTCGTCCCCTTATATGGTTCGCTGAATGCAAAAGAAATCATTATTATGGGGTCTTTCTTGCTTTCAGGAAGACCTCCTTTAAGCGAAATACACTCAATATCCAACGCGAGGAATTTTAGGGGTGAGAGTCCGCTCCTTTCTACTTTTCTAAAATCTTTTATCTTGATTTTTTTTTCAGTGCTCACCGTGTTTGTCGTTATCCCGTTGGTTTTCTCAACCTCTATCCAGTCCATCCCCCTCAGATCAAAATCCGCCATGAATCTGTTTTTGAAGGGGATATCTGCTTCAAAGACTTTGAACCCTTTCGAGATCAAGCGATCACGTATCTCAGGGGTTTTGGCAGGATTCCTCAGGGTTATTTTATACATTTCCGTCCTCTCTTTCTGGTAACCTAAAGGAAGGAATCTCTTGACCTTTTCAACCCTGACAACATTACCTTCGTTCTTCACGTTCTCCTCCACCTCCTTCCCCATGACGTAGAAATAAGGCTCGTAATTCTCGAAAAAACCGCAAACCGTTTCGCCTTTCTCCTCTTTCCCGAATATCCTAATAATTGGTTTCTCATCAACCAACGTGTAGTCCACATCAAGAATCTGAAAAAGCATATTGAGATTTGCGCATTTAACAATAAAACCATTTCGTTATCCAAAAGTATAGTTTGGAAAATAACTTCCAAACACTACAATTTTTAAATTAACAGCCTAAATATCTTTATTGATCTCTATGAAAATCAACCCCAAACAGATGGAAAGAATGATGAAGCAGATGGGGATACAGGCAACGAACATAGAAGCGGAAGAGGTTGTAATCAAAACCCCGGACAAGGAGATAGTGATATCAAACCCCCAGGTTTCGAAGGTGAAGGCGATGGGCCAAGAAACGTTCCAGATCACCGGCGAAATCTCAGAAAGACCCCGTGAGGAAATAAGCGAAGAGGACGTGGAAATGGTCGCAGAGCAGACAGGTGTCTCAAAGGACGAAGCGAAAGCGATGCTTGAGCAAACGAAAGATATCGCGGAAGCGATTATGAAACTCAAAAAGGAATAATTTAATAAACCAGAAAACCAACTATTTCTTAACAAAAAATATGATAAAATATAAAATGGGGGTTAAAATATGATGAGTTATATAAAAAAGGGGTTTTCATTTCTAACAGATCCGGGAACGAGCTTTGATAACGAAAAGACAACAACACTCAACGAAGCCTTCAAGTACTTGTTGGTTCTTGCGATAATAACAGCGGTTCTGGGAGCAGTGATGGCGGCCTTCTGGATGAGTTTCGCAACAGGCTTTATACCATTTGGATCAATCCCGCCTGAAGCAACTGCCTTTATGAACCCAGCAACAATATTCGTGATAAGCTTGGTCACTGGTTACGTAGGAGCAATCATAATATCGGTCATTTGGGGTCTTTGGCTTCACCTGTGGGCATACGTATTGGGAGCGAAAAACGGTCTGGTACAGACAATGAAATCAGTTTTCTATGGCGGAACGCCGAATTATCTTCTGGGCTGGATACCTTTAGTCAACATTATAACAATGATATGGTCTTGGGTATTGACAGGAATGGGGATGGTTAGATTTCATGGGATCACGGGAGGCCGGGCAGCACTTGCGATAATCATAGCGATAATAATACCGGTAGTCATAATAGCTGCGTTTTTTGCCGCTTTAATAGCATCACTGGTGGGTTTAGGCCTATTCCAGCCAGGCGCGATACCAGGTTATTAGCCTCCCCACCC
Source organism: uncultured archaeon (assembly GCA_964346665.1). GTDB lineage: Archaea > Aenigmatarchaeota > Aenigmatarchaeia > QMZP01 > QMZT01 > JAZGEG01. The sequence goes on from CAYFVC010000026.1 coordinate 112,152, forward strand.
TTTTTTATTTTTGAGATTTAAGCAAGAACAAACAATTTATAATCATGGAAACATTTTCTGGTATCAAAGCAAAGGGTACGAATTGGCATGAACTGGAAGCAAAAGAGGCGTTGAAAAGGTTACGAAGTTCTGAAAAAGGCCTGAGCGAGGAAGAAACGAAATCAAGACTTGATGAATACGGATACAATGAAATAAAGAAGGAAAAGGGAATAAGCAGAATTGAAATCTTTATCTCCCAGTTCAAGAGCTTCTTAATAATCATACTAATAGCAGCCACTGTTTTTTCAGCTCTCATAGGAGAGGTGATCGACGCTTTAGCGATAATAGTGATAGTAATTTTGAACGCGATCTTCGGTTTCGTACAGGAATATAAAGCAGAAAAAACAATAGAAGCCCTCAAGAAGTTAACATCCCCTGAAGCTGTTGTGATACGCGAAGGGAAGGAAAGAAGGATAGCTAGCGAATTCCTTGTCCCTGGCGATATAATTCTTCTAGAAGGGGGGAGCAGGGTTCCCGCTGACATCAGAATAATAAAGGAATCTGAATTGAAAATAGATGAGGCAATCCTTACGGGTGAATCTGTCCCTGTTTCTAAAGGCACAAGTGTTGTGGAGGATGTTCCGCTAGCGGAAAGGAAGAACCTTGCTTTCACAGGAACACTCGTAACGTATGGAAGGGGCATGGGCGTGGTTGTCGAAACAGGGATGAATACCGAAATAGGGAAAATAGCAAAGGTTGTCCAAAAGGCAGAAGAAGAACCAACCCCACTACAGAGAAAGCTTGATATTTTTGGCAAGAGACTTGGTATCATAATCCTTGTCATATGCGTCATGGTAGTGGTGATAGGCATAGCAAGGGGAGGTCCTCTAACAGGGCAACCCATAACAGAATCCCTTTTGATAACAATGGTGATAATGGGTATAGCACTTGCTGTGGCAGCGATCCCCGAAGGTTTACCTGCTGTTCTAACGATAACGCTCGCCCTCGGTTTACAAAGACTCGCGAAACGTAACGCTCTGATGAGGAAACTGCCTGCTGTTGAAGCCTTGGGTTCGACAACCATCATATGCGCTGACAAGACGGGAACTTTGACAAAAAATGAGATGATGATAAGCGAGATATGGGTTCCGAACGAGATGGTAGAAGTTACAGGAGAAGGGTATAAACCAGAGGGAAAATTCCTCTCGAACAAAGGGGAAATCAGCTCCAAAACAAAGCAAACACTTTCCATGCTCCTGAGGACGGGAACATTGTGTACGAATGCGACCCTCGAAATGAGCGGTGATAAACATGGCATAATAGGCGACCCGACGGAAGG